>NZ_JBQFZP010000002.1:0-482551 GCF_056542305.1 Ruegeria sp. AD9
AAAGACCTCAAGTAGCGTAAGCGGTAGGTCATAAAAAGTGTCGCGGGATGGAGCAGCCCGGTAGCTCGTCAGGCTCATAACCTGAAGGTCGTAGGTTCAAATCCTACTCCCGCAACCAAAAATTCCAGTCAGATATCAAGCACTTAGCGCCCCAAGGGGCGCTTTCTGTGTTTGGCCCTGCCGAACCCGGTGCTACAACGGTGCTACGCTACGGAGCAAAGAACAGCTATCAAAGCGCTCTCATTCTGACGCTACCTGAAGCCGACTCTTACCCCAACATGAAAACCAACACGCCTCCACCGTCAGTGCTGTCGGCACCGACACGCGGTCCCTCATTGCTCAGAGCGAAAATAGGAGTGTTGGATCAGGTTGAGATTCGGGAATTGTAATTCTTAGCTTCTCCGGTCCGGACATTCGGCCGGAAAATCATCAGACCTAAGCCCGATGTAGCGAAGCCGGGCCCGGGATATTCTGCCTCCAATACAGGATAACGCCTCGAACAGGATTGGAGACGATAATGAATACCCGGAAAAGAACTGGTCAGCTTCTCAGCACGGTTGCGCTGGCGTCGCTGATTGTGATGACACCCTATGTGCCGGTTTTTGACGCAGACGGTCATCTGCGGTTGGAACCTGCTTACGCGTTTGCAAAAAGCGGGAAGGGGAGTGACGGCAACGGCGGGGATGATGACCATGACAGCAATTCCGGGTCGGGCAGCGGCGGTGATCGTGACGACAATTCCGGATCGGGTAAAGGTGGTCACGATGATGATGACGACGACGATGATGATGATGACGATGGTTCGTCACGCTCGGGTCGGGGCGATAAGAAGGACCGGTCTCAGTCTGGGGGGCAGTCATCGGGGTCGGCTGGAATAACAAAGGTCGAGACAAGCGCGAGCGGCATAGAAGTACGCTATGCTGACGGCACCAAGGAAGAGATTGAAAACGGCCGGTACGAAAGAAAGAACGCGCAGAACCGAACAGTCGAGGAACGACCGGCCACCGGTGCCGACGTTTCGCGCCTTCGGTCACTGGCAAACGGTATCTCAATCGACAGCGTGCGCTCGCCCGGGCAGAGTGGTGGCGCTGGAAGTAACCCGGCAAAAATCGAAATTCAGGGCAGCAATATCGAAGTTAGTTACGCAAACGGCTGGAAAGAAGAGATCGAGGGCGGGCGTTACGAGTTGAAAGACCCGTTCAACCGGACTGTCGTAGAAAGAACCGCAACTGCGGCGGATCGCAGCAGACTTCAGGCGATTGCCAACTGAGTAACTAACTTTGACGATTGTGCGGGGCGGTTTCTTTTCTTGAGAGACCGCCCCGGTCTTTGAGCGCCTGACCCCTAGTCTTTCTTGTTCCAGGCCTCATGCGCGATAAGAGCGGCCTCCACCCGGTTTCGCGCATGGAGCTTGGACAGGATCGCCGTCATGTAATGCTTGACGGTTTTCTCCTGTATTCCCAACTCATCGGCTATTTCCCGATTGCTCAGCCCTTTGGCGACGCGCCGAAGAATCTCCTCTTCGCGATGGGTAAGATCATCTATGGCGTCAGCTTCTTGCTGCGACCCGTTTCCGCGATTGATCTGAAGCAGCATACGCGAAGCAAGACCCGGCGAGACGAACCCTTCGCCCGAGGCGATACTGCGCAGCGAAGCTGTCAATTCGCGTGCTGTCACGCCCTTGACGATATAGCCAATGGCACCCGCCTCCAAAGCGTCTGCAACGTCACTGCTGTTTTCAGAGACCGTCAATATCGCAATGAAAGGTGGGTTTGCCATTTCAGCAATTCGACGGGTCGCGCTAATGCCGCCGCCGGGCATCGACAGGTCGAGGATGGCGATGTCAGGCTGATGGGTTCGGACAAGGGAAACGGCCTCATCCGCATTTGATCCGGCGGCGAGAACCTTGAAGCCGTCAGCCTCTTCTAATGTGCGATGCAAACCGTCCCTGAAAATCGGGTGATCATCTGCGATAACGACGGATGTTGTCATGATGCACTCATCTTTCTGGGAAACAATGTCATAGCAACGGTGGTGCCCTTGCCCGGGGTTGATGTCACCTCGAACCGACCGCCAATGCTTTCGACCCGGTCACGCAAGCCGACAAGGCCCTGGCCCCCGTCCTCACGCAAAACCGTCTCGCCGGAGGGGGCGAACCCGGGGCCGTCGTCGCTGACCTGAACGGTAATGCGATCATCTTGTACGTCGCAGGTGACAGTGCACTGGGACGCGGGCGCATATCTTGCGGCATTGGAAAGCGTTTCCTGCAGGAACCGAAAAACGCACAACTTGCCCGAGATTGACAAATCAGGCGACGGATTGCCATGAAAGGAAATACCAGGGCGAAAAGGGCTGTGCTCGGAATGGTCCTCGACAGCTCTTTTCACGACATCAACGAGCGCCAGGTTTTCGATGTCCGGTGCGAACAGCCCCCGTGACAGGGCGCGAATTTCTGCCAAAGACTTCTGCAACGACTGTTGAATTTCTTCGGCCTCGGTGGGCATCTCCGGCCTGTCGCCGAATGCAGCCTCCAGTCGAAGGGCGGCGAGAGACAGGTATTGGGCAGGGCCGTCATGCAGTTCCGCGCCGAGTTTCTTGAGGAACCTGTCCGTTTGCGCAGCATATCTTTCCGATGCATCAATGACGCGCGACCGCAGCATGGCATTCTGTGCGGCCATCTTTTCACTTTCGGCAAGACGATCGTTCAGAAGGCGCCCTTGCCGTCGAATGGTGTTGTCGCCGATTGCGATAATGGAAAACAGAACAATCGTGCTTGCCGCAAAGGCCGAGCCAACGATCAACCAGCTTGTTCTTCGGGCTCTGGCCATGTCCAGTTCCAGCTGATCGGCCTTTTCATAAAACTCGGCGACCGCGATGATTTCCCCCGACCAGATTTCGCGAATGGGGCTGTAGACTTCCAGCAATGGAATGCCAAGCGCAGCCTCTGCCGCGCTTTCTTCGTCGTCCAGCTCTTCAAATGAGCCCGAGATTTCTCCAGCCCATGCGCGTTTCAGGTCGTCTGTTGGCTCGAATCGGCGACCGATGATGGCGGAATCCGATGCGTAGGCAATCTCGCCATCCTGTTTCCAGAACTTGTACGAGGCAATGCGTTCGCGCATCGGCTGGGTGATGAAAATCTCGTCCAGCGCCCGGCTGGCCTGTTCGGAAAGGCGGTCTCCATGCGCCAGTTCCTGGCTGAGTGGGGACAAAATGCTTTCCATGTACAATGCCGCAGAGTTGGCGGAATTTTGTACAACCGCATTTTCGATCCGGTTCGATACCCAGTGACCAACAAACACCGTTGCAGTCCCCATGACCACAACACTTGCCGCGAGAAAAACGCGCGACAAAGACCAGTTGCCAATTGTCAGGTCGGTAATTTTGGGTCTCATTTCGCAATCGACTATGAACGACAATTGCTTGACGCGCTACAGACCAAGGTCTGATGCGCTTCTCCAATGTTCGAAACCTGATGCGCGGGCCGGGACTTGGCCTTTTTGGGTGCACCCCGGCAGGTTCCCGCGTCCCGATCCCAGTCCCGGCTCAACGGGTTTTCAAACACTCCGACAGGGTTTGCGCCATGTTACGAATGACTTGCGGGTACAAAGACGGCCCCGGTTCCAGTGCCGAGCCCAGTGGATCGATCACACCGGATTGCGCCGATGTTCCATCCAACACGGTCTCGACGATGCCCGGATTGAACTGTGGTTCAGACAATACGCAGTTGATGCCTTCGGCGTGAATGCGACCTTGAATAGCGGCAATACGCGCGGGGCTTGGGTCGGACGCGTCGCTCAGGGAAATCGCGCCTGATGCAGGGAAATTGAACGCGACCTCAAAATACTGGTAGGCATCATGAAACACGATGAAGTTGCCGCCGCGAACCGGTTCAAGCAACTCTGCCACTTCTGCGGAAAGCGCGGTCATTTCTTCGCGCGCCGCTTTGGCATTTGCCAAATACGCAGCGGCGTTGTCGGGATCCGCTGATGACAGTTGATCCGCGATCAGGGTCAGCCAGGCTTTGGCATTCGTTGGCGACAACCAGGCATGTGGGTCATGAGAATCATGATCGTTATGATCATCATGGCCTTCGTGATCGTCATGGTCGTCATGGTCTTCGTGACCCGCATCGTCCGCGTGATCATGCGCCTCAAACAATGTGTCTTCCCGGAACTCAAGAAGCTCTGTGCCCTTTGCGTCCAATAGGGCAGTGGCAGTCGCGCCTTGGGCAAGGGTTTCTATCGCGCTTTCCAACCATGGCGTCAAGTCTTCTCCTACCCAGAACACCAGATCGGCGTTTTGCAACGCGGCTGCCTCGGACGGGCGCAGATTGTATTCATGGGGCGAGGCACCTGGTGCGACGATCAGGGCAGGTGTTCCCACACCCTCCATGACACGGGCCACCAGCGAATGAACCGGGGCAATGTCCGCGGCAACGTTTGGCGCATCTGCGCGGGCCGGTCCACCCAGCAATGCAACTGTGATCGACAATGGAAGAAGAAGCGTTCTGGACATAGAGCTCTCTGTGTGATTTTATAACATTTCAAGTGGCAATACATGATATGAAATAACATGACAAGTGATGTGCACCCGGTACCTGGCAAAGACACCGCCCCGGTCGGGTTTCAGGAACATGACCACCAGAGCTGTGTCGCAACGGCCCTGGCATCTGCCGAAGCCCGGTGCAAAGAGGAAGGGCTGCGTCTGACGCCGGTTCGCCGCAAGGTTCTTGAGATGTTGTTGCAGGAACATCGCGCCCTTGGCGCCTACGCAATCCTTGATCGGTTGCGCGACGAAGGATTCGGGTCCCAGCCTCCGGTCGCTTATCGGGCGTTGGAGTTTCTTGTACAGAACGGCTTTGTCCACAAGATCGAGCGGCTGAACGCGTTTGTCGCCTGCTCTCATCCCGGCGCGGCGCATTCACCTGCTTTCATGATTTGCCGAAAATGTGATGCCGTAGCCGAGGCGCAGTCCGCCCCCTCCAAAGGTGTTCTTGGCGCTGCCGCGCGCGCGGCAAGTTTCGAGATCGAGCGAACGGTTGTAGAGGCTGAAGGTCTCTGCCCTGACTGCACCGAAAAGGCATAAAGATGGCCCTGATCACTGTCGAGAAACTCAGCGTCCGCTATGGCGCGCATACCGTGCTGCATCATGTGGATATGGTCGTTGAACCGGGTGAAATCGTGACCATCGTTGGCCCGAACGGATCAGGCAAGACCAGCCTGCTGCGGGCCATTATCGGTGCGACACGGCCTTCCGCCGGTCACGTGTCACTGAAACCCGGTTTGAAAATCGGCTATGTGCCGCAGAAGCTGCATGTCGATCCGACTTTGCCAATTTCCGTCGAGCGGTTCATGCGTCTGACCGAACCTGTGTCGCGCAGGCAATGTGTCGAGGCGCTTGAATCGGCGGGTGTGCCGGATCTGTTGAAACGCCAGATGTCACAGTTGTCCGGCGGACAGTTCCAGCGGGTACTTCTGGCCAGAGCTTTGATCAACCACCCGGACATCTTGTTGCTGGACGAAGCGACACAGGGGTTGGACCAACGGGGATCGGCCAGCTTTTACCAGCAGATCGAGGCAGTCCGACGCGAGTCCGGATGCGCCATTTTGATGATCAGCCACGAACTGCATGTGGTCATGAGCGCGTCGGACCGGGTGATATGCCTCAATGGGCATGTCTGTTGCGAAGGATCGCCGGCCGTGGTCGCCTCGGCACCCGAGTATCGGGCCTTGTTCGGAACCGGAACAGGCGGTGCGCTTGCCCTTTATCGTCATGAACATGATCACCATCATGATCATGATCATGATGCGAACCCACAGGAAGCGGCGGAATAATGCTGGATGATTTCATGATGCGGGCAATGCTCGCCGGTATTGGCGTGGCGTTTGCGGCGGCCCCCCTTGGATGTTTTGTCGTGTGGCGTCGCATGGCGTATTTCGGCGACGCGACCGCGCATGCCGCAATTCTGGGCGTGGCCCTGTCCCTGACGTTTCAGATGTCGATCTTCACGGGTGCGCTGGCCGTCGCTTTGGTCATGGCGCTGACCGTTTCGCTTTTGGCGGGTCGCGGTTATGCGATGGACACGCTGCTGGGGGTTCTGGCGCATTCTGCGCTGGCCTTCGGGCTGGTAGCAGTTTCATTCCTGTCCGGTGTCCGGATTGACCTGATGGCATATCTGTTTGGGGATATTCTGGCGGTCTCCCGTTCGGATCTGGTCGTGATCTGGGGCGGTGCGGCGCTTGTCGTGGCTCTGATTGTCTGGCGTTGGTCGCAACTTCTGACCGCGACACTGAACGAAGAACTGGCCTATGCCAGCGGCTTCGATCCAAGGCGAGAACAACTGATCCTGACCCTGTCACTTGCTGTGACCGTAGCGGTGGCGATCAAGGTTGTGGGCGTGTTGCTGATCGCCGCAATGCTGATCATTCCGGCGGCTGCTGCGCGAAACCTGGCACGGTCACCAGAATCCATGGCCCTGATTGCTGCGGGAATAGGTGCGCTTTCGGCCATCACAGGGCTAAGGGCTGCGTATGTATTCGACACTCCGGCAGGGCCCTCGATTGTCTGCGTTGCCGCGATCGTTTTTGCGTGTCTCAGCCTGATCGGGTGGCGAACGCAGGACATGGCCTAAAGGTTCCGTAGGTCTTTGCGGCCGTAGAATCCCGGGCATCCGGTAATGTGACCGAAACGAAAACGCCAAAAAAAAGGCCCGCAATCCTGCGGGCCTTTATGCATTTCTATCCGCGCCGTTTATTGCGGGATATCGCCTTCCAGCCCTTCGACATAGAAGTTCATACCGGCCAGAGTACCGTCGTCGGCCACTTCGCCCTCGGCCAGCCAGTCGCTGCCGTCCTGCTTTTTCAGCGGTCCGGTAAAGGCATGATAGCTGCCATCGGCCAGCGCGGCTTTCAGGGCCAGTGCCTCTTCCTTGATGTCCGCGGGAACTGCATCCGAAATCTCACCGATTTCTACCATGCCCGGCCCGATACCGTCCCAGGTGTTGGACGAGGTCCAGGTGCCGTCCATCACGGCCTTTGTGCGCGCGATGTAGTAGGGTCCCCAGTTGTCGATGATCGAGGAAACACGCGGTTTGGGGGCGTATTCGCTCATATCCGAAGCCTGACCGAAGGTGATCACGTTGCCCGCCTCTTGTGCGGCGGCCTGCGGTGCGGTCGAGTCAGTGTGCTGCAGGATCACGTCGGCGCCCTGTTCGATCAGAACCGATGCAGCGTCAGCCTCTTTCGCCGGGTCGAACCATGTATAGGCCCAGACGATCTTGAACTGTACATCCGGGTTCGCTTTCTTGGCGTGGATATAGGCCGAGTTGATACCGCGGATCACCTCGGGGATCGGGTAGGACCCGATATAGCCGATGATGTTCGATTCGGTCATTCTACCCGCGATATGCCCCTGAACCGCGCGGCCTTCGTAGAAACGCGCTGAATAGACCGAGACGTTGTCGGCGGTCTTGTAGCCGGTCGCGTGCTCGAACTTCACGTTCGGGAATTTCTTGGCCACATTGATGGTTGGATCCATATAGCCGAACGAGGTGGTAAAGATCAGATCCGCGCCTTCCAGCGCCATCTGGGTCATCACGCGCTCGGCGTCGGGGCCTTCGGGTACTGATTCAACGAATACAGTCTCGACCTTGTCGCCGAACTCTTCTTCGATCGCCAAACGGCCTTTGTTGTGTTCATAGGTCCAGCCGCCGTCGCCGACAGGGCCGACATAAACAAAACCGACCTTGGTTTTGTCTTGTGCCACTGCACCGGTCGCAAGACCAAGCGCTATCGCGGCAGTTGTCAGAAGCGATTTTAATTTCATGTAGTTACTCCCCAAGTTGGTTCAGTTGGCCCCTAGTGTGAGGCATGGAAGGTCCGGCCCAGTGAGGCAGGTGCGCTGCTCTTGTCGGCCGAAAGGATCACAAGCACAAGGATCGTGATAAGATAGGGTGACATTGCCAGATACTCGACGGGAATGGCAACGCCCGCTGCCTGCAAATTAAGCTGCAAGACGGTGATGCCGCCGAACAAATATGCACCCAGCAGGACCCGCCACGGTTTCCAGCTGGCAAACACCACCAGCGCCAGTGCGATCCAGCCGACACCTGCGGTCATGCCCTCGGTCCATTGCGGCACACGTATCAGACTGATGTAAGCTCCACCCAGACCCGCGCAGGCCCCGCCAAACAGGATCGCCATGATACGGATTTTGATGACCTTGTAGCCAAGCGCATGGGCGGCATCGTGGTTTTCACCAACCGCCCGCAGGATCAACCCGACGCGGGTGTACTTCAGGACGGCCCAGACCACAGCGGTCAGCGCAATGCCCAGATACAGGATGGGATCGTGCCGAAACAGGATCGGGCCGATGACCGGAATATCGCTGATCAAGGGGATGTGGATATCGCCCATGCTGGGTGGTTTGACGCCCACATAGCTTTGCCCCATCAGGGCGCTGAACCCCAGGCCAAACAGGGTCAGCGCAAGGCCGCTGGCAACCTGGTTGGCCAACGCAAACTGTGTCAGCAAGACGAACAGCAGCGACAGCACGGCCCCGCCAATGGCGGCAGCAACAAAGCCCAGCCAGGGCGATCCGGTTTCGACCGAGATCGCAAAACCGCTGATCGCGCCAACGATCATCATGCCCTCGACACCAAGGTTCAGAACGCCTGCCTTTTCCACGACAAGCTCTCCGATCGCGGCCAGCAGAAGGGGGGTTGCGGCCACCATAAGCGAAGCAACCAGAAGAACGGGATTGATTTGACCAAGATCCATGATCACGCCACCTCGCTACGAGCCGCACGGATGCGGAAGTTTGTCAGAAGATCGAAGGCCAGCAGGAAAAACAGCAGCATTCCCTGAAACACCTGAATGGCTGCGGCAGGCAGGCCCAGCTGCGATTGTGCGATTTCACCGCCAATATAGGTCAGCGCCATCAGGCCCCCGGCCAAAAGAATACCCACCGGATGCAGTCGGCCCAGAAAGGCGACGATGATCGCTGTAAAGCCATAACCCACATTGAAATCGATGCTGATCTGACCGGACGGGCCGGACACCTCGAACATCCCGGCCAACCCGGCCAAAGCGCCCGAAATTCCAAGGCAGAACAGGATCAGGCGCGCTGGATTCACACCTGCAAACTTTGCGGCGCGGGGGGCCTCACCCGTCAGACGGATATGGAACCCCAGCATGTGACGGTTCAGCAAAACATAGGCAAAGATCACCGCGATGAAGGCCGCGACAACACCCCAATGCATCCCGGAACCGGCAATCAGCTCGGCATTGTGCGCGCTTTCATAGGATTGCAGGTTGCGCGAGCCGGGAAAGCCGAACCCTTCGGGGTTCTTGAGCAAACCCAGCGAGACCGAGGCCAGCATCTGTTCGGCCACGTAGACCAGCATCAGCGACACGAGGATTTCGTTGGTGCCGAAACGCACTTTCAGCAAAGCCGGGATCGTTGCCCACAGCCAGCCGCCAAATGCGCCTGCGGCCACCATGATCGGGAAGATGTACCAGGCGTCGAGCGGATAGAAGGCCAGACCTGCGCCCGCACCGAATATGGCGCCCATGATGTATTGCCCTTCGGCCCCGATATTCCAGATACCGGCTCGAAATCCCAGCGACAATCCGATAGCGATCAACACAAGCGGGGCGCCCTTGACCAGCAATTGAGGGCGGTAATAGAATGCGAACTCGCCAAAAAGCGGCTCCCAGAAGATGGTACCGATGGCTTCGACCGGGTTTTTCCCCAATATGGCAAACAGCAACCCGCCAAACACCATTGTCGCCAGCACCGCCACAAGGGGGGTCGCATAAGACCAGGCCCTGGACGGCTGTGGCCGTTTCTCCAATACAATCAACTGCTCATCCCCCCAGATGTTTCATCTTTTTGCAAATACTCTCGCCGAAGGCGATTCAGCAGATCACACATGTGCCACCTCCATGCCATGGGCACCGCCCATCATCAGGCCAATCTCATCCACGGTCAGGCCGGTGGTCGGGCGCGGTGCGCTCAGCCGACCTTCGTTTAAGGCCGCAAAACTGTCCGAGATTTCCATCAGCTCATCCAGATCCTGCGAAATGCAGACCACCGCTGTGCCTTTCGCCGCAAGATCGAGTATGGCTTGCCGGATCGACGCGGCCGCCGCGGCATCCACCCCCCAGGTTGGCTGGTTTACCACCAACACATCAGGGTTTTGCAGCACTTCGCGTCCAATCACGAATTTCTGCAGATTGCCGCCGGACAAGGACCGCGCTGCGTTTTCGGGCCCGGGCGTACGTACGTCGAAGGCTTCGATGATCTTTTCGGCAAAACTCCGGGTTTCGGACCATTTCAAGAAGCCGTTTTTCTCAAGCCCTTCCCGCACAGATCCGGTCAGCAAAGCGTTTTCGGTCAGGCTCATGTCGGGCGCCGCCGCGTGGCCGAGCCGTTCCTCAGGCGCGGTCAGAACGCCCAGCTTGCGGCGCGCTGTCGGGCCGAGCTTGCCGATTGCCTGACCGTTGAACTTGATCGCATCCGCCGATGTCAGGATTTCCCCGGACAGCACGCCCAGCAATTCATCCTGCCCGTTTCCGGCAACACCGCCGACGCCCAGAACCTCGCCCTTGCGGACCGTCATGTGCACATTGCGCAATGCGGTGCCGAATTCCGAAGGCGAGGGGACTGACAGCCCGCTGACATCCAGCGCGACCTCGCCCAGTTCCCGGCCCGAGCGTTCAGGCGTCTGCAACGTCGAACCGACCATCATCTCGGCCATGTCGCGCGCCGAGGTTTCAGCGGGAACACATTCGCCCACGTTCTTGCCCAGACGCAGGATCGTGGCATGGTCGCACAGCGTTCGGATCTCCTCCAGTTTATGCGAGATATAAAGGATCGAGGTTCCCTCGGAGCGAAGCTTGTTCAGCGTCTCAAACAGGATATTGACCTCTTGCGGGGTCAGAACCGAGGTCGGTTCGTCCATGATCAGCAGTTTGGGGTCCTGCAACAGGCAGCGAATGATCTCGACCCGCTGGCGTTCGCCTGCGGACAGATCGCCAACCGTGCGGAACGGGTCCAGCGGCAGACCATAGGTTTCCGAGACTTCGCGAATGCGCGATGCCAGATCCCCCATCGGGGGCGGATTCTCCATCCCCAGCGCGATATTCTCGGCCACGTTCAGCGCGTCAAACAGCGAAAAATGCTGGAACACCATCGCGATCCCATCGGCACGGGCCGCGCGCGGTTCGGGCGGCGCAAACGGATTGCCGCGCAGCTTCATGGTGCCGCTGTCCGGCTTCACAAGCCCATAGATCATTTTCACCAGCGTGGATTTCCCCGCGCCGTTTTCACCCAGCAGCGCGTGCACTTCGCCTTCACCGATGTCAAAGGACACCTGATCATTGGCCACAACACCGGGGTAGGCTTTGGTCAGCCCTTGCAAGCTCAAAAGTGGAATGGTCACGCGCTCAGGTCCTTCTTCAACTCGTTTTGCAGGGCCGGGCGCAGCAATTGTGCGGCGACGCCCACGGCGATCATATGTGGATGCTTCCCCATCGACGGGTCACCGATCGGGCAGGTGATCCGGCTTATCCGTTCAGGCGGATGCCCAAGAGCGGCCAGACGCGACCGGAATCGCGCCCATTTCGTAGCCGAGCCGATCAGCCCCGCAAAGCCAAAATCGTGCAAAAGCAGTCTGTTGCACAGTTCAAAGTCAAGGCTATGCGAGTATGTCAGCACAAGATGTTCGGCGTCGGATGGGGCATGGCGGATCAGCTCGGCCGGTTTTATGGCCGGAACAATTGTCACGCCCGCTGGCACAGTGGCCGGAAAGCGCTGACGGCTGGTGTCCACCCAGGTGATCGCAAGATCGGGAAGCGGGGACAGCACATCCACTAGCGCACGGCCGACATGGCCCGCGCCCCAGATCCACAGATTGCGTGTCGGCTTGTGAACAGGTTCAACCATCCAGCCATCGATCAGCTGCGGTTCTGGCGCAATCCCCTGTCCGCGCGCCGTCGCCAGCATTCGCTTGACCGACAGGGGCATCTCGTCACCCGTGGCCGGGCACGCGATGACCGTATCGTCCAGATCATTGACAGTGTTTGCGTCGTAGACCTCGCTCAGCAACGACACGGCACCGCCGCAGCATTGCCCCAACTCGGGTCCAAGTGCATGATGCGTCAGGCGGGTTGGCGTGGTTTGCAACCGTGCGGCATTTGCCGCCTGGTATTCCAGTGTTCCGCCACCAATTGTGCCGCTTTGCCCGCCGCCCCAGACCAGCATGGCGGCACCAACTTCGCGCGGAGACGACCCTTTGATCCCGGCGATGACCACCCGAACCACTTTGCCGTGGGTTTTGACCGCCTCCCTCAAAGCCTCTAGGTCAAATCCCATCAGATATCTCCCTTCATCCTCTGGACGCCGCGCCAGACCTCTTCGGCGGTGGCGGGCGCGTTGAGTGCCGGATAGGTGTCCCCGCAGGCTGCCACCGCATTCGAAAGCGCCAGCCAGGCCGATATTCCCAGCATGAACGGGGGTTCCCCCACGGCTTTCGAGCGATAGATGGTGTCCTCTCGGTTCTCGCCATCCCAAAGTGCGACGTTGAAAATGTCGGGCCGGTCGGAACAGGCCGGGATCTTGTAGGTCGAGGGCGCATGTGTGCGCAGGTTGCCCTTGCCGTCCCAGACCAGTTCCTCGGTCGTCAGCCAGCCCGCGCCCTGCACGTAACCGCCTTCGACCTGTCCGACATCCAGCGCCGGGTTCAGCGAAGCGCCCGCGTCATGCAGGATATCTGTGCGCAGAATGCGGTTCTCGCCCGTCAACGTGTCCACAGCGACCTCGGTGACCGAAGCGCCATAGGCGAAGTAGTAAAACGGGCGACCGCGTCCCGCGATCCTGTCCCATTCGATCTTGGGCGTTTTATAAAAGCCGGTGGCCGACAGGCTTATGCGACCCTGATAGGCCAGTGCGGCAGCTTCGGCAAACGTGTACCGTTCTTCACCAACCGAAACGTGGCCATCCGTGAAAGTGACCGCGGAGGGGTCGGCCTGATGCCGTTCAGCCAGATAATCGGCCATCCGGTCGCGGATCGTATCGCAAGCCGCTTTCACCGCCATGCCGTTCAGATCGCTGCCCGAAGACGCTGCCGTGGCTGACGTATTCGGCACTTTGGCCGTATCGGTGGCGGTGATCTTGACCATCTCAAGCGGGATGCCGAAACGCGACGCGGCCACTTGCGCGACCTTCTGGAACAGGCCCTGACCCATCTCGGTGCCGCCATGATTCAGGTGGACCGAACCATCCTGATACACATGCACCAGCGCACCGGCCTGGTTCAGATGGGTCAGCGTGAAGGAAATTCCGAACTTGACCGGAGAAAAGGCGATGCCCTTCTTGATCACGCTGTTTTCGGCGTTCCATTTCTCGATGGCCGCTTTGCGCGCGGCATAGTTGCTGGACTTCATCAGCGCTTCGGTCATGCCATGCAGTTCGAAATCGCTGACCTCCATTCCGTAGGGCGTCGTGTTGCCGCCAGCGGGCAGGGGGCGGACCGGGGCCGTCCCTGTTTCCACCGCGCCACGGCTGGTCAGGTCTTCGTGCGGGTCGGGATGACCCAGCGGTTTCTCGTGGGGTTGGACTTCGGCAACCTTATGCGCGGGCTCGTAATAGTTGCGGCGGCGCAATTCCACCGGGTCCAACCCAAGTTCATGCGCGGCGTGGTCCATCACACGTTCGATGGCAACCATCCCCTGCGGGCCACCAAACCCGCGATAAGCGGTGGCTGACTGCGTGTTGGTCTTCAACCGATGGCTTTCAATCCGGGCATTGGGCAGCAGGTAGGCATTGTCCGAATGCAGCATCGCACGGTCGGCGACGGGCAGGGACAGGTCCTGTGCCCAGCCGCAGATCGCGTATTGCAGAAAGGACACGCCCTGAATGTGACCCTGTTCGTCAAATCCCGCGCGATAGGAAATCCGGAAGGCGTGGCGTTTGCCGGTGATGATCATGTCATCATCGCGGTCATAGCGCATCTTGCAGGCTTTGCCGGTTGCCCGCGCCGCCACTGCGCAGGCGACGGCCAGCGCATTCCCCTGGCTTTCCTTGCCACCGAATCCGCCACCCATGCGCCGGGTTTCGACGCGGATCGCATGCATGGGCAGGCCCAGAGCGTCCGCCACCTTGTGCTGTATCTCGGTCGGGTGCTGGGTCGAGCTGTGGACCAGCATGTCGCCGCCTTCATTCGGCACGGCAAGGGCTGCCTGACCTTCCAGATAGAAATGCTCCTGACCGCCGATCTCGAATGTTCCGTCGATGACGTGGGCTGCGCTTTCAATCGCGGCGTCCGCGTCGCCCTTGGCATAGATGCGGGGCCCGTCTTCAAATCGGCTGTCTGCTGCCAGAGCTTCTTCCACCGTCAGGATCGGTGTTTCCTCTGCATAGTCGATCTTGCCCAACCGAACCGCCTTGCGGGCGGCCAGATGGCTGGTGGCAACCACAAGGAAAACAGGCTGGCCGATATAGTGAACCGTCCCGTCGGACAGCAACGGTTCATCGTGGATCGAGGGCGAAACATCGTTGGCAAAGGGCAGGTCCTGTGCCGTCATGACCTTGACGACCCCGGCTGCTGCTTTCACGGCAGACAGGTCCATCGCGGTAATCGTGCCCTTGGCGATCGGGCTCAGGCCAAAGGCCAGATGCAATGTGCGCTTTGGCGTCGGGATGTCGTCCACATATCGGGCGGAACCGGATACGTGCAGCGGTGCCGCGTCGTGGGGAAGGGGTTTGGTTACGCTCATGCCGATACCTCCAGCACGTTGGTCACTTGGCCCTGATCCTCAAGGAAGTACCGTTCCAGCATCGCTTTGGCGGTCTCAAGCCTGTACGTGGCCGAGGCGCGCATATCGGTAAGCGGTGAATAATCGTCGGCAAAAGCGGGCAGAGCGGCGTCAATCGTCTCGCGCGTCCATGGCTTGCCGATCAACGCGGCCTCGACATGGGTTGCCCGTTTCGGAATGCCAGCCATACCGCCAAACGCGATGTGCGCAGCCGCCACCCGTCCGTCCGAAATGGTAATGTTGAAACATCCGCACACGGCCGAGATATCCTGATCGAACCGTTTGCTCAGCTTGTAGCATTTCAGCCGGTCCGCCTGACGCGGGAAGCTGACGGCTTCGACAAACTCACCCGGCGCGCGGTCCTGTTTCCCGTAATCGATGAAGAAGTCTTCCAGCACGACTGACCGGCGTTCATCACCTTTGCGCAGGTGCAGCGTCGCACCCAATGCGATCAGCGCGGGCGGGTTGTCTCCGATTGGTGAGCCATTGGCGATGTTGCCACCCACAGTGGCCGCGTGACGGACCTGAACACTGGCATAGCGCCGGATCATTTCGGCATACGATGGGTGAATGTCCGCCAAGGCTTCGCCCATGCGGTTCATATCGACCATGGCACCGAACCGAATATCTTCGTCGGTGATCGTGATCTCTTTCAGATCGTCACAGCTGTTCAGGAAGATCACCGGATCAAGATCGCGCAGTTGCTTGGTCACCCAAAGCCCAACATCAGTTGCGCCCGCGACCAAAGTGGCATTCGGGTTCTCGGCATACACAGCAGCCAGCGCGTCGGACGAGCCCGGCAGCATGGGTGAGGCGGCAGGCGTTGCGACAGGCTTGTCCTTGACCCAGACAGGCACGGGATGCTTCTCGGCCGCTTCGGCTGCGCGAATAATGGGTGCATAACCCGTGCAACGGCACAGATTACCGGCAAGCTGTGTGTCGTGATCCGTCGCGCCATTGGTGTGACCGGCCACCATCGACATGACAAAACCGGGTGTGCAAAAGCCGCATTGCGACCCGTGTAAGTCAACCATGGCCTGCTGAACCGGATGGACCTCGCCATCGGGGCCGCTGGCGCCTTCGACGGTTCGAACCGCCTTGCCATGCAGCTGCGGCAAGAAAAGGATGCACGAGTTCAGGGCCTTTGCGCCACCCGCATCCGTCACCATGACAGTGCAGGCACCGCAATCGCCTTCGTTGCAGCCTTCTTTGGTGCCGGTCAGGCCACGATCTTCACGCAGCCAATCCAGCAGAGTGGCTGTCGGATTGATATCCGTCAGCTCCACTGTCTCTCCATTCAGAAGAAACGTGATGTCCATTCGAGAAACCCGTCGCCTTACCCGGTTGCGCCCTGGTGGTGCCCTCCTTCGATGCGACGTAGAAAGAGTGGCGGGCGGATAGCTTGCAAATGGATGTTAGAAACAGCATGCGTGATCTGGCAAGAAAAACTGCCTGTATGATGCATCATTACAGCCAAGTGGCGTGGATTTGCGCACCCTGTGTAAATATCAGTTGCTTGAAACTAAAGCGTTTTTTTGTCAGTGAAGATGTCGCTTTCCGAAGCACCTTCTGGAAAATCCGAATAATCGAAAATGATTATTTTGCCAAACAATGGCGCAGGTTCCGGCTTTTGCATGCCTCGCGGCTAGGGTAGCGTGCCGTTCATGAGCAGAAACCCCCGATTCATTCACCTACGTGTTCACACCGAATACTCCCTTCTGGAAGGCGCTGTGCGGCTGAAAAAACTGCCCGCCCTGTGCGAGAAGATGGAGATGCCTGCCGTCGCGGTGACTGACACGAATTCCATGTTTTCGGCGCTGGAATTTTCGGTGACAGCCAGCCAGGCCGGTGTCCAGCCGATCATGGGCTGTCAGGTTGATCTGACTTACGTTCAATCGCAACCGGGGGAAAAGCCAAAAACGCCCGCGCCGCTTGTTCTGCTGGCACAGTCCGAGGCGGGGTACGAGAACCTGATGAAGCTGAGCACGTGCCTTTACGTGGACAAGGGCGGGCAGTTGCCGCAGGTCACGCTGGACGAGCTTGCGGGCCGCTCCGACGGGCTGATCTGCCTGTCCGGAGGGCCCGATGGGCCGGTGGGCCGCCTGTTGCAACAGGGGCAACGTCCGGCGGCCGAGGCGCTGGTGGATCGGCTGGCCGCGATCTTTCCGGATCATCTGTATATCGAACTCCAGCGTCATCCGGGCGAGGACGGCCAACCAGAGGCCGAACGCCAGACCGAGCGCGGCCATATCGAGATGGCCTATGCCAAGAACCTGCCGCTGGTTGCCACCAATGACGTCTATTTCCCGACCTCGGATATGTACGAGGCCCATGATGCGCTGATCTGTATCGCCGAAGGGGCCTATGTCGACCAGCAGGAAGGTCGCCGCCGCCTGACCGCGCAGCATTATTTCAAGTCGCAGCAGGAAATGGTGACGCTGTTTGCCGATCTGCCCGAGGCCATCGAGAACACTGTCGAGATTGCCAAACGCTGCGCTTTCATGGCCTCTCGGCGTGATCCGATCCTGCCGAAATTCGCCGATGACGAGGTCGCTGAACTGCGCCGCATCGCCAACGAGGGCTTGCAGAAACGTCTGGCCGTGATCCCCCATGCGGTGACGGCCGAGGAATATCAGGAACGTTTGGATTTTGAGCTTGGCATCATCGAAGGCATGGGGTTCCCCGGCTACTTTCTGATCGTTGCGGACTTTATTCAATGGGCTAAGGATCACGATATTCCGGTTGGGCCGGGGCGGGGGTCGGGTGCGGGCTCGCTGGTGGCTTATGCGCTGACAATTACCGATCTCGATCCGCTGCGTTACAGCCTGCTGTTTGAACGGTTCCTGAATCCCGAACGGGTTTCGATGCCCGACTTCGATATCGACTTCTGTATGGATCGCCGCGAAGAGGTGATCCGTTACGTGCAGCAGAAATACGGGCGCGACAAGGTGGGGCAGATCATCACTTTTGGTGCCTTGCTGTCAAAGGCCGCCGTGCGCGACATCGGGCGGGTGCTGCAAATGCCGTACGGGCAGGTGGACCGTCTGTCCAAGATGATCCCGGTTGAAGGGGTAAAACCGGTTTCCATCGAAAAAGCCCTGAAGGATGAGCCGCGTCTGCGGGAGGAAGCTCGTAACGAAGAGGTGGTGGATCGTTTGCTGACGTATGGACAGCAGGTCGAAGGGCTGCTGCGCAACGCCTCGACCCACGCGGCTGGGGTTGTGATTGGCGACCGGCCTCTGGACGCGCTGGTGCCGATCTATCAGGACCCGCGATCCGACATGCCTGCAACCCAGTTCAACATGAAATGGGTGGAACAGGCCGGGCTGGTAAAGTTCGACTTTCTGGGTCTGAAAACCCTGACCGTGATCCAGAACGCGATGGACTTGATCTTCAAGTCCGGGCGGAAGTTGCACATCGCCGCCGATGGCACCGAGCTTTATGAACCTGCCGAGGGGGCCGAGAACCAGATCAACGCCATCCCACTGGATGACGAGGCGACGTATAAGCTCTATTCAGCGGCCAAGACGGTCGCGGTGTTCCAGGTTGAATCTTCGGGCATGATGGACGCGCTCAAGCGCATGAAACCCACCTGTATCGAGGATATCGTGGCCCTCGTCGCGCTCTATCGTCCCGGCCCGATGGAGAACATCCCGACCTATTGCGAGGTCAAGAACGGGCTGCGCGAAATCACATCCGTTCACCCGCTGATCGACCACATTCTTGAGGAAACTCAAGGTATTATCGTCTATCAGGAACAGGTGATGCAGATCGCGCAGGTTATGGCCGGGTACAGCCTGGGCGGCGCGGACCTGCTGCGCCGCGCGATGGGTAAGAAGATCAAAGAGGCGATGGATGCCGAACGCCCCAAGTTCGAAAAAGGCGCGGCAGAAAACGGGGTGGATGCCAAGAAAGCCAGCGAAGTCTTCGACCTACTCGAGAAATTCGCCAATTACGGCTTCAACAAATCCCACGCCGCCGCCTATGCGGTGGTCAGCTATCAAACCGGCTGGTTGAAGGCGAACCATCCGGTCGAGTTCATGGCGGGCGTCATGAATTGTGATATCCATCTGACTGACAAGCTGGCGATCTATTTCGAAGAGGTCCGAAAAGGGCTGGAACTGCCGTATGTCCCACCTTGTGTGAACCGATCTCAGGCCACGTTCGATGTTGATAACGGACATCTGGTCTATGCGCTGGGCGCGCTCAAGAATGTGGGTGTCGAGGCGATGAACCTGATCGTTGCGGGTCGCGCGGACAAGCCGTTTGTCAACCTGTTCGATTTCGCCCGCCGCGTGGATTTGAAGAAAGTGGGCAAACGCCCTCTTGAGATGCTGGCCCGCGCCGGGGCCTTTGATGAGCTGGACCGGAACCGCCGCCGCGTGTTTGAAAGCCTAGATGCGCTGGTGCAGTATTCGGCCGCGATCCATGAACAGAAGAATTCGAACCAAGTATCGCTGTTTGGCGAGGCCGGAGATGACCTGCCCGAACCACGCCTGTCGCCGACCCCCGACTGGCTGCCGGCTGAACGTCTGAGCGAAGAGTTCAAGGCCATCGGCTTCTACCTCTCTGGTCATCCGCTGGATGACTATATGCCGGCCTTAAAGCGTAAACAGGTTCTGACGCTGGACGAGGTGACAGAGAAAGCCCGCTCTGGCCCGTTGATCGCCAAGATGGCCGGAGTGGTTGCCGGGCGGCAGGAACGGAAATCGGCCAAGGGCAACCGGTTCGCCTTTGCCCAGCTTTCGGACCCGACCGGCGCTTATGAGGTCACGCTGTTTTCCGACACACTGGAGAAATGCCGCGAGTTTCTGGAAACCGGCGCTCAGGTGGTTCTGACCGTTGAGGCGACGATGGAGTCCGATCAGCTCAAGCTGCTGGGACGTTCGGTTGGACCAGCGGATTCTGTGGTGGCCGAAGCCGGGGCGACGGGCCTGCGCATCTTTGTCGACGAAGCGCGGGCAGTGTCGACGATTGCAACGGTTCTTGAAGAAGCCGCAACCGCTGCCAAGGGTGCGGCCCGCGGCCCGATCCAGCTGCTGTTGCTGGACCCCGGCCTGCCCGGCGACGTCGAAATCGACCTTGGGCGTGTGTTTCCGATCAATCCCCAGATCAAGGGCGCGATCAAATCGCTGGAAGGTGTTATGACCGTCGAAGAGATCTGACACCGCTTTGTTGCCAGACAGTTAGCGCATCGCTAGGCTGACCTTGCAAATATGTCTTCTGATCATGCCACGGGAGGGCGTTGATATGACGATTGCAGGTCTCAATCTCAGAACGATTGTATTGGGGGCGGCGGCATCGCTGGTTTTGGTTTCGGCGACAGCCACGCTTGCGGACGACAAGAAGAAAGAGAACACGATCAAAGGTGCTGTGATCGGGGCCGGTGTCGGGGCCTTGATCGGCGACGGCAAGGGTGCCGCCGCAGGGGCAATTGCTGGTGCGCTGATCGGCGCGAACTCGAAATAAGCGGGGGCGGGATGATGCGTTTGAACGCGATGAAAGTGATCACAACCGCCGCGCTGCTTACAGGGCCCGGTTTTGCACTTGCGGACGAGGAAGCCGAACAGATGGTGCAAGCGGCGCTGCCGCTCATGTATCACACATGCGCGTCGGTCATCGAAGAGGCTGACGGGAATGAAGAATACATTGTCGACGTGGTCGGCAAGATGACGGCGTTGTCACTTTATAACCGTCAGATCGACCTCGAAGCTCATGCCAGTTCGGACGAGGAAAAGGCCGCGCTGCGCGAAACATTTGTGGCGGCTCTGAAAGACGGCTGCGCCGGGGATGAAAACGCCCTGCTGGGTGGCGTCGTCGACAACGCGGTGAAATCAACGCTGGGGCTGTAAGCCGTCAGTAATGTGGCGGACGTTCGTCACCAAGGACAACGCCGCCTGACCCTTCCTGCGCGCGCTCGGCCTCGCGGTGCAGCAGCATCTCGACACGGCGGGTCAGCCGGTCAATCTCGGCCTGTTGCCGGGTGACAACCGCGTTCAATTCGTCAACCGTGCGGGTCAGATGGGCAATCTGTTCTTCCAGATGCTGCATGGAATGCTCCTGTCTTTCAGGCTGCACATAGCGACCCTGTGACGCCTTGGCCAGAGAAAGCGCGCCTTGCCCAGATGCGGGCCATGGGATAGACCGCGCGCGGAACAGGTACACTCCCAAGGACGCCCCACATGGCCAAGCCCAAGAAACAGCCCCGCCCCAAGGCCGAAACGCCGAAAGGGTTCCGTGACTATTTCGGCGAGGAAGTCACGCAGCGCACCGAGATGCTGCGGACGATTGCGGGTGTCTATCATCGGTACGGTTTTGACGCGCTGGAAAGCAGCGCGGTCGAAACCGTCGAGGCGCTGGGCAAGTTCCTGCCCGACGTGGACCGCCCGAACGAAGGCGTGTTCGCGTGGCAGGAGTTTGACGAGGGCGGAAATGGCGACTGGATGGCCCTGCGCTATGACCTGACCGCGCCTCTGGCCCGTGTCTACGCCCAGCACCGCAATGATTTGCCCACGCCCTATCGCCGCTATGCGATGGGTCCGGTCTGGCGCAACGAAAAGCCGGGGCCGGGGCGGTATCGGCAGTTCTATCAATGTGATGCGGATACGGTGGGGACGGCCAGCATGGCTGCAGACGCCGAGATCTGTGCCATGCTGTCGGATACGCTGGAAACCGTGGGCATTCCACGCGGCGATTATTTGGTACGGGTCAACAACCGGAAGGTTCTGAACGGTGTTCTGGAATCGATTGGACTTGCGGTAGTCGAAAGTGGTCAAACACCAGACTTTAATGTGGCGGTTGCGGCAGCAAATCAGTTACTGACAAGGGATGCCGTGCTGCGGACCATCGACAAATTCGACAAGGTGGGTGAGCAGGGTGTGCGCGAGTTGCTGACCAAGGGTCGTCTGGACGCGTCGGGCGCGTTTATCGACGGCGTTGGTCTCAGCGATGATCAGGCAGACCCGGTGATCGCCTTTCTTACCTCCAAGGCCGTCGATACGGCCGGTACGCTGGCCAACCTCCGCATTGCCGTGGGCGACAGCAAGATCGGGGCGGATGGGATTGCTGAACTGGAACAGATCGCTGAACTTCTCTCCGCTGGCGGCTACGGCCCCGACCGCATTGTCATTGACCCCTCCGTCGTCCGTGGCCTGGGCTATTACACCGGTCCGGTCTACGAGGCCGAACTGACGTTCGAAATCTTCGACGAGAAAGGCCGCAAGCGGCAATTCGGCTCGGTTGCGGGCGGCGGGCGCTATGACGATCTGGTCAAGCGGTTCACCGGGCAGGAAGTGCCCGCGACCGGGGTGTCCATCGGCGTCGATCGGTTACTGGCGGCGCTGCGCGAAAAGGGCCGGATCAGCGCCCAGGCCAAAGGCCCCGTGGTCGTCACCGTCATGGATCGCGACAGGATGGCCGATTATCAGGCGATGGTGGCCGAGCTGCGCAATGCGGGCATCCGGGCCGAGGTGTATCTGGGCAATCCCAAGAACTTTGGCAATCAGTTGAAATACGCGGACAAGCGCAACTCTCCGGTTGCGGTGATCGAAGGCGGGGACGAAAAGGCAAAAGGCATCGTGCAGATCAAGGACCTGATCCTTGGGGCTAAGATCGCCGAAAGCGCCACGCTGGAGGAATGGAAAGAACGCCCCAGCCAGTTCGAAGTATCGCGCGCTGATCTGGTCGCGAAAGTGCGTGAAATTCTGAACAGTCAGGACTGACCCATGCCCAACCGTTCCCAGATACAGGCCCGTGCCGCGATGATGCGTGTCCGGTTCGAGGCTGCGGGCGCGCAGGTGGTGGATACGCCTCTGTTGCAACCCGCTGAAATGTTGCTGGACCTCTATGGCGAGGATATCCGCGCCCGTGCCTACGTCACCTCGGACGCGCTGCGGGGCGAGCAGATGCTGCGCCCGGATTTCACCCTGCCTGTTGTTCAGATGCACATGCGGGACGGGGCCGAGCCAGCGCGCTATACCTATTCAGGTGAGGTGTTCCGCCGTCAGGAACACGACCCGGACCGGTCGAACGAGTATATTCAGGTGGGGTACGAGGTGTTTGACCGCGATGATCCCGCTGGTGCCGATGCCGAAGTGTTTTCGCTGATGGCGCTGCAGTTGCGCGGGCTGCCCCTGCGCGCAGCTACCGGGGATATTGGCATTCTGACCGCGGCTGTCGAAGGGCTTCGGACCACAGACCGCCGCAAGGCCGCGCTGATGCGGCACCTGTGGCGGCCGCGCCGGTTTCGTGCGCTGCTGGACCGGTTTGCAGGGCGTAAACCGGGGCCCGAAGGCCGTGACGCGCTTTTGGACGCGGACGACCCGATGGCGGTTAATGTTCCGATGATCGGCAAGCGTCGCGCGCCCGAGATTGCCGACCGGATCAAAGCCCTGCGCGAAGATCGCGCTGCGCCGCCGATCTCTGACAATGAGCTGGCCGGGTTGGAAACGCTGCTGAATGTGCGTGAAACCATGCCCTTCGCGTTGGAACAGCTGAGGGATGTGGCAGTGGATCTGCCGCAGATCACCCCGGCGCTGGACCGATTGGAGGCGCGGATCGCAGCCCTGCAAGCGCGTGGCGTCGACGTCGCCCGGCTGGATTTCGAAGCGTCTTATGGCCGGACATCGATGGAATATTACGACGGGTTTGTCTTTGGGTTCTACGCCGAAGGCCGTCCCGACCTGCCGCCTGTCGCCACCGGTGGGCGCTATGATGCGCTGACGCGCCGCTTGGGCGATGGGGCCGAAATCCCCGCGATCGGCGGCGTGATCCGCCCGGACCTGATGCTTGAAATCGAGGAGGCCGCGCAATGAGTGTGAAACTGGGCGTGCCCTCGAAGGGCCGGTTGATGGAAAAGACCGTCTCATGGTTCGAAAAGCACGGCATCGTGCTGTCCCGCAACGGCTCGGACCGGGAATATGCGGGTCGGGTCGACGGGATTGACGGCGTCTCACTGATCCTTTTGTCGGCGGGCGAAATTCCGCGCGAACTTGCGTCGGGCCGTATCCATCTGGGCGTCACCGGGATCGATCTGGTGCAAGAAAAACTTCCGCGCTGGGAACAGCAGGTCGAAGAGATCGCGCAGCTGGGCTTTGGCAAGGCTGATCTGATCATCGCCACACCTGCCTGCTGGGTCGATGTGGACACGCTGGACGATCTCGACGCGGCGGCAGCAGCATTTCGCAACACCCATGGCCACCGGCTGCGGATTGCCACCAAATATCACCGACTGGTGCGTGAGTTCCTGACAGACGCGGGCGTGGCTGACTACACTCTGGTCGACAGCCAGGGGGCGACCGAAGGCACGGTCATGAACGAAACCGCCGAGGCAATTGCCGATATCACTTCGTCCGGTGAAACCTTGCGGGCGAACCACCTCAAGATCCTGTCGGACGGCTTGATCCTGCAATCGCAGGCCACATTGTGGCGCAGCCGGGTTGCAAAGGTCGACGCGGCGGACAAGGCGGTTCTGACGGAATTGCTGGATCGGCTGCGGTAATTACAGCACACCGATATCCGCAAGGGCGCGGTTCAGATCATCGGGCAGGGCGTCGTCCTGCGCGCGCCCTTTCGGCAGGTCAGCTGGTGAATCTTCCGGTTTCAGGTATCGCCAGCCCTGAAACGGGCGTTTCAAGGCATTCTGTGTACGATGTACCTTTGGGTCGAGGACGATGGCGCAGCGGCGGATACCGTCTTCACCAATCACTTCATCCAGACGCAGAATGCGCTGACGGCACTGTACGACACCCTTGATCACCCAATAGATTGATCCGCCATTCAGAATCTCGGCATCACGTTTGGGCCACATGCGGGTTACGTGGCGCGGATATCCGTCCTCATAAAGCGGCATTCGGCTGTCCTGCCACGCGATCAGAGAGTCCACGCTTTCCGAACCAACCGAAAGTTTGATGAGGTTCACGTACTTATCCACAGCTTTCCCACAGAGTCGTCCATTGGCTGTCTATCCATTGTAGCTCAGGATTGGCTTTCATCAAGGTGTAGTGGGTGTTAGTCTGGATACCTCTTTCAGCACAGGGAATCACCAATGAGCCGCTTTGCCGCCCCCATCGCCGAGCAGATCTGGGACATGAAATACCGCTTCAAACAGGCGGATGGCACGCCCATCGATCAGACGGTTGAAGACAGCTGGCGACGCATCGCCCGTGACCTCGCGCGGGTCGAGGACGATCCGGATCATTGGGAAGACAGGTTTTACGAGGCACTGGAAGATTTCAAGTATCTGCCCGCCGGGCGCATCACCGCAGGCGCAGGTACCGCGCGGCAGGTGACGCTGTTCAACTGTTTCGTCATGGGCACCATCCCCGACAGCATGGGTGGTATCTTTGACATGCTGAAAGAGGCCGCGCTGACCATGCAGCAGGGGGGCGGGATCGGCTATGATTTCTCGACCATCCGCCCGCGCGGCGCGGATGTGAAGGGCGTGGCGGCAGATGCTTCGGGCCCGCTCAGCTTTATGGATGTGTGGGACGCAATGTGCCGGACGATCATGTCCGCGGGTTCGCGCCGGGGGGCGATGATGGCCACCATGCGCTGTGACCATCCCGATATCGAACAGTTCATCACCGCCAAATCCGACCCGGCCCGCCTGCGCATGTTCAACATGTCGGTGCTGGTGACCGATCCCTTCATGGAGGCGGTCAAGGCCGACGGCCCGTGGGAGTTGCAGTTCGACGGCAAGATCTATCACACCGTTCAGGCGCGTGATCTGTGGAACAAGATCATGCAGGCCACGTATGATTATGCCGAACCGGGCGTGATCTTCATCGACCGCATCAATCAGGCCAACAACCTGAGCTATGTTGAAACCATCGCCGCGACGAACCCCTGTGGCGAGCAGCCTCTGCCGCCTTACGGGGCTTGCCTGCTTGGCTCGATCAATCTGGCGCGGCTGGTTGCCGAACCGTTCGGGGATGCCGCGCATCTGGATGAACCGGCATTGCAGGAACTGGTCGCGACAGCCGTGCGCATGATGGATAACGTCGTGGACGCCTCGAAATTCCCGCTGGCCGAGCAAGAGGCGGAAGCGCAGGACAAGCGCCGCATCGGGCTGGGCGTGACGGGTCTTGCGGATGCGTTGCTGATGCTGGGCCTGCGCTATGGGTCCGACGAGGCGGCGCGCCAGACGGAACGCTGGTTGCACGCAATCGCCCGCGCCGCATATCTGGCCTCGGTCGATCTGGCTAAGGAGAAAGGCGCGTTCCCCCTGTTCGACGCTGAGAAATATTTGGCCAGCGGCACGATGCAGCAAATGGATGACGACGTCCGCGATGCGATCCGCGAACATGGTATCCGCAACGCTCTGCTGACCTCGATTGCGCCCACGGGCACGATTTCGCTTTATGCCGGGAATGTGTCGTCGGGGATTGAACCGGTCTTTGCCTATGCCTACACCCGCAAGGTTCTGCAAAAAGACGGCTCGCGAACCGAGGAAGAGGTTGTGGATTACGCCGTTCAGATGTGGCGCGACAAGTTCGGCGACGCAGCGCTGCCCGACTATTTCGTCAATGCCCAGACCCTGACACCCCTTGATCATGTCAAGATGCAGGCGGCGGCGCAGAAATGGATCGACAGCTCGATTTCCAAGACCATCAACTGCCCCGAGGATATCAGCTTTGACGCCTTCAAGGATGTCTACATGCAGGCCTGGGATCAGGGCTGCAAAGGGTGCACGACGTACCGGCCCAACGATGTGACGGGGTCGGTTCTGACCGTTTCGGAAAGCGACGACAAGGTGCCGGGGGAAAGCGCGAATGCGCCTCATGAAATTGAAAGCGGCGACGTCATCTACATGTCCGAACCGCTGGATCGCCCGCAATCGCTGGAGGGGTCGACCTACAAGCTGAAATGGCCCGATAGCGAGCACGCGATTTATCTGACCATCAACGACATCATCATCTCGGGCCGCCGCCGCCCGTTCGAAGTGTTCATCAACTCCAAGAACATGGAACATTACGCCTGGACACTGGCGCTGACGCGGATGATCTCGGCCGTGTTCCGTCGGGGTGGGGACGTGTCCTTTGTGGTCGAAGAGCTGAAAGCCGTTTTCGACCCACGCGGCGGGGCGTGGGTCAAAGGCAAGTATATCCCATCGATCCTGGCCGCGATCGGGGGCGTGATCGAACAGCACATGGTCGCCATCGGCTTTCTGGAAGGCGAGGGGATGGGGTTGAAATCCGATCCCCAGGCGCAAGTGGTGAACCTGGACGCGCCACGTGGCAAAGCCTGCCCGTCCTGCGGTCAGTACGACATGGTCATGATCGAAGGCTGCATGACCTGCCGCAGCTGCGGCCATTCCAAATGCGGATAGGTATGAGGCGCGACACGAAAGTCAGCGCTCATCAATTTGACCCGACAGAGTGAGTGTCTGGCCACGCAAGCGTGGCCATCGCTTTTCTGGGCGGTGGTTTCTATTTCGAACCCTGATCAGTCGCAGCCAGTTGATGTTCGGACGGCCGGCAACGAACAAGACACGGGATTGTTCGCAGGCGCGTATTGATTTCAGGTCGAACACATATTTTTGATTCACTTCTGCAACATTCTTGTGAATGCTTCATTCCTGTCTCTTTTCCGCCGGATTTGGTGCTGATAAGCAATGATTGAATATCGGGATGTTAAATAGTGCGAGTGGGCAGATGAGAGCCGGAGTTAACGGTCAGGTAGCCATTTCATGGGATCAAACTGAAATTGACGGACTCGAGGACGCGCCTCTGGCGTGTCTGGCCGTCGGCGCGGCTTGGTCATGGCGCGGACAGGCGATAGTGCTGAGCGCAGAAGCCGAGAACAGCGTCGAACAGATTGGATATGCGCGGGGCGCTGCAACCCGCATACAAAACCGCTTCCCGATTGTCCGGGAAGTTTCCGGCCACGTGACCGGTGCTTTGACACTTACCAATGGGTCGCAGCGGTTTTCAGCCAACCTTGTTGCCGACACTAATGATGCAGCACCAACCATCGTTTTCGATGGCGCATGCCCGCCACGGGATGAAGAATTCTGGATCGTCGACGTGACCGAGGTTGTGATGGTGCACAAGGCGGGTGTTGAAGGCGGCGGGAATGTCGTTGCATTTCCGGCCTGAACGCGACCTGTATTTTTTTTGATGAAAGCAGTGTGACAGCAACCGTCGCTATGCGCGCAGGGGCCTGTGCTGCCAGCGGTGAACATATCTTTGCAGATATTCGAAACTGCGTTGAATGCCGTGTTGACTCTGCCGGCTTTGCGGATATAAGCGCGGCTTCATTGGTGTTGGTGGCCCCCGCAAGGGGAAGCCTGTCATGAGGGAAACCTCAAGAGGACAACGCCCTTCATAGTTGCCCGTTTGGGCATCGACCTAAAGAAGGAGATCAGCCGTGACCAAACGCACGTCTGCCAAGTACAAAATCGACCGCCGGATGGGCGAAAACATCTGGGGTCGTCCGAAATCCCCGGTCAACCGTCGTGAATACGGCCCCGGCCAGCACGGCCAGCGCCGCAAAGGCAAACTGTCAGACTTCGGTCTGCAGCTGCGTGCCAAGCAGAAGCTGAAAGGCTACTACGGCGACCTGACCGAAAAGCAGTTCCGCCGCATCTATGCCGAAGCCGAGCGTGTAAAAGGCGACACCGGTGAAAACCTGATCGGCCTGCTGGAGCGCCGTCTGGACGCCGTCGTCTATCGCGCCAAGTTCGTACCGACCGTCTTCGCTGCGCGTCAGTTCGTGAACCACGGTCACGTCAAAGTGAACGGCAAGCGTGTCAACATCCCCAGCTACCGCGTCAAAGAAGGCGACGTCATCGAAGTGCGTGACAAGTCCAAGCAACTGGCTGTTGTTCTGGAAGCTGTTGCCCTAGCCGAGCGTGATGTTCCTGACTACATCGACGCCGACCATTCGAAAATGACCGCAACGTTCGTTCGCGCACCGGGCCTGAGCGATGTGCCGTACCCGGTCATTATGGAACCGAACCTGGTCGTCGAATTCTACGCGAAGAACTGATCTTCGCATTCCGATCCGGAATTCAGAGCCGCACCTTTGGGTGCGGCTCTTTTCATTTTCAGCCCAGCAGAACGATATCTGACGCGCCTGCGCTGCGACGCAGCTCGTGGATGTCTTTTAGTTCCGGGTCGTTGATCCATCCCAGCGCCGCGTCCCGGTTGGGAAAGGAAAGCAGGGCTGCAACATCAGGCAAGTCCGGCGCGCCGTCCAGCGCGGTTGTTTCTGCGGTGGCGTGTTCGACTTTTCCGCCATGGCGGGCCAATGCAGTCCCGGCCTGTTCGCGATATGCGGCCAGAGCGTTGGGATTCTTTACAGTGAGTTTTGCGTAGGCATAGATCATGGCTTTTCTCCTTGATGTGTGGGCAAAAGCTAGGGTGTGATCTGCTTTGCGAAAACGCGTGTATTTGCATCAATGATGTGCGAATTTGCATGTATGGATATTCATTGGGATGATTACCGGGCCGTACTTGCCGTGGTTCGAAGGCGCACCCTGTCCGCCGCGGCACAAGAGCTTGGCGTCAACTACACAACTGTCGCGCGCCGTATAGCGCGCGCCGAAGCTGCGACAGGTGAAGTGCTGTTCGAAAGGCTGACCGACGGGTATCGGCCGACAGAAGCAGCGCACCTTGTCGCTGCATATGCTGCACGGATGGAAAGCGCAGAACACGCGATGCTGCGTGGTTTGTCAGGGCGAGATGCCCGATTGGAAGGGCAACTGACCTTAACCGCGCCGCAACTGTTAATTGCCCATGTTCTGTCCCCGGCGCTGGGCGAGTTTGCTCAAAGGCACCCTGCTGTGTCTTTGCAGGTGCGCGCGGCAAACGAGATTCTGGACCTTAATCGACGCGAAGCCGACATTGCGATCCGGATCAGCCGCAACCCCGGCGATACGTTGAAAGGTCTGCGCCTGACGCAACAGCACAGCGCTTGTTTTGCCACGCCTGAAAGGGCCGCGCGAATGCGGCAAGATCCGAACGCGCCCGTGGATTGGTTGCTTTATGAAAAGCAGCCGAACCTGCCGGACGGCGTCGACAAAATCTATCCGAACTCGCGGATACATATGCGCTTTGATGACATGGTCGCGATGGCGGGTGCTGCACAATCAGGGTTGGGCGTTGTGCGTATGCCGGTGTTTCTGGGCCGCTCACTCCGGGGCTTGGTGCAGGTTCCGGTCCTTTCACCGCAACCCTACGCAGATATCTGGATCGTGGCGCATCCGGATGTTTGGCCTTCGGCAAAACTGGTCGCATTCCGCGACATCGCGGTGCCCTTTTTCAAGCAAAAACGCCCGTTGTTTACGGCGTGATCATATCGGCAATGGTCGTCCTTCGGCGATTGCTTCCATCGCGAAATACGACGTGACACTGTCCAGCTCGACCTTTTCGATCAGCCGTTGATACACCTTGTCGTAAGACGCCATATCCTGTGTGACGACTTTCAGCTGATAATCATAGTCACCGCCGATACGATGAAAATCCACGACCTCGGGGATCGTCAGAACGTGGCTGCGAAAGGCCTGTAGCCACTCGGTCGAATGATGCCGCGTGCGCAGCATGACAAAGACCACAAGGCTCAGCCCCAATTTCTCGCGTGCGATGCGGGCGGTTGAACCGATCAGGACACCATCTTCGTTCAAAGCCTTCAGACGGCGCCAGCAGGCGTTCTGAGAAAGCCCCACACGATCCGCCAATTCCCGTTGCGACAGAGTGGCGTCCTTTTGCAGCTCTTTCAGAAGTCGTGTGTCAATTTGATCTAATTTTTGTGCCATGTTTGATCATATGACACAATAAATTAAAAACACACGCAAAGAAAGGTGAAGTTTTCGCGCGAATAATAAATCACATTACTCGGACAGTTAGGAGCCAATGCAATGTCCCTGTCCAAGTTTCGTGCGGAACTCTGTTCCACCGCTCACAATTCAAACCTGCGCGATGGGCTGATCGGAGAGAATGTTCTGATCCCGGGTCTGCATGGGGACGTGCCGCTTGTCTATGCGGATTACGTCGCTTCGGGTCGCGCCTTGCGGCAAGTCGAAGACTTTGTGGCGCAACATGTGTTGCCGTTTTACGCGAACAGCCACACCGAGGCCTCTTACTGCGGATCTTACATGACACATCTGCGCCGCGAGGCACGGGCGGAAATAGCCCGCATTGTTGGTGCCCAGGAAGAGGATGCGGTGATCTTCACCGGGTCTGGTGCCACTGCGGGGCTCAACCGGTTGGTCAGCCTGCTCGGGGTGGCAGAGGCCGACCAACCGGTTGTCTTGATTGGTCCTTACGAGCATCACTCGAACATCCTGCCGTGGCGGGAAAGCAAGGCACTTGTGGTTGAAATCCCCGAAGCCGAAGGTGGCGGTGTTGACCTGGGGGCGCTGGAAACCGCGCTGTTGACCCATGCAGGCGCAGATCTTCTGATCGGTTCCTTTTCGGCGGCGTCCAATGTAACCGGAATTGTCACTGACCCTGATCCGGTGACGCGGTTGCTCAAGGCGCATGGTGCCGTGGCGATTTGGGATTACGCCGGAGGCGGGCCTTACCTGCCGATGGATATGGGGCCGGCGGACGCGCGCAAGGATGCGATCGTCGTTTCCCCGCACAAGTTTCCGGGCGGTCCGGGGGCCTCGGGTGTTCTGATCGTAAACCGGGCTGCAGCCAAACGGAACTGCCCCAGCTGGCCGGGTGGTGGCACCGTAAGTTTCGTGTCACCGTGGCGGCATGACTACAGCGCGGACCTGTCTGCGCGGGAAGAGGCGGGAACGCCCAACGTGATCGGCGACATCCGCGCGGCGCTGGCCTTTATCGTCAAGGATGTCGTCGGCACGGAAGAAATCGCAAGGCGCGAGGCGCAGTACAACCAGATGGCGCTGCACGGGTGGAAGGATAATCCGAACCTGACATTGCTTGGGGTCAATAACCCGCATCGCCTGCCGATCTTCTCTTTCCTCGTGCGCGACAATGCGGGGCAGCCCGTGCATCAGCAGCTGTTTACCCGGATGCTCAGCGACGTCTACGGCATTCAGGCACGCGGCGGCTGTGCCTGCGCAGGGCCTTATGCCCACCGCCTGCTGGGGATTGACCGCGCCGCGTCCGAGGCGCTGCACGCGGCCTTGTCTGCGGGCGAAGAGATGAAGAAACCCGGCTGGGTACGCCTGAATTTCTCGTACCTGATGAGCGAGGAAACGGTTCAATTCATCATCGACAGTGTCAATGACCTGTCGCGCCGTACCGAGGAATTCGTACCGTATTACAACGCCGACCCGGCGACTGCGCGCTTCAAGGCCGCATAATGGAATTGCCGCTTTTCTCAATCCGTTGAGACAGGTATGAGGGGCCCAATCAACGGAGCCTCTCATGACCAAGATCACCCCGCAACCCGGCATTATGGACATCGCGCTTTATCAGGGCGGCCAGTCACATGTGGCGGGTGTTGAGCATGTGATCAAGCTGAGCTCGAACGAGAACCCGTTCGGCCCCAGCCCCAAGGCGATTGAGGCGGTGCGCGACAGCGCGGCCACTTTGCATCGGTACCCCAACACCGACCACGCCAGTTTGCGCGCGGCTATCGGCGCACGTCACGGGCTGGACCCTGCGCAGATCATCTGCGGTGTCGGCAGCGACGAGGTGCTGCAATTCATCGCTCAGGCCTATGCAGGGCCGGGGGATGAGGTGATCTATACCGAGCACGGGTTCTCCATGTACCCGATCATCGCCCGCATGGCAGGTGCCGCACCGGTCATGGTGGCCGAGCGCGACCGCAAAGTCGATGTGGATGCCATTCTGGCCGCCGTAACCAGCCAGACGCGGATCGTGTTTGTGACCAACCCCGGTAACCCGACCTCGACCATGATCTCGAACGACGAGCTGGACCATCTGGCGCAGGGTCTGCCTGATACCTGCCTGATGGTTCTGGATGGAGCCTATGCCGAATTTGTCGACGGTTTCGATGGCGGCGCGTCTTTGGTGGATGCGTATGAGAACGTAATCATGACCCGCACATTCTCGAAAGTGTACGGGCTGGGCGGGATGCGGATCGGCTGGGGGTATGCGCACCAATCGATTATCGATGTTCTGAACCGGGTGCGTCAGCCCTTCAACCTGTCTTTGACAGCCCTGGCCGCAGCCGAAGCAGCGATCAGCGACGTCGATTTCCTGACGTTCTGCCAATCTGAAAATGCGCGCCTTCGGGTGTGGCTGGCCGAGGAGCTGGACAAGATTGGCGTACCCTCGGACCCGTCCTGTACCAATTTCATCCTCGCGCGTTTTGCCGATAGGGCCGAGGCCGAGGCCTGTGATGACTATCTGAAAACGCAGGGTTTGATTGTCCGCCGGGTTGCAGGCTACAACCTGCCGAATGCCCTGCGGATCACCGTGGGCGATGAGGAAGCCTGCCACCGCGTCGTTGCGGTGATTACAGCATTCAAAGAGGGCGCAGCATGAGTCAGATTTACGACCGGGTTGCGCTGATCGGGCTGGGCCTGATTGCCTCCTCCATGTTCTGGGCGATCAAGCGTGGGGGCTTGGCCGGGGAAGTGACCGGCTATGCCCGGTCCGAGGCGACACGTGACACCGCGCGCAGAATCGGGCTGTGCGACCGCGTCTGTGACACGGCGCGCGAAGCGGTCGAAGGTGCTGATCTTGTCGTTCTTTGCGTGCCTGTGGGGGCAATGGGGGCCGTCGCAGAAGACATCGCACCCGTGCTCAAGCCCGGCGCGACCCTGTCGGATGTGGGGTCAGTCAAGCGGCATGTCATTCACGCAGTTCAGCCGCATATCCCCGAAGGTGTGCATTTCATTCCCGCGCATCCTTTGGCAGGGACGGAACATTCCGGTCCGGAATCGGGTTTTGCCAGATTGTTCGACAATCGCTGGTGCCTGCTGGTGCCCGTCGAAGGAACCGACCCGGATGCAATCGCCCGCCTTCGGGCGTTGTGGGAAGGTATGGGCTCCCATGTCGATGAGATGGACGCCGATCATCACGATCTGGTTCTGGCCGTCACGTCCCATGCGCCGCACCTGATCGCCTACACGATGGTTGGCGTGGCCGACGATCTGCGCCGGGTGACCGATAGCGAAGTGATCAAATACTCGGCCGCGGGTTTCCGGGACTTCACTCGCATCGCCGCATCCGACCCGACCATGTGGCGCGATGTGTTCCTGTCCAACAAAGACGCGACGCTGGAAATCCTGGGCCGGTTCACGGAAGAGCTGTTTGCGCTGCAACGTGCCATCCGGACCGGGGACGGGGAACATTTGTTTGACTACTTCACCCATACCCGTGCTATTCGTCGCGGCATCATCGACGCGGGGCAGGACACCGACGCACCGGATTTCGGGCGGGGAAAGGCAGGTTCATGAGGTTATACCGGGGGCAATTTCTGATCGGGATCATGGCGTTGTGCGCCGTGGCCACACAGGCAACACCTCTGGAACGATCTCTGGTTCCTCCCGCACGTCCGATTCTGGACCAGCACAACATTCAGGATGTGTCTGCCATTGCCCCGGTTTCAGTGGCGGCTATAACTGATCTGCGCCCTATCTCACGCCCGGTTTCACCGCAGGTCACTGCCGCCTTGGCGCGACCATCGGAATTGCCACTGCTGGGGCCCGACACGTCGCTGATGCCTTACTTGAGACCTGAATCGCTTGAACAGCAGGTGCTTTTCAAGAAGCGCAAGCTGCGTAAAGGGTCTGTTTGCGGAGATATCGCCATTCAGGGCAAGCCCGTCGGCAGGGTCGGCAGCGACAACTCGGCCTGTGGCGTAAAAGATGCGGTGCAGATCACCTCTGTTTCTGGTGTAGCACTCAGCCGCCCGGCGACGATGGATTGCGGCACCGCAGTTGCGCTGAACAAATGGGTCGACAAAACGGTCAAACCCACCTTCAAACGCCGCGGCCCGGTGGTCGAATTGCAGGTGGCAGCCCATTATGCATGCCGAACTCGCAACAACCGCAAGGGCGCGCGGATTTCCGAGCACGGCAAAGGACGCGCCATCGATATTTCGGCCTTCAAGTTGGCCGATGGTGAGGTCGTGACCGTCCTGGAAGGATGGCGCAAGAACCCGTCACAGAAGCAATTGCAGAAGATCTGGCGCGGTGCGTGTGGCCCGTTCGGCACGGTATTGGGGCCGAACTCGGACGGCTACCATCGCGATCATTTCCATCTGGATACGGCACGCTACCGCAGCGGAGCGTATTGCCGTTAACGCAGGATCAACCGCGGGGCAGGGCCCAGCGGCACCGGCCCCAGGGCTACAAAACCATCCCGGAAGTTCAGCTGAAGGTCCAGCGCGTTGGGGTTGCCCCCCAACCCTGCCAGAAAATTCAGTGCACGGGTAACAGGATCAACCGCCTGATCGGGCAGGGCACCTGCCGCGTTTGCCATGTCGATCATATCACGCCAGTTCTCGGCCTTGACGGCGATCTCACCGCTCGGAACACCCTGTGAGTCTACATCCAGCTTACCAGCCGCAAACAGGCGTAACCCACCCCATTTGATCTCGGCCAGTCGCAGGTCTATGGCCACGGGCTGCGGTCTGCTGTGTTCCAGCGCCGACCTGTCCCAGACTTTGCTGAACGTGGTGACCATGTCCAGTTCCAGCGTTTCGAAGGACTGCGGCAGCGACGCGGCCGAATTCATAAGGGCCCGCAACCGATCACCGGGTGTGAACCCATCCGCGCGGGCGGTAATGGCATAAGCTTCGGGCAGGGATGTTTGCGCCATGATCAGACTTAAGGTGTCCCCGGCGGCCAGTGCAGTGGTGTTCTCGGTCACCGACCACGCCCCTGCCGTCAGCGCCAGTTTCTCAAGCACAAGCGAAACGCCGGGTTGCAACTGTAGTTCCGCAATCAACTCATCTGCGACAATCGTTGACGTCTGATCGTAGTAGGACAGACGTTGGGGCGTCTTGGCAAACCGTAGCACCTGCCGTCCGGGCCAGATCGCTGGGCTTTCGAATTCGATCCAGTCCGCGCTCCAGGCTGTGCCATTCACCGGGTCGGCAAGGGCGGGATTGTTCAGGCGGGTCACGTGATGGGTGGGATACCCTGCCGTTGTCACGTCCGAGAAATCAGCCAGCCAGCCACGGGCCTGTTGTTGATCAAACCAGCCAGTGATAGCCGCGCGCAGGCCATATCCGGCGACAAACCAATAGACGCTCCACAGTGCGCCGATAAAAATGACTACTAGTATGACACGGCGCATGAGCTTTGGCCCTTTTTCCTGCCTCGGAATTGATGTTTATAGGCCCAAACGGGCAAGGACCAGTGCAATGACGATGTGGGTTTTCGGTTATGGATCGCTGCTGTGGAATCCGGGCTTTCCGGTCGCACGCAGCGAACGCGCGACACTGCATGGCTATGCCCGGTCCTTCTGCATGAGCTCGATCCACCACCGGGGAACCGAAGAAGAACCGGGTCTGGTGCTGGCGCTGGACGAACAGGCAAACGCGATCTGCACCGGTCTGGCCCTTGCGGTTGAAACCGGTCACGAAGACCGCACCCTGCACGAACTGCGCGAGCGCGAGCTGATCTCGTCGGCCTATGTCGAACGTATGCTGGATGTGCATCTGGAAAATGGCGACATTGTCAACGCCGTGACCTATGTGATCGATGCCGACCATGTGCAGTATTGCGGCGGGATGCCGTTGGAGGATCAGGCCCGGATCATCGCCCATGCGGTTGGCGGGCGCGGCCCGAATGACGAATACCTGTACAATACCGCCGAACATCTGGCCGAGATCGGCCTGCGCGACGCCGATCTTGAGTGGTTGGCGCAACGGGTGCGCAGTATTACCGCATAAACTCTTGGCGTCACCAGTGGAATTTCGCTAGTTTCGACGCAGAGCAGGCAAATACCGGGAACCACGCGCATGGCGCAGGCACATCAGGGCGCGAGACCCCATTTCTCGCATCCAACACGGCAGATTCTGTTGATGTTGATGGCGATCGGCCTGTCCGGGCTGGGTGTGTTTCTGGCGCTGCCCTATGTGTTGCCGGTGTTCTTCGCCAACCCGTACCTGAACGGCTTCATCCTGATGGTTTTTCTGATCGGCGTTCTTGCCTGTTTCTATCAGGTGACGCAACTGATCGGATCTGTACGCTGGATCGAGGCCTTCGTCGGCGGTGTTGTTCGCGAAGACGCCCGCACGCCGCAATTGCTGGCTCCTTTGGCCTCATTGCTGCGCGAACGGGGCGCGAGGTCGCAGATCAGCTCCACTTCAACCCGCTCGATTCTGGATTCCGTAGCCGAACGGGTCGAGGAAGAGCGGGAGATCACTCGCTATATCACCAACGTGCTGATCTATCTGGGTCTTTTGGGCACATTCTTCGGTTTGGCGACAACCGTACCTGCCATCGTCGATACGATCCGCAGCCTTAATCCGCAAGAGGGCGAAGAAGGGCTGGCCGTGTTCAACCGCCTGATGACCGGGCTCGAAGCGCAGTTGCAGGGAATGGGCGTTGCGTTCGGATCGTCTCTGCTGGGTCTGGCCGGGTCGCTGATCGTCGGTCTGCTCGAAGTTTTCGCAGGGCACGGGCAGAACCGCTTCTATCGCGAGCTTGAAGAATGGCTGTCTTCGATCACCCGTGTCGGTTTCGCGGGTGGAGAAGAAGGCGGTGCCGAAATTGCCGTGCTCACGCCGGTGCTGGACGCTATGTCCGAACAGATGGATGCGTTGCAGGATCTGTTTTCAGCGCAGGAAAGCGAGCGCGCCGAGGTTTCCGCCAAGCTGGGTTTGCTGGTCGATGTGATCGGTGAAATGAACAACCGTCAGGCCAATACCGAAGGAGTCACCTCGGCTTTGGAACGCGTGGCGCTGGGTCAGGAAGCCCTGCTGGATCACATGCGCGATCACGGCGCGGGTGAAGGCATCGACGCCGAAAGCCGGATGCGCCTGCGCTCGATGGATGTGCAGCTGCTGCGTATCCTCGAAGAGATTTCGGCGGGCCGTCAGGAAAGCATGAACGAGTTCCGAAAGGATATAGAACTGCTGGTCAAGGCGCTGACCCTGCCGCGCGGTGCGGTGCGTACCACGCCGGAAGGAGAATAACCCATGGCGCTGTCCCGCCGCACCGGTCAACGGTTCCAGGGCTCGGTCTGGCCCGGTTTCGTCGACGCGATGACGGGGCTGTTGATGGTGCTGACCTTTGTGCTGACCATCTTCATGGTGATCCAGTTTGTGCTGCGCGAAACCATCTCGGGTCAGGAAGACGAACTGACCACATTGGCCGACGAAATCGCGGCGCTGGCGGGTGCGCTGGGGCTGGAAGAACGCGAAAACAGCCGCTTGCAGGCGCGGCTTGGGGCGTTGAACACCACCCTGTCGCAGGCTGAAGACGATCTGGCGCAGGCCCAGTCACTGATCGCGTCACTGACCACCGATCGCGACCGTCAGGCTGCCGCATTGGATCAGGCACAGACCCGGATCACCAACTTCGAAGCGCAAGTTGCCGCCCTGCTGGCCGAACAGGAACGGGCACTGGGCGATATTGCAGCGCTTGAAACGCAGCGCGCGCAACTGTTGACCGAGCAAGAGGCGCTGAACCTGGCGCTTGCCCAAAGCCGCGAGGAAATCGACGCGCAGACCGAAGCCGCCCGTTTGGCCGCTGCCCGTCGTGAAGCACTGGAAGCGCTGGTGGCGGATCTGGAGCAAGGCAGCGCCGACCGGGACGCCCAGATCACCTCCCTTGAACAGCAGCTCAGCGATGAAGAGGCCGCCCGTCTGGCCGAAGCTGCCGCCGCCGAGGCATTGCGTAACCGCCTTCAGGATGCCGATGCCGAGCTGACGGCCATGACACTTGCGCTGGAAGCGCAACGCAAAGAGGCCGAAGACACACTCACCCTGCTGGCGGCAGCACAGGCGGCGCGTGCCGCGTTGGAGCGTCAGTTTGGTGACGTGAACCCGGATGAACTGCGGGCCCAGCTTGAAGCCGCTTTGCAGGCGCAGACGCAAGCGCAGGCGGATGCTGATGCACAACGTTCTCTGGCCGAGCAGCGGCAGGCCTTGTTGGACCTCGCCAATGCGACGCTTTCGGAAGAAAAAGAAATCTCTGTCGAAGCGCAGCGAGAAGCCGCACTGCTGAACCAGCAGATCGCCGCCTTGCGCGGGCAACTGGGCTCCTTGCAGTCGCTGCTAGACGATTTCGAAGAACGCAACGCCGCCGCCGAGGTGCAGATTCAGACATTAGGGCAGGACCTGAACGCAGCGCTGGCCCGTGCCGCATCCGAAGAACGCAGGCGACGTCTACTGGAAGAAGCGGAACGCCTGCGTCTTGAGGCCGAGGCCGAGGCACTGGCCGGGCAGAATCAGGAATTGGCGGCACAGGCCGAGGATCTGCAACGCTATCGCTCGGAATTTTTTGGTCGTTTGCGGGATGTCCTTGGCGGTCAGGAAGGGGTGCGCATCGAAGGCGACCGGTTCGTGTTCTCGTCCGAGGTTCTGTTCCCGACCGGGTCCGCCGTGCTGTCCGAAGAAGGGCAGCAGGAGGTCGCCAAGGTGGCCAGCATCCTGCGCAGTGTCGCTGCTGAAATCCCGCCCGGTCTGAACTGGGTGATCCGGGTCGACGGCCACACCGACAACGTTCCTCTGGCGGGGTCGGGCCGGTATCGCGACAACTGGGAGCTCAGCCAGGGTCGCGCGTTGTCGGTTGTGCGCTATATGGTTGACGCGCTGGGCATTCCGCCCAACCGCCTTGCAGCCAACGGGTTTGGCGAATTCCAGCCCGTCAACCCCGCTGATACGCCGGAGGCACACGCGCAAAACCGCCGGATCGAGTTGAAGCTGACCGAAAGGTAAAGCCTCTGGCCCTCAGCAGCCACGAAAACAAGCCGCCGCCCCGCAACCGGTTATTGGCGATACCGGCCACAGTGACCAGAGCCGTTGGAGAATCAAGGCGGCGCATGTCAGACAGGCGTTTCACACGCAGTATAACCGAGACGCTAACGCGACTCCGGTCGAGTGGATGAGTCCTTGTCTGTGTTGGGCGAAACGAAGAAAACCCGCCTTGGTAGGCGGGTTTTCTGTTTGATGCGGTGGGCGATCAGTCTGCCGTCAGAAGCGGAGGCTTGTCACCCGAAATGCGCGGTTGATCCGGGCCAAGGATATCAAGATCCAGATCACCCTTCTTGACCGAGACACGGACCACACCGCCTTTTGCCAGCTTGCCAAACAGCAACTCTTCGGCCAGCGGTTTCTTGATGTATTCCTGAATGACACGGCCCAGCGGGCGCGCACCCATCTTGTCGTCATACCCTTTATCCGCCAGCCATTCGGCGGCTTTGGGTGTCAGATCAATGGTCACACCACGATCCAGCAGTTGGGCTTCCAGTTGCAGGACGAATTTCTCGACCACCTGCAAAATGACCTCTTTCGGCAGCGGCGCGAACGAGATCACGGCATCCAGACGGTTGCGGAATTCCGGCGTGAACATGCGTTCAATCGCGGCAGTGTCTTCGCCCTCTCGACGGTCACGACCGAACCCGATCGCGGCCTTGGCCTGCTCTTGCGCCCCCGCGTTCGAGGTCATGATCAGCACCACGTTGCGGAAGTTCACTGTACGACCGTTATGGTCAGTCAGCTCGCCATGGTCCATCACCTGCAACAGGATGTTGAACACGTCCGGGTGCGCCTTTTCAATCTCGTCCAGCAGCAACACACAATGCGGATGCTGGTCGACACCGTCGGTCAGCAGACCCCCCTGATCGAACCCGACATAGCCCGGAGGTGCGCCGATCAGACGGCTGACCGCGTGTTTCTCCATGTATTCCGACATGTCGAAACGCAGCAGTTCAACGCCCAGCGTATCCGCCAGCTGTTTCGCCACCTCGGTCTTGCCCACACCGGTCGGACCGGCAAACAGATAGTTGCCGATGGGCTTTTCAGGCTCCCGCAGGCCGGCGCGCGCCAGTTTGATTGCGCTGGCCAGCGCCTCGATCGCCAGATTCTGCCCAAAGACCACCCGTTTCAGCGAGGCTTCGAGATCTTTCAGCACCTCGGCATCGTCCTTGGTGACGTTCTTGGGCGGGATGCGGGCGATCTTGGCAACCACGGCCTCAATCTCTTTGACCCCGATGGTCTTGCGCCGTTTGCTTTCCGCCACCAGATGCTGCGCCGCGCCAGCCTCATCAATCACGTCGATGGCCTTGTCGGGCAGCTTGCGGTCGTTGATGTAACGTGCCGACAGCTCGACTGCGGTTCTGATCGCATCAGCGGTGTATTTGATGTCGTGATGTTTCTCGAAATAGGGTTTCAGACCGCGCAGGATCTTGACGCTGTCTTCAACCGAAGGTTCGTTCACATCGATCTTCTGGAACCGGCGCGACAGAGCGCGGTCCTTCTCGAAATGCTGTCGGAACTCTTTGTAGGTGGTCGAGCCCATGGTGCGCAGCTTGCCGCCCTGCAACGCAGGCTTCAGCAGGTTCGAGGCATCCATCGCCCCGCCCGAGGTTGCACCGGCACCGATCACGGTATGGATTTCGTCGATGAACAGCACCGCGTCGGGGTGCTCTTCCAGCTCGGTTACAACCGCCTTCAGGCGCTCTTCGAAATCGCCGCGATAACGGGTCCCAGCCAGCAGTGCGCCCATATCCAGCGAATAGATGGTAGTGTGTGCCAAGACATCTGGGGCTTCTCCGGCGACGATCTTGTGCGCCAGACCTTCGGCAATGGCGGTTTTGCCTACGCCCGGATCGCCCACCAGCAGCGGGTTGTTCTTGCGGCGGCGGCACAGCACCTGGATACAGCGTTCCACCTCATCCGCGCGCCCGATCAGCGGATCGACATCACCCGCGCGCGATTTCGCGTTCAGGTCAATGCAGTATTTCCCAAGCGCACTTTCTTTTTGTTCCGTGTCGCCGGATCCTGTCTGAGCTTCTTCTTCTACCTGATCCGCACCGGACACCGACCGGCTTTCACCATAAGCGGGGTCTTTGGCCACGCCATGGGCGATGAAATTGACCGCGTCGTACCGGGTCATGTCCTGTTCCTGAAGGAAATAGGCGGCATTGCTTTCGCGCTCGGCAAATATGGCGACCAGTACATTGGCACCGGTCACTTCGGTCCTGCCCGAGCTTTGCACATGGATTGCGGCGCGCTGAATGACGCGCTGGAACGCTGCCGTCGGTACGGCTTCGGACCCGTCGATATCCGTGACCAGATTTGAAAGATCTTCGTCTATGAACTCAACCAGAGTGCTGCGCAACTCGTCCAGATCGACGCTGCACGCTTTCATGACGCGCACCGCATCGGGTTCTTCCAGAAGCGCCAGCAGCAAATGCTCCAGCGTTGCAAATTCGTGTCGCCGTTCATTCGCAGCCGCAAGGGCCGCGTGGATGGCTTGTTCCAGTGTGCTCGAGAATGAAGGCACGCGGGTGCTCCTCTGTCTTGGGTCAGAAGGGGGCGGGCTTTCGGCCGGAACCCCATCCCAACCATGTCCTCATACTATTAGAGTTTGGTTGATCGTGGCCCGGCTTCAAGGGTTTTCTTTCACTTGACAGTCACATTTGTTGTGACCGTGGCCGTGAAGAGGGGCAAATAAGCATCAGAACCTGTCTTTTCTACCCCGGATTTCGGCGAAAACCGCCGCAGGATCGGCGTTTGCCATACCAAGATGGGCCTGAATCGCCGGATCAGTGGCCCTCAGGAACGGGTTGGTGGCTTTTTCAAGCGCCAAAATCGACGGAACAGTGGCTTCGCCAGCGGCGCGGGCGCGGTCGATATCGGCAATTCGCTGTTTCAACGCAGCGTTCTCGGGATCGACGGTAATGGCGAATTTTGCGTTGGATTGTGTATATTCATGCCCCGAACAGACCAGAGTGTCGTCCGGCAAAGCGGCCAGCTTGCTCAGCGACGCCCACATCTGCGCCGGGCTGCCTTCGAACAGACGTCCACATCCGAGGGCCATCAGGCTGTCAGCGGTAAAGACGACCGCGCTTTGCGGAAGATAAAACGCGATATGACCAACCGTGTGCCCCGAAACGTCCATCACCTCGACTGGTTCGCCACCGACCTCAAAGCTGTCGCCTTCGGCAACCTGCTGGTCCAGCGGGGGCAGGCGGTGCGCGTCGGCGGCCGCACCGATGACCATTGTAGGGTGTTTGGCCAGAATTTCGGCTAGCCCTTCAACGTGATCCCAGTGATGATGGGTCAGCAGCACATGTGACAACGCCCATCCCCGATCTTCCAGCGCCGCAAGAATCGGCGTGGCTTCTGGGGCATCGATCAGCGCAGTCTGGCCATTGCCGCTGTCATGGGCCAGAAAGGCGTAATTGTCGCTGAGGCACGGGATTGTAACGATTTCAAGAGGCATGGCCTTTTGCCCTTTCATTGCTAGACTGCGCCCAGCTAAGCCGATTGACCGGATGTCCGCAATGCATCTTGATGTGCAGGATCTGAGGAACTTCTACTACCGCAGCACCCTTGGGCGCGCGGCACAGGCGGCTATTCGCGGGCGGCTGACCGAGCTCTGGCCCGAAGCCAAAGGTCAGACAGTTGCCGGTTTTGGCTTTGCCGTGCCGCTGTTGCGCCCTTATCTGGCCGATGCGCGCCGGGTCATCGGGCTGATGCCCGGCCCGCAAGGTGTGATGCCCTGGCCCGCGGGGATGCCCAATGTCTCGGTCCTGACGGAAGAGACCCGGTGGCCCATTGAAACCGGTCACGTGGACAAGCTTGTGGTGATGCACGGGCTGGAGACGTCCGAGCGGCCAAACCAGCTGCTCGAGGAATGCTGGCGCGTTCTGGGCCCCGGTGGCAGGGCCGTGTTCATTGTTCCGAACCGGGCGGGTCTGTGGTCACGTACGGACAAAACGCCATTTGGCTTTGGCCGTCCCTATTCCGCCACTCAGCTGGAAAATCAGCTCAGGTCGCACTACTTCCTGCCCGAGGCGCATTGCTCGGCTCTTTACATGCCGCCGTCCTTCCGGCGGTTCTGGTTGAAGTCGGGCAGTCTGATCGAAAAAACTGGCCAGCGCATTCCAACTGTCATGGCGGGCGGGGTGTTGATGGTCGAGGTCACAAAGAACATTCATCCGCCCCGGGGCAATGTCACCAAAGATGCCATCAGGAAGCCTATCAAGGCGCTTGATGGTCTGCTAAAGCCTGCGTGACAACCGTGTGCATCCCAAAGTGACAAATTCGCGGGAAAAAAGTCACAGGAATCGCAAAAACCTGCATATTCGTAACATTTTTCAACTGCCGCGACCGGTCCAAACGGTCGCACTTGGTGTAAGTGTATGAAAATTAACATTTTGTGGATAAATCTGTTACCGCTATAGCGTATTGCTTGGTTGGTTCACCTCTGCTACATCCCCGGTGATTTTGATCCCCGACCGTCTGGCCGGGGTTTCCTCACGCCCCAAGGTAGCGGCCGCTACCCAAAATCGGGGCCTCAAATATCGGAAGGGTGGACGTGTCCGAACCAGCTTCGATTTCCACAGGCATCGCCGAGCGCTATGCCACCGCGATCTTCGAGATCGCAAAAGAGAATAATGACCTTGCGGGTCTGGAATCCGGCATCAATGATCTGGCAGCAGCACTGGGCGACAGTGCCGACCTGCGCGACCTAATCGCATCGCCGCTGGTTTCGCGTACTCAGCAGGAAGCTGCGATCACCGCAATTGCTGACAAGATGGGCCTGAACGCCATCCTGCGCAATACGCTGGGTCTGATGGCGCAGAAACGCCGCCTGTTTGTTGTGCCGCAACTGGTGCAGGTGCTGCGTGACATGCTGGCTGATGAGCGTGGCGAAGTGACCGCCGATGTCGCCTCGGCCAAGGCGCTGACCAAGACACAACTGGAAAAACTGTCCAAGACGCTGTCCGAGCGTGTGGGCAAGACCGTAACTATCAATGCGACCGTTGATGAAAGCCTCATCGGCGGTCTTGTCGTCAAAGTGGGCTCGAAAATGATCGACAGTTCGATCCGTTCGAAGCTGAACTCCCTACAGAATGCAATGAAAGAGGTCGGATAAATGGGAATCCAAGCTGCAGAGATTTCTGCAATCCTGAAGGACCAGATCAAGAATTTTGGTCAGGAAGCCGAAGTGGCCGAGATCGGTCGCGTGTTGAGCGTCGGTGACGGGATTGCCCGTGTATATGGCCTGGACAACGTTCAAGCCGGTGAGATGGTCGAATTCCCCGGCGGCATCATGGGGATGGCGCTGAACTTGGAAAGCGACAACGTCGGTGTCGTTATCTTCGGTTCTGACCGTGACATCAAAGAAGGTGACACCGTCAAGCGCACCAACTCGATCGTGGACGTTCCAATCGGTGACGAGCTGCTGGGCCGTGTTGTTGACGGTCTGGGCAACCCGCTGGACGGCAAAGGTCCGATCAATGCCACCAAGCGCGGCGTTGCAGACGTCAAAGCACCCGGTATCATTCCGCGTAAATCGGTGCACGAACCGATGGCAACCGGCCTGAAATCGGTTGACGCGATGATCCCGATTGGCCGTGGCCAGCGCGAGCTGATCATTGGTGACCGCCAGACCGGTAAAACCGCCGTGGCTCTGGACACCATCCTGAACCAGAAAGTCTATAACGAAGCAGCGGGCGACGACGAGTCGAAGAAACTGTACTGCGTTTACGTTGCGATCGGTCAGAAGCGTTCGACCGTTGCCCAGCTGGTGAAGAAACTGGAAGAATCCGGTGCGATTGAATATTCGATCGTTGTCGCCGCAACCGCGTCCGACCCGGCACCGATGCAGTTCCTGGCACCCTATGCCGCAACCGCGATGGCAGAATATTTCCGTGACAATGGCCGTCACGCGCTGATCATCTATGATGACCTGTCGAAACAGGCCGTGTCCTATCGTCAGATGTCGCTGTTGCTGCGTCGCCCGCCGGGCCGCGAAGCCTATCCGGGTGACGTTTTCTACCTCCACTCCCGCCTGCTGGAACGTTCGGCAAAGCTGAACGAAGACTTCGGTGCTGGTTCGCTGACGGCTCTGCCGGTTATCGAGACACAGGGTGGTGACGTTTCGGCCTTTATTCCGACCAACGTGATCTCGATCACCGACGGTCAGATCTTCCTGGAAACCGAACTGTTCTATCAGGGCATCCGTCCTGCTGTGAACACCGGTCTGTCGGTTTCGCGTGTGGGCTCGTCGGCTCAGACCGACGCGATGAAATCGGTTGCCGGTCCGGTCAAGCTGGAACTGGCTCAGTATCGCGAAATGGCGGCCTTTGCGCAGTTTGGTTCCGACCTCGACGCCGCAACCCAGCAGCTTCTGAACCGTGGTGCGCGCCTGACCGAGCTGATGAAGCAGCCGCAGTACTCGCCGCTGACCAACGCGGAAATCGTCTGCGTCATCTTCGCTGGCACCAACGGCTATCTCGACAAGATCGATGTATCTGACGTTGGCCGCTACGAGGCCGGTCTGCTGGCGCATCTGCGCGGCAAGCACGCTGACCTGCTGAAGTGGATCACCGACGAAGATCCAAAGATCAAAGGTGAAGCGTCCGACAAACTCAAAGCAGCGATCGACGAATACGCCGCGACCTTCGCTTGATAGGAGGTTCCGATGCCTAGTCTGAAGGACCTTAAAAACAGGATCGAGTCGGTCAAATCGACCCGCAAGATCACCAAGGCCATGCAGATGGTCGCGGCCGCAAAACTGCGCCGCGCCCAGGAATCTGCCGAAGCCTCGCGCCCTTATGCCGAGCGGTTCAATGCCGTGATGGCGGGGCTGGCGGCGTCGGTTGGGGGCAGCGACAGCGCCCCCAAGCTGCTCCGTGGTACGGGCAGTGATGATGTCCATCTGCTGGTTGTGCTGACAGCTGAACGCGGCCTGTGTGGCGGCTTCAACTCGAACATCGCCAAGCTGGCCCGCCAGAAGGCGGAAGAGCTGCGCGGCAAGGGCAAGACGGTCAAGATCCTGACCGTCGGCAAGAAAGGCCGTGACGCGCTCAAGCGTGATTTTGGCGATCTGTTCGTTGGGCATGTGGACCTGAGCGAGGTCAAGCGTCTGGGTTATTCCAACGCGCAGGACATCGCAAAGGACATCCTGTCCCGCTTCGACGGGGGCGAGTTCGACGTTGCCACGATCTTCTATTCGAAGTTCGTCAACGTTGTGACCCAGATCCCGACGGCACAGCAGGTCATCCCCGCCTCGTTCGAGGAATCGGAAGGTGACGACAGCGGTGCCATCTTCGACTACGAGCCCAGCGAAGAGGCCATTCTGGCCGACTTGCTGCCCAAGGGGGTTGCGACCGCGATCTTCTCGGCTCTGCTCGAAAACGGAGCGTCTGAACAGGGCGCGCGGATGTCCGCAATGGACAATGCGACGCGCAACGCGGGTGAGATGATCGACAAGCTGACGATCCAGTTCAACCGCTCGCGTCAGGCCGTGATCACCAACGAGCTGATTGAAATTATTTCCGGCGCCGAGGCGCTGTAGAGACAAACCGGAGACGAAACATGGCGAATGCAAAAGGCAAAGTCACACAGATCATCGGGGCCGTCGTCGACGTGCACTTCGAAGATCAGCTGCCTGAAATTCTGAACGCGCTGGAAACCACCAACAATGGCAAGCGCCTGGTGTTGGAAGTTGCTCAGCACCTGGGTGAAAACACTGTCCGCACCATCGCGATGGACGCGACCGAAGGTCTGGTCCGTGGCGAAGTGGTCACCGACACCGGTTCACCGATCTCGGTTCCGGTTGGCAATGCCACCCTGGGCCGCATCCTGAACGTCGTCGGCGAGCCGATCGACGAAAAAGGTCCGGTAGAGGCGACCGAAGTTCGCGCGATCCACCAGCCCGCACCGACCTTTGCCGAACAGTCGACCGAGTCGGAAGTTCTGGTCACCGGCATCAAGGTGGTTGACCTGCTGGCCCCTTACGCCAAAGGCGGTAAGATTGGCCTGTTTGGCGGCGCCGGCGTTGGTAAAACTGTTCTGATCATGGAACTGATCAACAACATCGCAAAAGTGCACTCGGGCTTCTCGGTGTTTGCGGGTGTTGGTGAACGGACCCGTGAAGGCAACGACCTGTACCACGAGATGATCGAATCGAACGTGATCAAGCCGGACAACCTGTCGGAAAGCCAGGTGGCCCTGGTTTACGGTCAGATGAACGAGCCTCCGGGTGCGCGTGCGCGTGTTGCTCTGACCGGTCTGACCCTGGCCGAGCAGTTCCGCGACCAGTCTGGTACCGACGTTCTGTTCTTCGTCGACAACATCTTCCGCTTCACGCAGGCGGGTTCCGAGGTGTCGGCTCTGCTGGGTCGTATCCCGTCCGCTGTGGGCTACCAGCCGACACTGGCCACCGACATGGGCGCCCTGCAGGAACGCATCACCTCGACAAAGGCCGGATCGATCACTTCGGTGCAGGCGATCTACGTGCCTGCGGACGACTTGACCGACCCCGCGCCGGCAACTTCGTTTGCGCACCTCGACGCGACCACCGTTCTCAACCGTGCGATCTCGGAAAAGGGTATCTACCCTGCGGTTGACCCGCTCGACTCGACCTCGCGCTTGCTCGACCCGGCCATCGTCGGGGAAGAGCACTACAAGGTTGCGACCGACGTTCAGCAAATTCTCCAGCGCTACAAGTCGCTGCAGGACATCATCGCCATTCTCGGCATGGACGAACTGTCGGAAGAGGACAAGCTGACCGTGGCCCGTGCCCGTAAGATCGAACGCTTCCTGTCACAGCCGTTCGACGTGGCCGAGGTCTTCACCGGCTCGCCGGGGGTTCAGGTTCCTCTGGATGTCACCATCTCGTCGTTCAAGGCCGTTGTGGCTGGCGAATACGATCACCTGCCCGAAGCAGCCTTCCTGATGGTTGGCGGCATCGACGAAGTGATCGCCAAAGCCGAAAAAATGGCAGCAGCAGCCGCCTAAGGAGTATCCCTGATGGCAAACACGATGCATTTCGACCTCGTCAGCCCCGAGCGGAGCTTAGCTTCGCTCGAGGTCACCGCGGTCCAGATTCCCGGCGCAGACGGGGACATGACGGCGATGCCCGATCACGCCCCCACCATCACAACGCTGCGCCCCGGTCTGCTGAAGGTTGAGGCACCCGAAGGGTCCAGCGAATACCTGGTCACCGGCGGGTTTGCCCAGATCAACGGCGACAGCCTGTCGGTTCTGGCCGAAAAGGCGGTTCCGGTTTCGGAAATCACCCGTTCGCATATGGACGAGCTGATTGCCGAGGCACGCGCCTCGCACGAAGCGGCAAAGGGCGGCGACGATATGTCGATCGTCGACGAAGCCGCCAAGCTGCTGGCCGACATGGAAGCGCTTGGGACGCATATGAGCCTGTAATTGGCTTAACAGTGAAAAATTGGAACGGCCTCGCGATTGCGGGGCCGTTTTTTTGTCGTGCTTTTGCCAAAAAGCAGGGATAAGTTGCGGAAATTCAAGTATAATGATGAAAACATGAAAAAATTTCTGACCCATCCCATTGGCATCGATCAAGGTGAAAGTGTTCTGTTTTCGGAATTTGCCGAAGGCGGGGACATGTGGACTGGCGAAGGCCCCCGCGAACGTCGGAAACCCATCCAATTCAAGGACACGTTTCTTAGCCCGCCCATGGTTCAGATCGGGATTTCCCTTTGGGATGTCGACACATCATCAGCCCTGCGCGCCGAGGTTCAGGCAGAAAATGTCACCACAGAAGGGTTTGAAGCGGTGTTTCGGACTTGGTCCGACACGCGGATTGCCCGCATCCGGATCAGCTGGACCGCGTTTGGAGAGGTGGCACACCCGGACGACTGGGACATTTCCTGATCCTGGGCTTGCAGGACAGGCGCGGAGCTCAGTCGTCCTGCGCTTCGATCATGTCGACCCGTGTGGCGTGGCGGCCGCCTTCAAATTCGGCACCCAGAAACGCATCCACAATATCCAGCGCCTGTCCTTCGCCGACAACACGCGCGCCAATCGACAGCATATTGGCATTGTTATGCTGGCGGATCATCCGGGCGGAAAACGCGTCCGAACAGACGCCGCAGCGAATGCCGGGCACCTTGTTTGCGGCCATCATGATGCCCTGACCCGTGCCGCAGAGGATTATCCCCAATCCGCAATCACCCGAGGCTACGGCCAGTGCCGCGGCCTTGCCGTGTTTGGGGTAATGGGTGCTTTCCGGGGTCGTCGGGCCGATATCGACCACGTCCCATCCTTGCTGCGCGATGTGGTTGGCCACGGCCTGACGCAGCTCGATTGCCGCGTGGTCGCTGGAAAGAACAATGCGTTTGTTGCCAGTCATGGAGATCGGTCCGCTTGTGTCGTTGATCGCGCGCATGAGGCAGACTTGTGCGCAATCGGTGGTTCAAAAAGAAAGGGACGACACATCCTGTCGCCCCGTCCAAACTCAATCCATCTGGTACATGGATTCGTAGATCGGTGTCAGCGTCTTGTCTTCGAACAGGGATGACACGCTGGTTCCGTTCCAGATGTTCAGGATCGCCTGCGTAAAGATAGGCGCGGTCGGAACAATGCGGATGTTCTTGGCGCCCAAAATCTCTTTGGTCGGTTGGATCGTATCGGTCAGCACCAGCGACTTCATCACCGAATTTGTCACCCGTTCCACCGCAGGGCCGCTCATGACGCCATGCGTGATGTAGGAATGAACCTCTTTCGCACCGTTATCCAGCAGCACCTGCGCCGCCTTGCACAGCGTTCCGGCGGTGTCGCACATGTCGTCCACGATCAGGCAGATCTTGTCCTTCACATCCCCGATCACGGTCATCTCGGCCACTTCGCCCGCTTTCTCGCGGCGCTTGTCCACGATCGACAGAGGGGCGTTGATCCGCTTGGCCAGTTCACGCGCGCGGGCCACGCCGCCCACGTCGGGTGAAACGACCATGATTTCATCCAGATTTCCCTTGAACTGATGCCTCACATCCAGCGCAAAGATGGGCGAGGCATAAAGGTTGTCCACGGGCATATCGAAAAAGCCCTGAATCTGGGCCGCGTGCAGGTCCATTGTCAGGATCCGTTCGATCCCGGCCCCGGTCAGCATGTTGGCCACCAGCTTGGCGCTGATGGGCGTGCGGGCCTTGGTGCGACGGTCCTGACGAGCGTACCCGAAATACGGGATCACGGCAGTGATCCGCTGCGCGGACGACCGGCGCAGGGCATCTGCGATGATCAGCAGTTCCATCAGGTTGTCATTGGCCGGGTTCGAGGTCGGCTGGATAATGAACATATCCTCGCCGCGCACATTCTCGAATACTTCGACGAAAATCTCACCGTCGTTGAACCGTTCGACACGCGCATCGACCAGACCCTGATCAACGCCTCGGTACAGGCTCATGCGGCGTGCGATGGCTTGGGCAAGCGGAAGGTTGGCGTTCCCAGCGATAAGCTTGGGTTCGTGAAGTGTCGGCATCGGCTGAGGTCCCCGGGCAGCAATGGCAATGTGACAGAATCGTGATGTTGACACCGCTTAGCATGGCCTTACCGTCCCGCAAAGGTAACGCAGCGGAGAAAGTGCACATGACCCAGATTGACTACTTTTTTGCGACACTCTCGCCCTATTCCTATCTGGCAGGGATGCGGCTGGAAGAAATCGCGGCAAAACACGGCGCCACGATCAACTATAAACCGCTGGACATTATCGCCCTGTTCGCGCGCACCGGGGGAACCCCTCCGAAAGACCGGCATATCTCTCGTATCGAATACCGCGCACAGGAGTTGCTGCGCCAATCCAAGAATCTGGGGATGGAGTTCAATCTGAAACCCGGGCACTGGCCGACCAACATGGCCCCGTCATCTTATGCGGTTATTGCCGCGATCAAGGACGGCTCGGGCGATGTGGGCAAGCTGTGTCATTCCTTCCTTCGCGCCTGCTGGGCCGAGGAAAAGGATATCGCACAGGACGATGTCATCCGCGAATGTCTGACGCAAGCCGGGTTTGATCCCGGTCTGGCAGACAGCGGCTTGCTGGTGGGGGCAGAAACCTACGCTGCCAACCTCGAGGAAGCCGTGGACCGGGGTGTCTTCGGCGCACCGTTCTACATCACGCCCGACGACCAGCGGTTCTGGGGTCAGGACAGGCTGGACGATCTGGATCGGCATCTGGCCGAGATGAACGGGTGACAGTCAGGGCCACGATGCAATCCGTTTTCGTCAGGCACTTGGGTGAGGGGGATCGGAAACTGCTCGCCCTCCATTGCACGATTGCGCATTCCGGTGCCTGGTCTGGTTTGGCCAGTGCGCTGAATGGCTGTGCGACATTTGTTGCCCCGGATATGCTGTCGCATGGGCGCAGCCCGGATTGGGACGGGCAGGTTGATTTCTTTGACGCAGTGACAAGACCGGCCTTGGCTGAATTGACGAAACCCACGGATGTGATCGGGCATTCCTTTGGGGCGATGATCGCACTCAGGTTGGCAATTGAACATCCCGAGCGCGTGCGCAGCCTGATCCTGATCGAACCCGTGTTCTTTGCAGTTGCGAAACAGGATGCGCCGCTGTTGTTCGAACAGCACGAACGGGACTCCGAGCCAGTCAGTGCGGCCTTCGCGTCTGGTGACAAGGTATTGGCCGCGCGCCTGTTCAACAGGGCGTGGAGCACGAAGATCAGCCCCAAATGGCCTGATTTGCCCGAGCGCATGCGGGCAAATATGGTGCGTGGAATCGATGCGGTTCCGGCTGTGCACCCTGTGCTCTATGACGATCAGGCAGGGTTGCTTGACCCGGATCGGCTCCGGCGCGCATCGATGCCGACCCTGTTGCTGAGCGGGTCAGAGACGCCGCCAGTGATCCACGCGATTTGCGCAGGGCTGCAACGGCGCCTGCCTGATGCGCGCCATGAACGCATAAACGGCGCAGGGCACATGCTGCCGATTTCACACCCTGGTGAAACCGGCGCTTTGCTGCGGGCGTTCTGGCAGACCAACGCCCCGTTAGGCGTCAAAGCAGATTGAGAAACTGATCGATCTCCGCCGCTCCGATGGACCAGTCGCAAACCAGCCTGCACGCGAGGTTTTCGTTGTTATCCTCGCCTTCCAGCTCTGCCCCCCAAAGGTGATAAACCGCGCCTGCCTTGTGCAGTTGCTTGTGCTTCGCGCGTGGGAATGAGGCAAAGATCATATTGGCCTGCGGTTCGTGCAGAAATGCGGCCCCCTTGGCGCGCAACCCCTCGGCCAAGCGGGCGCAGTTGTCATTGGCCTGACGCGCCATCTTCAGCCACAGGTCGTCTTCCAGATAGGCCGCCATCTGAGCGGACAGATAGCGGTGTTTGGAAAACAGATGCGCCCCGCGCTTGCGCCGCAGCTCAAACTCCCAGGCTTTGCTTTCATCAAAGAACACAACCGCCTCGACACCCATGAGACCGTTCTTGGTGCCACCAAAACTGACAGCATCTACACCTGCTTTCCATGTCATATCCGCAGGGGAACAGTTCAGCGCAACCAACGCGTTGGTAAAGCGTGCGCCGTCCAGATGCACGGGCAGGCCGTACGTCTTGGCGACCTCGCACAGGGCCTGCAACTCTGCCAGCGAATAGACCGATCCGCGCTCGGTCACTTGTGTGATCGACACGGGTCCGCGCTGCGGCCCATGCACACCGCGTGTTTCTTCGCCCAGAATTGACCCGCGCAAAGCCTCAGGGGTCATCTTGTCTCCGCCCGGTACCAGGGTCAGCTTGGCGCCGCTGTAAAACTCCGGTGCGTTGCATTCGTCCTCGTGGATATGCGCGACTGGGGAACAGAAGACTGTTTCCCAAGGCTTTGACAATGTTGCAAGGGCGAGCGAATTCGCTGCTGTCCCGGTCGCCACCAGATAGACCGCAGCACCCGGAGCCTCGAATATGCTGCGGATACGGTCGCGCACCTCGTTCATCAGCGTATCCGCGCCATAGGCCATCTGATAGCCCTGATTGACCTCGGCCAGCCTGGCCATGACCTGCGGATGAACCGGCCCGGAATTGTCAGACGCGAAATGCATCAGCTTGGCTCCTCGATTATGTAATCTTCCCATTCTTCCATGGGCGTTTCGAATTCAGATACCGTGCGCCCCTGAACCGAGACCCCGGCAGCGTGCACACTGTCCGCTGTACCAGATATCAACGGGTGCCAGTCGTAAAGCGGTTTGCCTTCCCACAGCAACCGATACGCGCAGGTTTGCGGCAACCAATAGGCATGTTCGTCGATATTGCCGGGGGTCATGACGATGCATTCGGGCACGAATTGATGCCGGATGTCGTATTGTACGCAGCGGCAGCTTTCATCATCCAGCAAGCGGCAGGCGACGCAGGTCAGGGCAACCTCGCCCGTGTCTTCATCTTCCAGCTTGTTCAGGCAGCATTTGCCGCAGCCATCACACAATGCCTCCCACTCGCGCTGGTTCATTTGGCGCAGGGGTTTGCGTTCCCAAAACCGGGCAGGCAGGCCCGCGCGTTCAATCGGATCAACACTCATAGGGCGGTCAATATACCGCGGGCCTGTTCGCAGTCGGCATCCATCTGCGTGATCAGACTCTCCAGCCCGTCGAATGTCATCTCGGGGCGCAGAAAGTCGATCAGACCCACCGACAGGGTCGCCCCGTACAGATCGCCCGAAAAGTCGAACAGGAAGGTTTCGATATTGGGCACCTGGCCGTTAAACATCGGGCGCACCCCGATCGAGGCCGCACCGTGATAGCTGCCCTTATGCGGCCCATCCAACACATCCACCAGTACGGCGTAGACACCGAATTTTGGCGGATGCAGCCCTTCGATGGACATGTTCGCGGTGGGAAAGCCCAGCTCGCGCCCGCGCTGTTCGCCCCCGATCACTTCGCCTTCGATCCGGTGCCAGTGTCCCAGCATCGCGGCTGCGTCCCGTGGGCGGCCGTCGCTCAGCGCGGTGCGAATGGCGGTTGAGGATACAACATTTTCCGACCGTTCCATCAAAGGCGCAATCGTCACACCGAACCCCATGTCCTGCCCGAACTTCACCAGATCCTGCGCCGTGCCACTGCGGCCCTTGCCAAAGCAGAAATCGGCACCCACCACGACATGCGACAGGCCCAGCCCGTCGCAGATCACGTTGCGCGCAAACTCCATTGGCGAAAGCCCGGCCAGCGCGGCGTTGAACGGCAGTTCATACAGCTTCTCTACGCCCAGCTTCTCCAGCCGGTGCGCTCGCGCATTGCCCCGCATCAGGCGGAACGGAGGCGCGTCAGGCGCAAAATACTCCCGCGGATGCGGCTCGAAGGTTAACACACCCAGCGGCGCGTCCGGCGCTGCATTACGGGCCAGTTCAATGACCGACTGATGCCCCAAATGAACGCCGTCGAAATTCCCGATTGCCACGCTGGCGCCGCGATCTTCTGGCTGGACGAACTGGATATCCCGGATGATGTGCATAGACGATTGCGTAGCGGCGCGAGTCAATTTGTTCAAGCGGCAGTTTGAATTCCAAGAATGCGATCCTGTGATTGAGCTTTGAACATTTCAGTTGACCGGGAAACCGCACGAGGCCAATCCAAGTATTTCAGGCCAAGCGCCTCCAACCGCTTGATTCAAAAAAAACTCCGGGTTTAGACTGAAAATCCGGTTCCCTGGATTAAGGCGCACCGGATCAAAGCCCGGCGAGGTTCGAACGAACCCAGCACAGGAGGCAGACCCATGTACCGAATGCGACTGTTCGCGATTCGTCATGCCCGCACTTTCGAGTGGATCTATAAATGTGTCGAACGCGGCATGGTCGCGATGGACCCGATATTTGCAAAGATCGGATATAACCGCGTCGAACGCCCCATCGCACTGGTTGAGAAGGGCGTCAAAACCCTGTTGTTCGATTGCAAGATGTGCGGGCAATGCGTGTTGTCATCGACCGGCATGTCCTGCCCGATGAACTGCCCAAAGCAATTGCGCAATGGCCCCTGTGGCGGCGTGCGCCCCGGCGAGTTTTGCGAGGTGAAGCCGGATATGAAATGTGTCTGGGCCCTGGCCTGGAACGGAGCCAGCCGCATGCGGCACGGAGCCGACAAAATAAAAGAAGTTCTGCCACCGGTGGAGCACACGTTGAAAGGCTCGTCATCCTGGTTGCGTGTCAGTCGCGAGATTGCAGCGCACGAGCGCGAGACCCGGGATGCTGCCCGGTTGGCGCTGGCCGAGGCATTCCCCGAAGCGCGCGAGAATGAACCTTCTGCGGCACCACTGGCCGCCGAACCACCCAACGCGATAAACCGGGAACTGAAGAAATGAGTGATACCCATCGCAACGAGGTGGAGCCGATAGGCTATGTTCCGGTTCCCCAAGGACATGTGTCGCACAGCCGGTTGGAGAAGGTGCTCCGTTCAGGCCGTTTCGCAGTCACCGCCGAGTTGAACCCACCCGACAGTGCCGACCCCGAGGATGTTTATCAGGCGGCCCAACCGCTTGGCGAAGTGGCTGACGCGATCAATGCAACCGATGCTTCGGGCGCGAACTGCCATATGTCCTCGATTGGGATTTGTGCCTTGCTGACGCGCGCGGGTTATTCTCCGGTCTATCAGATTTCCTGCCGCGACCGGAACCGGATTGCCATTCAGGGCGATGTTCTGGGGGCTGCGGCGTTGGGCGTCAGTAACGTGCTGTGCCTGACCGGCGACGGCGTCGGCGTCGGGGATCAGCCGGGGGCAAAACCGGTATTCGATTTCGATTCCCTGACCCTGTTGCGGACGATCCGCACGATGCGCGATCAGGGAATGTTCCTTTCTGGTCGTAAGATCACGCGCCCGCCGCAACTGTTCCTTGGTGCTGCCGAAAACCCCTGCATACCGCCTTATGACTGGCGACCTGATCGTCTGGCAAAGAAGGTTGAGGCCGGGGCCGAGTATATTCAGACCAATTACATCTACGACATTCCGCTGTTCGAGAAATTTATGGCGCGTGTGCGCGATGCGGGACTGGACAAGAAAGTGTTCATCATCGCGGGCGTCGGCCCCATCGCGTCAGCGCGTGCGGCACGCTGGATGCGCAGCAATGTTCCCGGCATTCACATCCCCGATCAGGTAATCGAGCGGATGGAGAAAGCCGAAAAACCAGCTGACGAGGGCAAAAAGATCTGTATCGAACTGATCCAGCAGATTCGCGATATCGCGGGAGTGTCTGGCGTTCATGTGATGGCCTACAGGCGTGAACACGTGGTGTCAGAGATCATTCTGGAATCCGGTGCGTTGAAAGGGCGAAAACGCGCCCGCCCGTCCTGAAAGGCACAGGCAAAACTCAGTGTCCCAACAAAAAAGGCGCCGGTCAGGCGCCTTTTGCATGGATGTGTTTGCCGGTCAGTCGAACTTGCGCGACGGGGCCAGTACCATGGCTTCGCCGATCAGAACCTTCTTACCCTCGACCGAGCAATGGCAATCTAGTTTGACGCGGCGCTTGGAAAAGTCGATGTCGATGACTTTGACCTCGGCATAAACCATGTCACCGGGGCGCACGGGGGCCAGGAACTTTAGTGACTGCCCCATATAGACCGTGCCATGACCCGGCAGTTGTTCGCCAATAACGGCCGAGATCAGCCCAGCTGTCAGCATTCCGTGCGCGATACGCCCTTCGAAGATTGTATCGCGGGCATAATCATCATCCAGATGCACCGGGTTCCGGTCTGTCGAGATCTGCGCAAACATCTCGATATCTTCGTCCGTCACCACTTTGCGCAGGTGGCGGGACATTCCCATTTCGATGTCTTCGATACAGATCGTTCCGCGTGGAAGATTGTCCAACATGTTGCCCTCACTCGAAATCGACCGAGAAAGAAAAAACCACTATCCGGCCTAGGTTGGCAACTTTATTACTTCGCAACTGCAGAAAATCAAGTCTTTTCTTGCTATCTCAATCGACCGATTGTGTAGGTCGGGTTGATCTTTTCCCTTTCGATATAAGCCGTTAGGGATTCGTGATCCGGATGGTGCGACGTTTTTGTCTCAGCAGCCGCCAGCCCGCCCGAAATGAACAGGGAATCAATGCCTTCACCCATGCCCCCCAGAATGTCCGTATGGGGGCCGTCGCCGATCACCAGAATGTCGCTGTCGGGGATATCATGGCCCAGTTCCTGCAACCTGCGGCGCGCCAGATCGTAGATCGGCGGGTGCGGCTTGCCGAAATACAGGCTCTCGCCGCCCATCTCGGTATAGAGCTTGGCCAAAGCGCCGGCACACCATTCGCGCACCTCGCCGCGATCGACAACAATATCGGGGTTTGCGCACAGCAGCTTCATGCCCATCTGTTTGGCATAGAGGAAATCGGGGCGGTTCACGTCCGGGTCAGCCATTGGATCAAAGGGACCACAGCAGACGATCCCCTCGGCCTCTCTCAGCGGGACACGTTCGATATGGATCGGGTGGTGCAGCAGTTTCAGGGGCTCGAAAAAGCCCGCATCGCGCTGCCATTCCCCCATGAAGTAAACCTTGTGCCCGACAGCACCACGGAACATCGCCGACCGTGCGGAATCGCCGCTGGTGGCAATGGTGTCATAGGCATCTGCGGGAACATTGAACTGCACTAGTTGCTCGGCCACACCCGCACGGGGTTTGGGCGAGTTCGTGACCAGCACAACAAGCCCCCCGTCCGCGCGATAGGCTTGAAGGGCTGCGACAGCTTCGGGATAGGCCGTGATTCCGTTGTGAACGCACCCCCAAAGATCGACAAACAACGCTTTGTAGCGGGCGGAGATTTCGGACAGCGCGTGAACGATCTGGGTCATATGTGGCCTCAAGCTGAAACTGCACGAGCCTTATGACCGATTGGCAAGGGATTGGCCACCAATCGATCGGTGGCCGCCCTGTATTTCGTCGGTTGGGTAAAGGTCTGTTTAAGCGCAATGCCGAAGGCGCAGACTGAAGACCAATAATGCGAGGCCCGTTTTACTCAGAATGACGGACCCCGCGTGTTTTTTCAGACCTTCAGGTTCGGAATGATCTGCTTTTTACGGCTCATGATGCCCGGCAGAACCACGGCGTCGCCATCGACGGATGCACCAAAGCTTTTCTCGGCAACGGTTTTGACTAGATCATTGGGCACCAGCAGGGTGGCTTCCTCGTTCAGGATATCGACGACGAACAGCAGCACCTGATCGACACCGTCTTCCTTGGCGACATCCACCATCGAACCCGCCAGGCTTGCCTTGCGGTCCAGAATGACGGCCGGCGCAGTGGTTTCCAGAACCGAGACGCGGAATTTGGTGCCATCGACCTCGTATTCCTTGCTGTCCATGCGGATCAGTTCGGCATCCGAGAAGGACGAGACATCCGATTTCGCCGCAAACATATCTGCCGCATAAGCCGAGATATCCAGCTCCAGTTCGGCCGCCAGCCGCTCTGCGACCTCGCGGTCATGGGGCGTGGTGGTGGGCGAGCGGAATTCCAGCGTGTCCGAAAGGATGCAGGTCAGTGCCGCGCCCTTGATGGCGTCGGGCATCTTGGCTGCATCGTCGCCCATCAGGTCGACCATGATGGTGGCCGTGCAGGCCAGCGGGCGCACGGTGATGTCGATCGGGCCTTTGGTTTCCAGACCACCGACCAGCTTGTGGTGGTCGATGATGGCGCGAATGTCAGCGTCATTGACGTTGGCGGGCAGTTCGGCAGGGTTGTTGGTGTCGACGATAACCACCGGAGTGTCCGCTGCCAGATCGTCCAGGATGCGTGGTTTGGGCAGATCCCAGTTGTCCAGCATGAACGCCGCTTCGGTGTTGGGCTCGCCCAACAGCACGGGCTCGGCCTGCACACCTTTGATTTCGTTGAGGTACCACGACCACAGGATCGGCGAGCCTGTGGAATCGGTGTCGGGGGATTTGTGACCAAATACGAGCGTTGTCATGTCAGCGTCCTGCGGAATGGAAATTTGCGCGCGTTATAGGGCGGACAAACGTCCTTGTCACGCCACAGCAGCCCGTCTGCGACGCTTGGTCTGAAAACCGCTGAACCAGCTTAGAAAGCGGCGCGTGTCAGCGTGTATCCGGCCTGCTCCAGCTGGTTCAGCAAACCGTGATCGTCACTCAGATGACCTGCGCCGACCGCGATCACTGCCGTCTGATCCGTGATGGCCAGAATATGCTCCATCCACAGGGCATTCCGCTGGACAAGCATTTGCTGCTCGAACCCGTTCCATTCCTCATCGAAGACGTCCCGGCTCAGCCCGGATTCCTCGAACCCCTGCAGGCGGGCGAGTTGTATGATCTCGGCGTGCTTTTCTTCCAGATATCCATTGGCCATGGTGGCCAGTTGATCGTTGCTTCCCATCATCGCCCCGGACAGCCGCACCAGCGACTCGACCTGCTGTTCCAGAGGGTGGCTGTCGAACATGGCGATCAGGTCGTCGATACGTTCCAGCGAGTATTGCGGAATGCCGTTTTCTGCGGCCAGATCGTTCAGGCGGGCGTCCATGCCGTAGGTCCCGTTCGGATCTTCCATCATGCAGGGCGGGATGCTCAGCATCATGCTCAAGAACCACGGTCGCATTTTGGCAGCCATCCAGCCGGGAATGCCGCGCTGGTGCAACGCGGTCGAAAATGCGGCCCAATCTTCATCTCCCATCAGGTCGATCAGGGTCGGCCCGGAAGTGATCATTACGGCGCTGAGATTATTGGCCAGATTCTTTTCGAAAGCATCCATGTCAGTCTGGGTGACTTCGAAATAGAATGCGTCAGCCTGGCTCAGGTCCGGAGACAGGCGTTCAACCACCTTTTCCATACGTTCGTCATAAGTGTGCAGGGTGCCAACGATGTGCAGAACCGTATCATCCTTGCGCGCAATCCAGTGGTTGCCTTCCGGAAAGGGGATGTCCGCCACGGCGCGTTGCAACTCGGCCCGCGCGTCATCTGACAGCAGTGGGCGCAGGTCCTGCCCATCGCACGCAGCCGCAGCCGTGATCGGGGCCAGTAGAAAAGCGAGAAACGTCAGCAGGCGCATGAACCTATCCGGTGTTGTGTCATCAAGGTGTCCCAGACATAGCCATGCCTGCGGCCCATGTTCAAGCAACCCGTCTGGTATTCCTCAACAATCTGCGTAGCATAGGCCCATGAACCGCGAGCAGGACCTCTATCCCCCGATCAAGGCGCTTTTGGAGCGTCAGGGATACACCGTCAAAGGAGAAGTGGGCGCAGCCGATATCGTCGCCATGCGCGAAGACGAGCCGCCTATGATTGTCGAACTCAAGCTCAGGTTCACGCTGTCCCTTTTCCATCAGGCGATTACCCGCCTGAAACTCACGGATCAGGTCTATATCGGGGTCAGCAAACCCACCGGGCGCACGGCCCGGCGGGCGCTCAGGGACAATCTGGCGCTGTGCCGCAGGCTTGGTCTGGGTCTGATCACCGTACGTGCCGATGGCACGGTCGAGGTGCAATGCGATCCGGGCCCATATGTGCCGCGCAAGGACAAGGCCAGGGCGGCGCGGCTGCTGCGTGAATTCAACCGGCTGGAGGGCGACCCCAATTCCGGGGGCGCGACACGTCATGGGATTGTGACGGCCTACCGTCAGGATGCGCTCAAATGCGCGGCCTTTCTGGCAGAACACGGCCCGGCCAAAGGGGCCGAGGTTGCCAGATCGGCGGGTGTTCCGGTCGCCACCCGGTTGATGCGGGAAAATCACTATGGGTGGTTCGAGAAGGTTGAAAAAGGTGTCTACGCTCTTACCTCTGAGGGAACAGACGGCTTGAAACACTGGGCGTACAGCTGGGAACAGGCTGACTGAGGCGTTGTTAAAAAAATCCCAAACACCTTGTTGACTCGGCGTTTTAGACTCCCTAGCTATGCGTCGTTATCACTCATACACACCGAGTGCTAACGCCTCGTCGAAAGGCGAGGGGAGGATAAACAAAACTTTGAGCCCAAGGAGCTGCAAAGATGGCATTGAAACCGCTTCATGACCGTGTGCTGGTTCGCCGTACCGAAAGCGATGAAAAAACCGCAGGCGGACTGATCATTCCTGACAGCGCAAAAGAAAAGCCCAGCGAAGGCCAAGTCGTCGCAACCGGCGAAGGCGCGCGCAAGGACAGCGGCGAGCTGATCGCAATGGCGGTCAAGGCTGGCGACAAGATCCTGTTCGGCAAATGGTCGGGCACCGAGGTTCAGGTCGACGGCGAAGAGCTGCTGATGATGAAAGAAAGCGACATCATGGGGATCATCGAGTAAGCCCGCGCTTTCTCTGATCTTCCACTCAACACATTTTCTCAAGGAGAAACGACATGGCTGCAAAGGACGTCAAGTTCGACACCGATGCCCGCAACAAGATGCTCCGGGGTGTGAACATCCTGGCTGATGCTGTCAAAGTGACCCTGGGCCCCAAAGGCCGCAACGTGGTACTGGACAAATCCTTCGGCGCACCGCGCATCACCAAAGACGGTGTTTCGGTTGCCAAGGAAATCGAACTGGAAGACAAGTTCGAAAACATGGGTGCGCAGATGGTGAAAGAAGTCGCCAGCCGCACCAATGACGAGGCCGGTGACGGCACCACCACCGCGACCGTTCTGGCGCAGGCCATCGTAAAAGAAGGCCTGAAGCAGGTTGCAGCGGGCCTGAACCCGATGGACCTGAAGCGCGGTATCGACCTGGCAACCGCCAAAGTCGTCGAAGGCATCCGTGCTGCTTCGCGTGAAGTCAAAGACTCGGCAGAAGTTGCTCAGGTTGGCACCATCTCGGCCAACGGCGAAGCTGAAATTGGCCAGCAAATCGCAGACGCGATGCAGAAGGTTGGCAACGAAGGCGTCATCACCGTCGAAGAAAACAAAGGTCTGGAAACCGAGACCGATGTTGTCGAAGGGATGCAGTTCGACCGGGGCTACCTGTCGCCTTACTTCGTCACCAACGCAGACAAGATGGTGGCCGAGCTTGACGACTGCCTGATCCTGCTGCACGAAAAGAAACTGTCCTCGCTGCAGCCGATGGTTCCGCTGCTCGAGCAGGTGATCCAGTCGCAAAAGCCGCTGCTGATCATTGCAGAAGACGTTGAAGGCGAAGCGCTGGCAACTCTGGTTGTCAACAAACTGCGCGGCGGCCTGAAAATTGCTGCTGTCAAGGCACCGGGCTTCGGCGATCGCCGCAAAGCCATGCTGCAGGACATCGCAATCCTGACCGGTGGTCAGGTGATCAGCGAAGATCTGGGCATGAAGCTTGAGAATGTCACCATGGACATGCTGGGCACCGCCAAGAAGATCGAGATCAGCAAAGACGAAACCACCATCGTCGACGGTGCTGGCGAGAAAGCCGAGATCGAAGCACGTGTTGCCCAGATCCGCACCCAGATCGAAGAAACCTCGTCGGATTACGACCGTGAGAAGCTGCAGGAACGCGTTGCCAAACTGGCAGGCGGTGTTGCCGTTATCCGCGTCGGCGGCATGACCGAAGTTGAAGTGAAAGAGCGTAAGGACCGTGTGGACGACGCTCTGAACGCAACACGCGCAGCCGTTCAGGAAGGCGTCGTTGTAGGCGGTGGTGTTGCTCTGGTTCAGGCCGGTAAAGCACTGGAATCGCTGAAAGGCGCAAACGCTGATCAGGACGCAGGCATCAACATCGTGCGCAAGGCCATCGAAGCGCCGCTGCGCCAGATCGCCGAAAACGCAGGCGTAGACGGCGCGGTTGTTGCAGGCAAAGTGCGCGAGTCTTCGGATCCGGCCTTTGGCTTCAATGCTCAGACCGAAGAATATGGCGACATGTTCTCGTTCGGCGTGATCGACCCGGCCAAAGTTGTTCGTACCGCTCTGGAAGACGCGGCTTCGGTTGCCGGCCTGCTGGTCACCACCGAAGCGATGGTTGCAGACAAGCCGCAAAAAGATGCACCTGCTGGCGGCATGCCCGACATGGGCGGCATGGGCGGCATGATGTAAGCACGTCGAATTCGCCTCGGCGAATTCTGACGACCCCTGACAGGCGTTTGGCTGCAAGGTCAAGCCGTCGAGAGGGGAAGCCAAAGTGCTAACGGACGGGGTCGCCTTTTGGCGGCCCCGTTTCGTTCCTGATAGCCGCAATGCGGCCACGCCTCCGGCGGGAGTATTTTGGAAAAGATGAAGGCAGCTCCGCGTGTTCTCGAATTGTGAGTGTCCAACCTGCCGCCAAGTCGGTATGTGGTTGAAATGCGACTGTTCCTTCTGACCGCCCTGACCATGTGCGCCTTTGCGGCGAACTCCATTCTGAACCGGCTGGCTATCGACAGCGGATCCAGTGATCCCGCGGGGTTTGCCATTATCCGGGTTCTGGCGGGGGCGCTGGTTCTGGCCGCACTGGTTGTGCTGCGCAGAGGACATTTGCCGCTGCGCACCTGCAGGCGGTTCATCGGGGCCGGGTCGCTTTCCCTGTATATGATCGGGTTTTCCATTGCCTATCTGACGTTGGATGCGGGGCTGGGCGCGCTTATCCTTTTTGCCGTTGTGCAGATCACCATGTTCGCCGCCACCGCCCTTACCGGGACCAAACCTACCCGCCGACAGCTGGCCGGAGCAGCGATTGCGCTGGGTGGTCTGGCCTGTGTCCTGTGGCCCACAGGAACAGTGCAGGTCGATCCAACCGGAACCGTTTTGATGATTGCCGCCGGGATCGGCTGGGCGGCCTATTCACTGGCCGGGCGGTCCGAGCCTGATGCGTTGCAGGGCACGGCTGCAAATTTCATCGTCGCGCTGCCTGTGACCGCGTTGGCCCTGATGGCCACAGGGGCAGAGTGGCACATGACCGGATTGGGCTATCTCCTTGCGGCCTTGTCAGGTGGCGTGACCTCGGGTCTGGGATACGCCTTGTGGTATCGCGTTCTGCCCCAACAGGCACCTTCAACGGCGGCGGTTGTTCAGCTCAGCGTGCCGGTGATTGCGATTGTGGGCGGCGTGGTGCTGTTGGGGGAAAGCGCGGGTGTGCGGCTGCTTGTTGGTGCGGCGCTGGTTTTGGGCGGTATCGCGCTGGCTGTCCTGCGACGTCAACGTGGGAAGGTCTTTTAACGTGGGCGCACAGGCTTTATCTGGCGGGTATGAGAATTCTGATCGCCCTGCTTTGTTGCCTTATTCCCGCCGTGGCCAATGCGAAATGCGTTGTCCTGCTGCACGGTCTTGCCCGGACCGAGGCGTCGTTCAGCGTGATGGAACAACTGTTCAAAGCGAATGGCTATTCCGTCGTGCGCCCCGGTTACCCATCGACCGAAATCGGAATCCCCGAACTGGCCGAACAAACCATCCCGCAAGCGTTTGCAGCCTGCGGCACTGATACCGTCAATGTCGTTGCGCATTCCATGGGCGGCATCCTGTTGCGATACTGGTTGCAGGACCACAGCCCTGAAAACATGGGCCGTGTCGTCATGCTGGGGCCGCCCAATCAGGGTAGCCAGCTGGTCGATGAACTCAGCGCGTGGGAGGTGTTCGGATACCTGAACGGTCCGGCCGGTCTTCAACTGGGTACGGGCCCGGATGGTATTCCCAGCCGCCTGCCGCCCGTGGATTTCGAACTGGGTGTCATCGCAGGTGACCAGTCCCTGAACCTCGTGTTTTCGTCTCTGATCGACGGTCCTGACGATGGCAAAGTGTCGGTCGAGTCCACCAAGGTCGAAGGCATGGCCGATCATCTTGTCTTGCCGGTGACCCATACCTTCATGATGAACAACCCGCAGGTCATGGCGCAGGTGCTGCACTTCATTGAATTCGGCCGGTTTGATCCGCAGATCACTTGGCTGGACGGTGTGATGGACGTAATAGACGAGATCTGTATCGGGCAAAACTGCTCGGAACCGGGGGCGGAGCCATCAGAATGACCGCATTGGAACTGACATTGACCGGAGCAGAGGTCCTGCTACCGGATGAAGGGCTGTCACGCGCAGACCTCTCCATTGCGGATGGGGTCATTCAGAAAGAGGCTACCGGGCGGCGGATTGACCTGACCGGGTTTCTTGTTCTGCCAGGTATTGTCGACTTGCACGGCGATGGGTTCGAACGCCACATCGCCCCACGTCGCGGCGCGATGAAGCAGATGAATGAGGGCATTCTGTCGGTCGAGGCCGAACTGGCCGCCAACGGCATCACCACAGCCGTTCTGGCGCAGTTTTACAGCTGGGAAGGCGGCGTGCGCGGCCCGGACTTTGCCGCGCAGGTGTTTGCGGCCATCGCAGCGGTCAAGGGCAGCACGGTCACCGATCTGATCCCGCAATTGCGGTTCGAGACCAATATGCTCGCGGATTACGACGGGCTGGCCCGTCGCATCGCCGATTGGCAGGTGCCATACGTGGTCTTCAATGATCACCTGCCGCATGATCGTTTGGCACAGGGCAAGAAACCACCGCGCCTGACCGGGCAGGCATTGAAGGCCGGACGCAACCCAGAGGCGCATTTTGCGATGCTGCTCGACATGCACGCCCGCAAGGCTGAGGTTCCGGCGGCGCTAGAAGCGCTCTGTTCGGACCTTGCGGACATGGGCGTGCGTCTGGGCAGCCACGATGACACAACTGCCGAGGCGCGCGCCTGGTGGCGCGGCCAAGGGGTGCGCATTGCCGAGTTTCCCGAAACGCTTGAAGCCGCCGAGGCCGCGCGCGCTGCCGGGGATCACGTCATTCTCGGCTCACCTAATGTGGTCCGCGGCGGCTCGCATAAGGGCAACGCCAGCGCGGTAGAGCTGATTGCGATGGGGCTCTGTGATGCGCTGGCCTCGGACTACCATTATCCCAGTCCACGCCGCGCGGCGCTGATGCTGATCAAAACCGGGCTGCTGGATCTCGCAGGGGCCTGGGCGCTGATCTCATCCGGCCCCGCGCGGGTGCTGGACTTGCAGGACCGGGGCACGCTTGCCGCGGGCAAACGCGCCGATCTGGTAATCCTTGACGCAACCACTCACCGGGTCGCCGCGACATTGGCGGGCGGGCGCGTCAGCTACATGTCAGGGGATATCGCGGCGCGCTTTGTGGGGTGAAACCAGACCGGCTTCACCTTTTTCCAAATACTTTCGCCGAAGGCATCGCGCCGCAGCGCGATATTCTACCGCTTGATCCGGTTGAAATGTCCCATCTTGCGACCGGCCTTGACCTCGGCCTTGCCGTAAAGATGCAGCGCGACGTCCCGTTCGCGCGCCAGCTCGGGCACACGGTCCATATCGTCGCCAATCAGGTTCTCCATCACCACATCCGAGTGGCGCTGCCCGTCGCCCAACGGCCAACCCGCCACCGCGCGGATGTGCTGTTCGAACTGATCCACGGCGCAGCCATTCTGCGTCCAGTGGCCCGAATTATGCACGCGCGGCGCGATCTCGTTCACGATCAGCCCGCCGGGTGTCACGAACAGCTCAACGCCCATGACACCGACATATTCCAGCGCGTTCAGGATATTGGCCGCCAGCAGGATGGCATCGGTGCGCTGGGCAGGGGACAGTCGGGCAGGGATGGTGGTGGTGTGCAGGATGCCGTCGCGGTGCACATTCTCACCCGGGTCGAAACAGGCCACCTGACCGTCCAGTCCCCGCGCTGCAATGATCGAAACCTCGTGTGAGAAATCAACAAAACCCTCCAGAAGGGCAGGCGCACCAGCCATATCGGCCAGCGCGGCCTCGGCATCCCCGGGGCTGCGCAATCTGGCTTGTCCTTTGCCGTCATAGCCAAAGCGGCGGGTCTTCAGGATGGCGGGCGTGCCGATTTCTTCGATGGCCGCATTCAGGCTGTCCAGATCGGTGATATCCGCAAACGGAGCCGTTTTCAGGCCAAGCCCCTGCAGGAACGTCTTCTCGGTCAGGCGGTCCTGACTGACCCTCAATGCCTCACGCCCGGGACGAATGGGGCGATGGGCTTCCAGAATATCCAATGCCTCGGTCGGGATGTTCTCGAACTCATAGGTGATGACGTCCACCGCATCGGCGAAGGCCGTCAAGGCGTCGATATCGTCGTAGGCCGCTGTCGTAACCCGATCCGCAACCTGTCCGGCAGGCGGGTTTGCGCCCGGCTCGTAGATGTGGCTGACAAACCCCAGCCGAGAGGCTGCCACCGACAACATCCGGCCCAGCTGGCCGCCACCCAGAATCCCGATCACTGCACCTTGGGCGAGCATCTCCGCCATCGTCAATTCTCCAAACGTTTTCCAATTGCGCCAAGCGCCGCTCTCAGCGCCTCATGCGCGCCCTGTTCGATCAGGGTGCCCGTCATCTGCAGGCTCAAAGTACCTTCGGTCGCCAAAGCGTCGCGCTCCTGTGCCAACCGCCCGGCTGTGCCTTTTTCCATCGCGGCGAGAAAACCCGCCATCAACTGCGTGGTATAGAACTCGGCCCCGTCCGCATCGCCGGTTACGTCACCCAGCCATTCGGCCCCGGTGGCCATCAGATCCAGAATGCCGGGAACCATTGCACAAATGGCAAAATGCGCATTCAGCGCCGCTTCATCCGCAACCTTGACCACTGGGTTTTCCGGCTCAAACAGCTCGGCCAGCAAGCGGTCATTGCCGAACGCCGCCATCGGACAGCCGCCGGACTGCAAGAACCCCAGCGGGATGGTTTGGACGAAATCCGACGCAGGGGCGCAAAGCTTGGCTAAATCCTCGGCGGAAACGGCCGCCATAACCGAAACAACCTGCTGATCGGCGCGAAAGGTCAGGGGGGCCAGAACTTCGGCCGCGATATGCGGGCGCAGGCACAGAAACACGATGTCCGAGGCGTCAATCACCGTTTGCGGCGGCGCGATAGTCACGCCCAGTTCGGCCTTCAGGGCGGCCGAGACCTCGGCGTTGCGTTCTGTCACGCTGATCTCATGCCCTTTGGCGGCCATCAGCCGCGCAATCGGCGCGGCGATATGCCCGGTGCCGATAAACCCGATTCTGCTCATCCCTGCGGTTCCTCGGGGATCGAGGCGGACAACGCGTCACGCCAGGCATCCAGCCGCGCGGCCAGGGCTTCATCCTGCAAGGCCAGAATGCCCGCGGCCATCAGGCCCGCATTGGCCCCGCCAGCCGACCCGATTGCCATGGTCGCCACCGGAAAGCCTTTGGGCATCTGCACAATGGAATACAGTGAATCCACCCCCGACAAGGCCCGCGTCTGCACAGGCACGCCAATCACCGGTACGCGTGTTTTCGAGGCCATCATGCCCGGCAGATGTGCCGCTCCGCCAGCGCCCGCGATGATCACCTGCAACCCGCGCGACACGGCGGTCTTGCCATAGTCCCACAACCGGTCCGGGGTGCGATGGGCCGAAACGATACGCGCCTCATAAGCGATGCCCAGTTCATCCAGAATATCTGCGGCTTCCTTCATCGTGGGCCAGTCCGACTGGCTGCCCATGATGATCCCCACTGTCACATCGCTCATCCGCTTACGTCTCCGCGCTCAGAAAGAGCGCGCACTATAGCCAAATCCGCTTTTGTGGCAATGCGGTACAGGGCGTTCAGGCAATGATATCGGGGGTCAGGCGATCTTCGATCAGGCGGATGAAGTCTTTCAGGCGCAGTTTTTCCTTTTTCAGACGCCGAAGGGTCAACTGATCAGCCGTTCCTTTTTCATGCAGCGCCTCGATCGCTTCATCAAGGTCGCGGTGCTGGCGGCGGAAAACCTCCAATTCAACCCGCAGAACTTCATCGGTTTTCATCGAAAGGTCGGTGGGCGCGTTCATTGGCGACTCGGGCTTGTTGTGGTGCTTGCCCAACAAGATAGTGTGTCAGACGTTATCGCGCCAGACCTTGTGGACATCCTGGTTTCTTCCCATATTCTATAACAAGCGGTTGCCGGAACGGGACCGCGCACCACGTCGCTTTGACAATAAAGGACGAAAATACGTGTCGAAACTTACTCTTGGCTCATACCCGCATCTTTTGGGGTTCGAGCAGCTGGAACGCCTTCTGGAACGGTCTGCAAAGGCCGGTAATGAAGGATACCCGCCCTATAATATCGAACAGACCTCGGACTTTTCCTATCGCATCACCCTTGCCGTGGCAGGGTTCGCCGAAGAGGATCTGTCGATCACCATCGAGGATCGCCAACTGGTGATCCGGGGCCGTCAGCGCGACGACAGCGAGGGGCGCATCTTCCTGCACCGTGGCATCGCGGCGCGTCAGTTTCAGCGCATGTTCGTGCTGGCCGACGGGGTCGAGGTGGGCGAGGCGATCATGGAAAACGGTCTGCTGCATGTGGATCTGACTCGCGCCGTGCCGGAAACCGTGGTTCAGACAATCAATATACGGAAGGGGTAAGAGCTATGAATACACCGATTGAAATCAACACCGAAGGTGATCGTATCGTCTATGTGAAAACAGTCGACGTTGCCGATCTGCCGCGTGATCTGCGCGATCAGGCAGGTGATCTGGATCACCTTTATGCCGTGCACGATTCCGATGGGCAGCAACTGGCGCTTGTGGCCGACCGCAAGCTGGCTTTCGTTCTGGCCCGTCAGCACGACCTGTCACCTGTGGCCGTTCACTGAACGGCCCCTTAGCCCGGGCGGGGCTGAAACGTTGCCCGCAACACATGCGCATCGGCGAAACTGCCGCTTTTAACCTGTAACGGAGCCGACTGCATGAGCTGGTTTGAATTCGACTGGGTAGACGCCTTCACCAATCGTGCATTTGGCGGCAACGGTTGTGCCGTGGTCCATGGCGGCGCGGGTCTCTCGGCCGAGGTCTGCATGGCATATGTGCGCGAAACCGCTCTGGTCGAATGCACATTCACCGGCCCGTCCGACGTGGCCGACATCCGCGTCCGGTATTTTCTGGCCAGCCGCGAAATTCCCTTCGCCGGGCACCCGACGATTGCCACCGTAGCGGCGATGCGGTCGCGTGGTATGATCTCCGGCGATAATCTGACGCTGGAAACCGGCGCGGGTCTGGTTTCGATCGGATTGCAGGGCGACCAGATCGAAATGACGCAGGTCGCACCGCAATTTGGTGCGCATGTGCCTGCCGATCTGGTGGCAAAGGCGATCAGCCTGCCGCAAGAAGCCATCATCTCGCCACCCCGGATGGTTTCAACCGGCTTGCCCTTCTGTATCACCGTTCTGCGCGATCATGACGCGTTGCGCGCGGCCCGCCTGTCCGAGGGCGCGCTGCGGAAAGTGGCTGCGACGGCAGGGTATTCCGGCTCGGATATGGCCGAGCCTTTCCTCGTGACGCTCCAAGGGGCCACCGATGCGGGCGATACGTTCTCGCGCCTGCTTATGGCCCCGCCCAGCCCGCCCGAGGATCCGTTTACCGGGTCCGCCACCGGGGCCATGGCGGCCTATCTGTGGAGATACGGGCTAATGACCAAAGACAGTTTCGTTGCGGAACAGGGTCACGATATGGGCCGCCCCGGTCAGGCCGTGGTCACGCGCGTTGGACCCGCCGACGCGATGACAGGGATCAGGGTTGCCGGTCAGGGGCATATCCTGATGCGCGGGCAGGTTGACCTGCCAGAGACCGCGCAATAGACGAACCGGCTCACACCCGGCGACGTCCCCAAACACCTCAGCCTCGTCAAAACAAAAACGGCCCCCGTAAACCGGAGGCCGCTTCGTTTCATTCATCAGATTCAGCCGGCTGCGATCAGGCCCATGCTTTCCAGCTTCAGCAATACCTGATGGGCGCAGTTGTCGACCTCGACATTCTCGGTCTCGACACGCAGCTCGGGGTTCTGAGGCACGTCATACGGGTCCGAGATGCCGGTGAATTCCTTGATCTTGCCCTCGCGGGCCAGCTTATACAGACCCTTGCGGTCGCGCCGCTCACACTCTTCGATGGTGGTCGCAACATGCACTTCGCAGAAGGCACCGAACTGCTCGATCTCTTCGCGCACCGCGCGGCGTGTGGTGGCATAAGGTGCGATCGGGGCGCAGATGGCGATGCCACCGTTCTTGGTGATCTCGGATGCCACATAGCCGATCCGGCGGATGTTCAGGTCGCGATGCTCTTTCGAGAAACCCAGTTCGGATGACAGGTTTTTTCGCACGATATCGCCATCCAGCAACGTGACCGGACGACCCCCCATCTCCATCAGCTTGACCATAAGCGCGTTGGCGATGGTGGATTTGCCCGAGCCCGAGAAGCCGGTGAAGAACACGGTAAAGCCCTGCTGGCTGCGTGGCGGCTTGGTCTTGCGCAGCTCGGCCACAACTTCGGGAAAGCTGAACCATTCGGGGATTTCCAGGCCCTCGGCCAGACGGCGGCGCAGTTCGGTGCCCGAGATGTTCAGGATCGTGACATTGTCCTTATCCAGAATCTCGTCATTCGGCTCGTATTGCGCGCGTTCCTGCACATAGACCATGTGTTTGAAATCGACCATCTCAACGCCGATCTCATCCTGGAACTGGCGGAACAGATCCTGCGCGTCATAGGGGCCATAGAAATCTTCACCGGCCGAGTTCTTGCCCGGGCCCGCGTGATCTCGGCCCACGATGAAATGGGTGCAGCCATGGTTGGCACGGATCAGCCCGTGCCAGACCGCCTCGCGCGGGCCTGCCATGCGCATCGCCAGATTCAGCAGGCTCATCGAGGTGGTGGATGCGGGATACTTGTCCAGTACCGCCTCATAGCAGCGCACGCGGGTAAAGTGGTCCACGTCGCCGGGCTTGGTCATGCCGACGACCGGGTGGATCAGCAGGTTGGCCTGCGCTTCCTTGGCAGCGCGGAAAGTCAGCTCCTGATGCGCACGGTGCAGCGGGTTGCGGGTTTGGAAGGCCACGATCCGCCGCCAGCCCAGTTTGCGGAAATAGGCGCGCAGCTCGTTTGGTGTATCGCGGCGACCGCGGAAGTCATAGTGAACGGGCTGCTGGATGCCAACAATAGGGCCACCCAGATAGACCTTGCCCGCCACATTGTGCAGATAGTTCACAGCCGGGTGGGCATCGTCATCGGCGCCAAAAACCTTCTCAGCTTCGCGCGCCTTGTTCGGGGTCCAGCGGTCGGTCACCGTCATGGTGCCCAGGATCACGCCTTCCTGATCACGCAGCGCGATATCCTGACCCAGTTCGATCTTGTCCGCAAAATCTTCGCTGACGTCCAGCGTGATGGGCATCGGCCACAGGGTGCCATCAGCCAGACGCATGTTTTCAACGACATTGTCGTAGTCGGCTTCGCTCAGGAAACCTTTGAGCGGATTGAAACCGCCATTCATCAGCAGTTCCAGATCACAGATCTGGCGCGGGCTCAGATCCCAACTGGTCAGGTCGGCGGCTTCAACCTTCAGTTTCTGGGCCGAGTCGTACGACACATAAAGTTCGGGAATGGGGGCCAGATTGCTTAACATCGTCATCTGAATACTCTTATCGCAGTGTTGTGTTGCCAGTGATTCAAGGGCGTTTTCGGGGCATTTGCACCGACTGTCGCGCGAAGTCCACTGGCGTCAATGAAACAAAGGACGATATGCGCTGATTTCTCGCGGATTGGAAGGAATTTCCAACTCTGAAATCAAAATGATGATCTGGTTCCTTGGGGCGTAGATAATCCGATCATGCAAAGTATGACTGTTCCTGTTTTTGCGTGTGTGGCGTAAGCCCGGACGCGCGAGTGACTGGCAGGGCGGGAATCGGATCGGCAACGCCGCGCAGCTGGAACATCCGGATCCCCTCCGGCGGCAGGTCCATGCCCGCAGCCGTCAACACTTCTTGCGAGACCAGCAGTTCGACCCCCAACGCCTTGGTCTCGCTTTCCAGTCGGCTGGCCACATTGACAGCGTCGCCGATGATCGTTCTTGCGGCATGTCCCTGCGCGCCAATCTCACCCAGCACCAGATCCCCAAGGTGCAGGCCCATTCCGATCCGAATGCCAGGGCTGCCCTCGGCCTCAAGCCGTTCGTTGAACCGGTCGAGGGCATGGCTGATATCTATCGCAGCTTTCAACCCAGCGCTGGCGGATGCTGCTGCATCGGGTTTTTCGAAAACCGCCAGCAACCCGTCACCCATATACTTGTCCACGACACCCCCGTCCTTGGTGATGGCAGGAACAACGGCGTCGAAGAACCGGTTCAGCAGGAACACGATGTCATAGGGCAACTGACCGGTCGTGCGAGCGGTAAATCCACGCATGTCCAGAAACAGCACGGCCAGTTTCCGTTCCTGCCCCTGACTGGCATGCCCGCGGATGCGCCCGCCATCCGGTTGAAAAACGCGGAAAACGGTGGTCGGTTCCGTCGGGCGGATCTGACAGGCCAGCCTTGTCTGCGGTGAGGCGCCGACAGCGGCCAGACTGCGGGCCTCGACATCGCCGGGTGGGGGCAGGGCGCTGGCGCCCTCTTCAACGATGACGCGGCACGTGGTGCAGCGCCCCTTCCCGCCGCACAAGGCCGCATGGGGCACACCATGTGCCTGCGAAATCTCAAGCAGGGTCATACCCTTTTCGGCATCTACCTCGGGCCCGCTGCTGTAACTCACCCGCACCGAATGCCTGCGCCGCCACAGCTTGCGCCCGATATACACAAGACCCGTGGCCGCCAAGGCCAGCCAGAACGCCAGAAGGGCATTGTCCTTGACGGTGAACATGGTCTGGAACGCCTCGGGCGAGGGCCAGTTGTAATGCTCGATATATTGTTCCCGCAAAAACTCATCTGCGAAATCCATCCAAATGCGGCGACCCTCGGTCAGCAGACCGGCCAAAGCGAACATGGGGATGAAGACGGCAACACCGATCAGATAGGGTACGGCGCTGGACCACCATTTCGTCAGCCGTAGCCACATATGCAGTCCGATACAGCCATGCACCCAGACGATCAGCAACAACGCGCTTTGCATCCATATCACGGTGCTGGGCCACATCAGGATGATGATATACCCCATCTCGTCATTGACGTCATAGATCTCGTGCGCGACCCGAGTCTGGATGACATGCGAGATCAGCTGCAATGGTATCAGCAGACCCAGAACCACCTGCAACGCCATGCTGAACGGCATGCGCAGGGTCCGGCGCTGCGCGATCGAGGTCAGCGCCAGACCGGCATGCGTGAACAGCGCCGCATAAAGCAGCACGCTCAAAAGGATATGCCGCGTCACCGCTGTTCGACCGTCCTGCATCCCGTGCAGATAATCGGTGTGAAACAGGCCCATCCCGATGTTGATAAAATGGAAGAAAGCGAAAGCAAACAGAACCAACCCGCTGCCGATCCGAAGCCGGGTTGCCCAACCGCCACGCCACAAAGCGCTCTTCAAGAATACCACCTGTATCGCTGTTCGCTGTGGTTGGACTTTGCGGGGACGTTCGCGGTCAGGTCAAGGCTTCGGGTGCAAATCTAAGCCTGCCAGTGGGTGGCAGGGTGTTGGGAGTGAATTGATATCTTGTCCGCACAAAACAGCACCAGATGGCTGAGGTCAGGGCGCGTGCGCGAGCTGTAGATCAAGCCGTCCGCCCCCAGTGCCCGCGCTTTATCCGAAAAAGCCCATGTCGGCGAAGGGACCCCCATAGCACGATTATCCTGCCAGATCACCGAGACAGCCGTCTGCCCGCGGTAGTCCACCAACCGCGCGTTTTCCACCAGAAACCTTTGTATCACGCGGTCGGGATCATCCCCCGAGACGTAGCGCCGGATGGCGACCGAAGCGCCCTCGGCGCTAAGCGAGGCATAAAGCGCGAACTGTCCGGAATGATGAAAGCGCCCCTCAGGCGCGCGGGCAGGCAGCAATGGGGTCGCTGCCTGCGACGCAAACAGAATTCTCCAGACTGGGCCAGAGAATTCAAGCATGCATCAGTCCTGTTCGGCCAGGAACCGTTCGGCATCCAGTGCCGCCATACAGCCCATTCCTGCGCTTGTTACCGCCTGACGATAGACATGGTCGGTCAGATCGCCTGCCGCGAACACGCCGGGGATCGAGGTTTCGGTGCTGCCCGGTTTGGTGACGACATAACCACCCATATGGGTTTCCAGCGTGTCCTTGACCAACTCGTTCGCAGGGGCGTGGCCGATGGCGACAAAGACACCTTTGCACGGGATCTCGGTGATCTCGCCGGTTTTAACATGTTTGACCCGAACACCTTCGACGCCCAAAGGCGCATCGGTGCCGATCACTTCTTCCAGCTGGTGGAACCACAGCGGTTCGATCTTTTTATTCTTCAACAGGCGATCCTGAAGGATCTTTTCCGCCCGCAACTCATCGCGGCGGTGGATCAGGGTCACCTTGCTGGCGAAATTGGTCAGGAACAGGGCTTCTTCCACGGCTGTGTTGCCGCCACCGATCACCACGATTTCCTGCCCGCGATAGAAGAACCCGTCACAGGTGGCGCAGGCCGAGACGCCAAAGCCCTTGAACTTCTCTTCCGAGGGCAGACCCAGCCATTTTGCACGCGCGCCTGTGGCCAGAATGACCGCATCAGCGGTATAGGTGGTGCCGCTGTCGCCCTTGGCGGTGAAGGGGCGCTTGCTGAGGTCCAGATCGCTGATGATATCGCCAATCACCTCACATCCCATGGCCTTCGCATGGTCCTGCATCCGCACCATCAGGTCCGGGCCCTGCACCTCGGTGTCGCCGGGCCAGTTTTCGACCTCGGTCGTCGTTGTCAGCTGACCACCGGGTTCGATGCCCTGTACCAGAATGGGTTCCAGCATGGCGCGGCTTGCATATACGCCTGCGGTGTATCCTGCGGGCCCTGACCCGATGATCAGAACCTTGGTGTGTCTTGTGTCGGTCATGGTGCCCCCGCTCGAATTGCCTGAATTGGGCCCGCGGCCCGTCGCCCCGATATAGCGACCGACTGGCCCGGCTTAAAGCCCCTTACTGTTCAGGTCCCCTCGGGCCGGGGTGCCTTGTGATTACGGGAAGAAGGCGAAAAGGAAACAAAGAAAATTGCGCATCTGCGAAACATTATTGCGCGCGTGTGGGGTGCTGATATAAGAACCGAAAAAATCAGGAGCATTTGATGGTCACGACTCGGCTGGATGATATTGATCGCAAGATTCTGGCGGAACTGCAGGCGGACGGTCGTATGACCAATGTCGAGCTGGCAAAACGGGTCGGAATCTCGGCCCCGCCCTGTTTGCGCCGGGTGCGCACACTCGAAGAATCCGGCTTCATCACCGGCTATCACGCCGAGGTCAACTCACGCGAGTTGGGGTTCGAGGTTCAGGTGTTTGCCATGGTCGGTCTGGACAGCCAGGCCGAAGTCGAACTGCGCGCGTTCGAAGGCCGCTGCCGCGAATGGCCATTGGTCCGCGAATGCCACATGCTGAACGGCGAAGTGGATTTCATTCTGAAATGCGTCGCACCTGACCTGAGCAGCTTTCAGCAGTTTCTGACGGGCGAGTTGCTGACCACGCCAAACGTGGCCAGCGTCAAGACATCGCTCGTTATTCGCGGCGCAAAAGACGAGCCAGGCGTACCGTTCGACGTTCTGGAAGAACGTATGAACCGGATGGCGTAACGCCAACACGTTTTGGTTGCGCGGTGATTGGTGGCAACAGTGCTGCCACCGCAAGGGATAGAACCCAACTTATTACCAGCTGCATGATGCCCCCCATAATGCAGTAATCACAATCATGCTCAGGCCGTCATCGCGTCGATCTCACCATCTCCGGCGCGCGGCATCAGCAGCGGGCCAAAATCGTTCAGCGACTCGATATGCGCGAACAAGTTCAGATAGATCGACCGAAGCGAGTGGCTGATCATGCGAACCGCGTTCACACCTGGATGATATGTTTCAAACTGTAATCCATCTACGCGAATAACGGAATGGCGTTTTAAACAAATGTGAAACAGTTCAACGGGGGTAGGCGGCATTGTTTCAATGACACCCATCCCGTCCTGAAATTCGGACACGGGTGTAAGAATCGGCTGTCCCCCATGCAGGTGCCGCAAATGCGCAGGTGTTCCCACGATTCGCGCCGCCGGGCCGGCAATGACACCCGACATTGGCTTTTGCATCCCGAACGTATCCGCCATGATCCGCGTCAGCGGTCGCGTCCGGCCACGTGAATCCGCGCGTCCGGGGATCAACGTGACGGATCCCTTCCACAACACGGTTTCCGATGCGCCATTCTGCGTCAGGACCGTATCCCCAGGCATCAAATCCTCGATTGCCATCGGTCCATGTTCTGTTTCCACCAAAGATCCACGTGTGAAGGCACAAAACGCGTCTTCAAACATCGGCAAGGCGGGCGCGATATGGCGGGTCTGAACCACATCTCCATTCTTTAGCAGGCTGCTGACTTCATAGCGGCGCAGCTGGGCCTTTGGCTTTGAAACTGGCCGCGGTATTTCTCGCAGCATGGCCGAAGTTTCGATTGCATTTCTGGCCGCGCGGGCCAGTGAATTTGGAATAGTCATTAATATTCCGTCCCCTCAAAATGTTCGGTCAGGCGCGGCGTACCCCCGTACAGACGCGCCCGGCGAACTGGTTCTTTGTCTTGAAACAAATGGGTGACCCCCGGGCGACGACCGGAACGGTCCCGCAACGCGACTAAATCTCGCTTTCCAATGGTCAACACATTGACCCCCCAGACAAACTCGTACTTCACGGGCGAAATTGCCCGCACACACAACTCCGTAAAAGTCACGAACCCCTCGCTCGTGACGCGCGATACATCAGGCCGGAGCAAACCTGATACGCGTCGACCCAGATAAGACCGGCAGCTTGGTCTCTGGGTTTTTCTGTCTCAGCGTCGTGCCGCGATGCGACTGGCGACCCTGACAGAATTGCTTGTTGCCCGCTTCCACGGCATTTCCAGGTTCTGGTCCCGAGTGGCCTCGACCATGGCTTTCAGAAAGCGTGATTTGGTTTTCATTTTTTGGTCCTGCTCTGAGCGGGGCGTATTTCCCCACATCCTCTGTAAACCTTTTGTGACGCGCGTTTGCGGCAGGGATAAGGCTTATCCGGGATGATTTGCGGACAGAAAAATGAAGTCAGACGGACCTCCCACTCAACACGCCAGCGCCCGATTTTCGAACGTCAGATACCGATCTGATTACTGGCAAAAACTCGTTACGATTCTGATGCCCAATCAACACAACAAATGTGGCGGAAAAGTGGCAGGGCACCTAAATCTGGACGAAGATCACAATCTTATGACGGAGATCAGCCGCCCGTAATCGACCTCGTTCGCGTGCGTTGATCGGCGATAGGAATAGAACCTGTCGGGGTCGGAATATGTGCAGTGCCGGGTCCACTCGGCCTGTCCGATTCCCGCCTGCCGCAGCCGGTGCAGCCCGAAGGCGGGCAGATCAAATTGCAGGCGGTCACTTTCACCATTGGCAAAAAAGCGGCTGTTGTCCGGCGAATCCGCAAGGAACGCGTCCAGAAACTCTGGCCCCACCTCGTAAGCGCGCTGGGAAATACTGGGTCCGATCACGGCGCAGATATTGCTGCGGTCGGCTCCCAGCGCCTCCATCGCGTCCAGCGTTGCCTCCAGAACACCGTCCAGCGCGCCGCGCCACCCGGCATGGGCGGCACCGATCACATGCGCGTCGGGATCGGCGAACAGAACCGGCTGGCAATCGGCCGTCAGGATCGTCAGGGCCAGGCCGGGTGTTGCTGTGACAATGGCATCCGCTTTGGGCTTTTCACCGTCAACCGGGGCTTTGACTGTCAGAACCGTTGGCGAATGAACCTGATGCACCGCGACCATTGCCTCGGGTTCAACTTCCATCGCGTCGGCCACCCGCCGCCGGTTCAGCGCGACAATCTCGGTTTGATCCGAGGACCCCTGACCACAATTCAAGCCGCTGAAAATTCCTGAAGACGCGCCGCCGCGACGGGTAAAGAACCCATGGCGAAATGGCGACAGCAGGTCCGAGGTCAGAATTTCCAGCGTCATGGTTCCAATCCTGGTGGTGGGGCTGCATAGGCCGGGAAAAGGCCCATCACCTTGAACAGATTTCCCATTTCATCAGGATGCGTCAACCGCCGATGCGCGGCAATCAGCGCATCCAGCTCGGAACCGCTCAGCGCCTTTGACAAAGCTTGCGCGCGGGCGGTGATCCCCAGTCGTTCGAGGAAGACGCCCTGCGGTGTCAAGCGCGTATGCCTGCAACCACAGGCGCGGGTCGCAACGGCCAAAGGCTCAAAATCCACATGCGCGGTCAAATCGGCCTGACCGGGCGATGCCAGAGGATCGGTATGTTCGTGGTTTTGCAGAGCCTGCAAGGTATCGCCCAGCGAATGCCAGTCACCATAGTCGGTAATTAGCGCTGCGCCGCCATGGCTGGCGATCCGCCCCGCGATCACGGTCAGAATGGGAATCGCAGCAGCGCACAGTTCGACCAGATCACGGTCCTTGGTGTCCGACAGCCTGTCATTCAACGCCACCTGCGGCCCGATTGCGCCCAGTCCGAACGTCAACCCGCCGTCACGCTCACCCACCAGACGCTCGCGCCAGCCCGTGCCGTCACGCTGAAACTGGCGGATGGGCAGGGCATCAAAGAACTCGTTGGCAACCAGCAGCAGCGGTTGGTCGGGCAGGTCGGCGATCGTAATGATCCAGACCGCCTCGTAATCCTTCAGCGTTGCCGCCTGCACCTGTTTCAATACAGGCGATGCTTCGACCAGAACAACCTGCGCCGCCTCGTGAAAACCGGGTACAGACCGTGTGGCGCGCAAAATATCGGCCATCAGGGTACCGCGCCCCGGCCCCAGCTCGCACAGGGTAAACGGTGCGGGCCGTCCCTGATCCATCCAGCTCTGCGCCAGAGACAGCCCGACCAGCTCCCCGAACATCTGGCTGATTTCCGGCGCTGTGGTGAAATCCCCCGCTGCTCCCAGCGGATCACGGGTCGTGTAATAGCCCAGCGTCGGATGCAGCAGGCATTCAGCCATGTAATCCGCCACGCTCAGCGGTCCATCCTGCCGGATGCGGGCGATCAGATGATCGGTCAGGCTCATGCCGCCCGCCGCCGCGCCTGCAGGGCAAACCACAGACCAAGCGCAATCATCGGCAGCGACAGGAACTGCCCCATGGTCAGCCCGTACCCGCCCACATGCCAGGCCAGCCCCAGTGGATTGCCGGGCGATACGAACTGCGCATCCGGCTGGCGAAAGAACTCGACGATAAAGCGCGACGCGCCGTAGCCCGCCAGGAACGTCCCCATGACAAGGCCCGGTGTGCGAAAACCGCCGCGCCGATAGACCAGCCACAGCAATACCGCCCCCAGCAACACACCCTCCAGCGCGGCCTCGTACAGCTGCGACGGGTGCCGGGCGCACATGCCTGCGACCACGCCGGGGCAATCCTGCGCAGCATATCCAGGAAAGATGACAGCCCAGGGCAGCTCGCTCGGGCGGCCCCACAGCTCGGCGTTGACGAAATTGGCCAGTCGCCCCAGCAGCAATCCGGGCGGAACGGTGTAGGCAACCAGATCCCCCAGCGACAGGGCGGGGATACGGTGCCGTCGTGCAAACAGGTACGACGCAAGGATCACGCCCAGCAATCCGCCATGAAAGGCCATGCCGCCTTGCCAGACCTTCACGATCTCCAGCGGGTGGGACAGGTAATAAGCCGGTTGATAGAACAGCACAAAGCCCAGCCGTCCGCCCAGAATCACGCCCAGAATGATCCAGGTGACCAGATCCTCCAGCTGCTCGGGCTTCATCGGCGGGCCATCCGCAGGCCAGAGCGTTGGGCGGCGCAACGCCACAACGGCCAGCCGCCACGCGATCAGGATGCCCGCGATATAGGCCAGCGCATACCACCTTAACGCGAACTCCATCCCGAACAGCGGGATCGAGAACAGTTCGGGCGACAGATCGGGGAAATTCAGAACAGCCTGCATGTGCGTCTCATTGCCCGGGGTTTGCAGGTCAAGTCAACCTTGAGCCCGCGCCATTCTTTGCCCATATACATGTAAACCGCGAGATCGGAGAACAGATATGCAGACCCGCAACAAGATCCTGGATGACGTGTCCCAACTGATGACCAACGCCATGGGCGTGGCGCAGGGCGCGCGGGAAGAGGCTGAAAACGCGATGAAGTCGATGATCGACCGCTGGCTGGCCGACCGCGATTTCGTTACCCGTGAAGAATTTGACGCCGTGCGCGCCATGGCCCAGAAGGCGCGCGAAGAAAACGCGGCACTCGAAGCCCGCATCGCCGCGCTCGAGGCGAAACTGGACAAATAACGCCCCGGCGTTCCCTGTTTTCACAATTTTCGGACAAAGCATAACGTCGCGCAATCCAGCCCGGATTGTGCGGTGCTGTGTATTCTGACGCGTCGCATAATTTTTTCAAGATAAAGCTGACTCTGGCACCAATATTTTGATCGCCGTTGCTTTCTGTCCACAACTTATTGCTGTTATCCCCAATAATTAGGGTTGCCAGAACTTACGCCACATCGCACCATATTTAGTACAGGCCTATGGGGGAAGCCCGGTTTGTAGAGCAGGCAACTAGCGCTGGGGCGCTGCCAGCCCCGAAATGCTAGAGATTAGTGAGGTGGCATTATGGCCCTTTCCGAGCAGTATCTCGAAGAAGACATTCATCCGATCGACATTGTTGAGCATCTGGCCGAACATCACGACTGGGATTTTGATCGCATTGGGGACGATCAGATTGCCATGGCCGTTGAAGGGCAGTGGCGCACCTACTCGATCACACTGGCCTGGTCCAACTATGACGAAACGCTGCGCATGGTGTGCAGCTTCGAAATGGAACCACCGGCCGAGCGTGAAATGCAGCTCTATGAGCTGCTCAACAAGATGAACGACCAGTGCTGGGCAGGCGCGTTTACCTATTGGGCAAACCAGAAGCTGATGGTCTATCGCTATGGTCTGGTCCTTGCAGGCGGGCAAACGGCCAGCGCTGACCAGATCGACACGATGATCAATGCCGCCGTCATGAGCGCCGAGCGGTACTACCCCGCGATCCAATTGGTGACCTGGGGCAACAGAGGGCCAGAAGAAGCCATGCAAGTGGCCATTGCAGAGGCCTACGGCCGCGCGTAAACCTTTGCTCCGAACCGATATGTAATGCGGGAGGGGCAAATGGACATGACGCGAGTGGCCGAACAGGGGCTTGTGCTTCTGGGGTGCGGAAAGATGGGGTCCGCAATGCTGGCGGGATGGCTGGAACACGGCCTTCCGCCAGCTTCCGTTTGGGTCATCGATCCCTTTCCGTCAGATTGGCTGAAGGCGCGGGGCGTCAATATCAACGCACCGTTACCTGAATCCCCCGCCGTGGTGCTGGTTGCGGTCAAACCGCAGATGATGGGCGAAGCCCTGCCTGCCATTCAGGCGCTGGGCGGTGGGTCCAGCCTGTTCATTTCCGTTGCGGCTGGTACCTCGATTGCCACCTTCGAATCCGTTCTGGGCCAAGACACCCCGATCATTCGCGCAATGCCCAACACACCCGCCGCTATCCGTCAGGGCATCACGGCACTGATCGGCAACGCACACGCCTCCGAGACCGATATGGAACAGGCCGAAAACCTGCTGGCGGCAGTGGGCCAGACCGTTCGCCTTGAGGATGAGGCACAGATGGACGCCGTCACCGGGCTCAGCGGGTCCGGCCCGGCCTATGTGTTCCATCTGATCGAAACCCTGGCCGCAGCGGGCGAGGCGCATGGCCTGCCTGCCGAGCTTGCGATGAAACTGGCCAAGTCCACTGTGGCCGGTGCCGGGGCACTGGCCATGGCGTCCGACGAAGACCCCGCGCAGCTGCGCATCAACGTGACCTCTCCGAACGGTACCACACAGGCCGCGCTTGAGGTTCTGATGCATCAGGAAACCGGCTTTCCTGACCTGCTGCACCGTGCCGTCAAGGCCGCAACCGACCGATCCAAGGAGCTCTCGCGTGAATGAAATTTCGTTCGACGACTTTCTCAAGGTCGATATTCGCGTGGGCGAGGTGATCCGCGCCGAACCCTATCCCGAGGCCCGCAAACCCGCGATCAAGATGTGGATCGACTTTGGCGACGAGATCGGCGAGCGCAAGACCTCGGCCCAGATCACCGCGCATTACGATCCGGCCACTCTGGTTGGCAAACAGGTCATGGCTGTCGTCAACTTCCCTCCGCGCCAGATCGGCAAGTTCATGTCCGAGGTTCTGGTGCTGGGTCTTCCCGATGACAGCGGTGAGATCGTTTTGATCGGCCCTGACGGCAAGGTTCCAACCGGCGGGCGGATGCACTGATGAAACTGCTGATCACGCGCCCGATGACTCCGGCGGTCGAATCGCGCGCCCGCGCCGATTTCGATGTGACCATCCGGGAAAACACCCTGCCCATGTCACGGCAGGAGATGCTGGCCGCTCTGGCCGACTATGACGTGGTCGTGCCGACACTGGGCGATCAGTTCTCGGCTCAGGTCTTTGCGGATGCAGGTCAGCCGCGCTGCAAGCTGCTGGCCAATTTCGGTGTTGGCTTCAACCATATCGACGTGGATGCCGCACGTGCGGCCGGGGTTGACGTGACCAACACCCCCGGTGCGGTGACCGATGCCACGGCTGATATCGCCATGACCCTGCTGCTGACCACAGCCCGGCGTGCCGGTGAGGGTGAGCGGCTGGTGCGGTCGGGTCAGTGGCAGGGCTGGCACCCGACGCAGATGCTGGGCCATCATGTGACCGGCAAGCGCGTGGGCATCGTCGGTATGGGCCGCATCGGGCAGGCCATCGCGCGCCGCTGTCATTTCGGGTTTGCAATGCAGGTGGCCTATCAGTCCCGCAATGCAAAAGATCTGGATTTCCCGGCGGAATTCACACCTGACCTTGAAACACTCGCCGCCTCGGTCGATTTTCTTGTGCTTGCCGTTCCCGGTGGTGCGGAAACCCGCCACCTGATCAATGCGCAGGTTCTTGAGGCGATGAACCCCTCGGCCATTCTGGTCAACATCGCCCGTGGCGAGGTGGTGGACGAGGCCGCGCTGATCACGGCGCTGCAAACCGGTCAGATAGCGGGGGCGGGGCTGGACGTCTACGAATTTGAACCCAAAGTGCCGCAATCCCTGTGCGATATGGAAAACGTCACCCTGCTGCCCCATCTGGGTACAGCCACCGAAGAGGTGCGCAGCAGCATGGGTCACATGGCGCTGGATAACGTGGCGGCCTTTGTCGCGGGCAGGGCGCTGCCCAACCCGGTCTAGTCGCCCACCGCCTCACGCCAGTGTTTACGGCAGAGCGAGACATAGGTCTCGTTCCCGCCAATCTGCACCTGCGCCCCTTCGGTGATGGCCTTGCCGGTTTCATCCCGCCGAATCACCATCGTGGCCTTGCGACCGCATTCACAGATCGTGCGCACCTCGCGCATTTCGTCGGCAAGGGCCAGCAGGGCGGCGGAACCGGGGAACAGTTTGCCCTGAAAATCCACCCGCAGCCCATAAGCCAGCACCGGCACATCCAGATCGTCCACCGCACGGGCCAGTTGCCAGACCTGCGCCTCGGACAGGAATTGTGCCTCATCAATGAAAACGCAGGCCACGGAACCATTGTCCAGCCGGGATCGGATCATGGCGAAGACATCATCTTCGGGTGTGAACGTGTCAGCCTGCTCCGATATGCCGATGCGCGATGCAATCCGCCCCGCACCCGCCCGCCCGTCAAGGGCGGCGGTCATCAGATAGGTCTGCATCCCGCGCTCGCGATAGTTGTGCGACGCCTGTAGCAACACGGTCGACTTGCCCGCGTTCATGGTGGAATAGTTGAAATACAGCTTTGCCATGGCGTGGGTCTAAAACGCCCGACGAAAAGGAACAAGAGAGCAATCGGTCGTAAGAAGCGACGTCGCCGTTGCGTGTGCAGAGGCCGAGCTGGGCTCGTAGGGGATGGAACCCCCGCGTCTGCAACAGCGACGCCGTCGGCCAACATGTGGCCAAAACAAAGCAAGGCCCAACAATACCGCCCTGCAATCACTCTTTACCGGCTTGAACTGCCGCCACTCACTCACAAAATCCCCCGCTTATCTGAGGGATAGTCAATGTATGACATTTCAATTATGACTCAGGTATGGGAAATTTCCCGACGCTTTCCCCGGTTTGGACACCGGGCGGGCGTTTGCAGGTAATAAAGGTAAATCAATGGCAGATATCGGGGCCTATCTGAAGAAACACACAGAAGCGCTGGTCAAAGATGTCGGAATAGAAGCTGCTTGTGAAATCACCGGAAAATCCAAGGCGACCCTGGGCCGGTATTATTCGGACAATGCCGAACACGCGGACAGGTTCATGCCCGTGGATGCGGTGGCTCGGCTTGAAAACGCAGCAACTTATCCGCATGTGACATCCGCGCTGGCGGATCTGAAAAACATCACCTTGTCCTACAGCGAACGCAACACCGAGGATCCTCGCACAGGCGGGGTGAATTCGGATGTCATCGCGCTCAGCCAGCGGTTTGCAATGCTGATGACTGAATATCAATCCGCAATCGAAGATGGCATCATCACGGTGAACGAAGCCAAAAGGCTGCTGAAAGAAACCAGTTTGCTTCAGCAGGTCCTGATTGAAATGAAACTGCACCTGGAAGAAGAAAGCGTCAGCTAGGCTTGACTGCGGTCCGTAACCGGCCAAATTCCGCCTGCCCGGATTGCAGCAGATGTCGTGCGCTTTGTGGAATGATCACCAACCGGACCCTGTGCCTCAATTCAGTCACGTCTTTCCGATAAGCTGCGGCGCAGGCAAGATCGTCAAGGGCAGTAAACCATGCAGAAAATGCAGGGAAATTACAGCGTTCTCGCAGACCGTATGGTTTGGCGGTCGTTCCTGTTTGTCTATACGCTTTTTCTGGCCACGGTGCTGTTTGGTGCTTATCAGGAAGGCCCCGATGACGCGATGCGCTGGGTCATGGTGCAGGACCTGCTGGCGGGGCAGGGCTGGTTTGACGCCTATCAGCATCGGCTGGGGCCGGGTGACGGCACGCTGATGCACTGGTCCCGGCTTGTCGATGCGCCGATTGCCGGGCTCTACACGCTGTCCGCGATGGTCGTGCCACCCGACAGCGCCTTGCAAGTGACCGCGTTTGTCTGGCCGGTGCTGCTGGCGGGGCTGACCCTGTGGGCCTTTGCTGTCACCGGTGGAGCTTTGGGCGGGCGCAATGGCGCAGTTTCGGCACTGGTGGTCGGTGTGCTGACGCTCGAACATTATCGGAAGTTCGACTATTTCTCGTTTGACCACCACAATGTTCAGATTCTGCTGTTTGCAGCGGCCCTCATGTTCTTTGTCCTGCGCAAGGCCAAACCCTCTGCTGCGGGGTGGCTGGGTGCCTGCCTCGCCCTTTCGGTGTCCATCGGAACCGAATCAATCGTGCAGGTCGCGATTATCGCGGTGTTCCTTACGATTGACTGGATTGTGACCGGCACAGCCGCCCGCCGCAACACCATGGTGTTTGGAGCCGGGCTGGCGCTGACCCTGTTGCTGGCCAGCGTTGCAACAACGGGACGTCAGGGCTTTCTGTTTCCAAGTTGCGATGCCCTGACGATCAGTGTGGCCCTGCCGGCCGGGATCGCGGCCCTGTGCCTGTGTGCAGCAGCCTGGGTCGGGTCGGGCTGGTCCTATTGGGGGCGTATCGGCGCGTGTCTTGTGATAGGCGCTGTAACACTTGGCTGCGCTTACGCATTTGCACCCCACTGCCTTGAAAACCCGATTGCGGATCTGCCTCAGGACATGCGCGACTTCTGGCTCAGCCAGGTCGCTGAAGCACAGAATATCACCGTCGTTCTGGAACGGCATCTGGGCGAGGCTGCGGCCCTGATCGCCATGTCTGTCATCACGGCGGTGGCGGCCTTGATCTTTGCCCGCCAGTCACAAGACAAAATGGATTACCTCCTGTTTCTGGCGCTGATTGTGACCGGGTTTTCCATGTTTCTGTACCAGTCCCGGATGATGACGTTTCTGGGCGTGTCCCTTGTGGCTGTTCAGGCTCAGGTGCTGCGGGCCCTTTACGTCAGTTACAGAACCCATGGCCGCACGCTATCCGGCCTGGCTATGATAGGCTTTATCGTCTGCGTCTCGCCAAAGATCGGCATCAGCGTGGAAAAACAGCTGGAACGGTTTGTGCGCCCATCCCTTGCGGCACCCGTCGCCGAGGTAGCGCAGGATTCGCAAAACGCCGGCGCCCCCTGCAAAGCGCTCGAGGCCTACGCGGCCCTGCAAGACCTGCCAGCAGGAATGGTTCTGGTCGATTTTGATTATGCGGCGGAGGTGCTGCGCTATACTGATCATTCGGTTCTGGCTGGGAATTATCACCGCAACCGGGCCGGAATTCAGGCGCAGATCGCGGTTTTGCGTATGGATGCGTCCCAGGCCGGTCCGCGTCTTGCTGCACTGGGTGTAAGCTATGTGCTGCTGTGCACCGCTGCGCCCCGTGCCGAATTCTGGGATTGGGCATCTCAGGGGCGCGGGCTGCAATCCCAGCTAGCCAAGGGTGAAACCCCCGCCTATCTCAGCCGGATTGATGGTGGGGAAGGGGCCGCGTTTCAGGTTTTTCAGCTCGCGGCCGATCTCTAGGCCGTCAGCGCTTTGCGGAATGCCGATCAGGCGTGACGCTTCACGATCACCGATCCAACCGAATACCCGGCCCCAAAAGAACAGATCAGGCCCAGATCGCCCTCTTGCAGATCGTCAGAGTATTTCGAAAACGCAATGATCGACCCTGCGGATGAGGTGTTCGCATAATCCTGAAGGATATTGGGTTGCTCGCCCGCCTCGGGTTCGCGGCCCAGAACCTTCTTGCCGATGAAGTCGTTCATTGTCTTGTTGGCCTGATGCAGCCACAGGCGTTTGAGGTCGGTATTGCTGACCCCTTCGGCCTCCATATGGTCGCTGATATGCTTGCTGACCATCGGCAACACTTCCTTGAACACCTTCCGGCCGTTCTGCATGAACTGCATGTCGCGGCGGTCAATCACACCATCGGGGCGCGACCGGCGCAGGAACCCGTTGTTGTTGCGGATATTGTTGGAAAAGGCGGTGGCACAGCGGGTCGACAGGATTTCGAAATGCGGGCCTTTTGCGTCTTCGATCCGCTCGATCAGCGTTGCCGTTGCCACATCACCAAAGATAAAGTGACAATCCCGGTCGCGCCATTCCAGATGGCCCGAGCAGATTTCAGGGTTCACCACCAACGCCGCGCGCACCGAACCGGACCGCACCATATCCGCCGCCGCCTGAATGCCGAACGTGGCCGAAGAACAGGCGACATTCATGTCAAAGCCGAACCCGTCGATACCCAGTTCCTGCTGAATCTCGATTGCAATCGCCGGATAGGCGCGCTCGTGGTTCGAGGCCGCACAGATCACCAGATCGACATCCGCCGCCGTGCGCCCCGCCTGCGCCAGCGCCTTCTTGCAGGCATCCACTGCCATCTCGGTCATGATCCCGGGCTCGTCATCGCTGCGTTGGCGCAGCGTCGGGTGCATCACGTCCGGGTTCAGCACCCCGGCCTTGTCCATCACGTAGCGGTTCTGAATGCCCGACGCCTTGACGATGAACTCTTCCGAGGAATGCTGCATCGCCTCCATCTGCCCGGCTGCGATGGCCTCGGCATTCTTCGCGTTCTGCTTGTCGGCATAGGCGTTGAACGCTTCAACAAGCTCCGCGTTGGTGATGACGTTTTCCGGGGTGAAGACACCGGTACCGGTGATGGCGGGGGTATACATGGCGGGTCCTGAATGTTTCGGATTCGCCCAAAATGCAGTCATGGCGTGATTTGATCAAGATATGTTGACCTAAGGGAATTCGTTCCGGGGCGCAGTTTCATATCTTGAATAGTTCAGAAATTGAAGTATATCGCCCCGTAACCCGCGCAGAGACCCCCCAATGCCAGACGATATCAGCGCCAGGCTGGGCCGCCTCAGCCCCGAGATTCAGGCGATCATGGGCGTCTATGCCCTGTACTGGAAACTGGAAGAGACCTTCGACTGTATCGAAACAGACCTGAGCCACCCGGAATGCCACATGCTGATCAAACTGGATCAACCCAAGCGCATGGGCGTTCTGGCCGCTGATATGTTAAGCGTCCCGTCAACGATCACCGCCACAGCCGATGCCCTTGAAAAAACGGGCTACCTGACGCGGCGGCGTGACCCCGAAGACCGCCGGGCCTGGTTGCTGGTGCTGACAGAGCAGGGCGAAGAGGCCCGCAACATGCTGGTCGCCGCCGCCGGGGACCTGTTTCACAGGGCCTCGGGCCTAAACGAACAAGAAACTGCCGAATTCGCGCGACTGGCGCGCAAAATCCGCGACAACGTATTGAAAACGGGAATTCCCGAGGGATTGAAGAAATGAAACTCCTGACCTCTCTGGGCCTTGCACTGGCCATTCTGGCAACCCCGATTGCCGCTCAAGAGACCCCGAAACCGGTGAAACTCATGCAGGTGCGCGAAACCGCGCCGGGTTTCACGCGGCAGTTCTTTGGCCGCGTCGCCGCGCGCCAGACCGTTGATCTTGCCTTTCAGGTTGCTGGCCAGATTGTCGAGATGCCCATCAACGAAGGCTTCATGATTCCCAAGGATGGTCTGATTGCCCGCCTGGATCAGGAACCGTTCGAGCTGCGCCTTGATCGGGCGCGGCTGCAAAAGGAACAGGCCGACCGCACCGTCGCCCGCCTGTCGCGCCTGCGCGGTACAACCGCCAGCCAGGTGGCCGTGGACGACGCCGAGACCGAGGCGCAGCTGGCCGCAATCGCCCTGCGCGACGCGGAATATGAACTGGAACACGCCACGTTGACCGCGCCGTTTGACGCGCTGGTCTCCAGCCGCTCGGTCGAGGCGTTTACGACCGTCTCGGCGGGCACGCCCATCGTCCGCATTCACGACATGTCGGAACTTCGCATCGTGGTCGATGTGCCCGAGATCCTGTTTCAACGCTCTGGCCAGAATGACGACTTCTTCATCACCGCGAAATTCCCGGTCAGTGACGAAGTCTTCCCGCTGGAAATCCGTGAATTCGACGCGGAAACCTCCAGCGTCGGTCAAACTTTCCGCATCCAGTTTGGCCTGACCCCGCCAAAGGGGCTGCAAATCTTTCCCGGTTCTTCCGTTACCGTCAACGTTCAGGTGCAGGACAACCGCACAGGCATCGTCGTCCCGGCGACCGCCGTAGTCGCTGACGCAAACGGCGCGCTGAACGTCGTGGTGTTTTCCCCGGTAGGGGCGGATGAGGGCACCGTGCGCCGCGTCCCAGTGACCATCGAGCCCACGCAAACCGGCGAAGTCCGGGTGCTGACGGGCCTGTCAGATGGGGATGAGGTCGTTGTGGCCGGGGGCACTGTGCTGACGGATGGTCAGACGGTGCGCCGGTTCGCCGGTTTCGCGAACTGAGGGGCTGACAGATGAACATCGCCCGCGCCTCAATCGACCGGCCGCTTTACACATGGCTGGTCATTCTCATTGCTCTCATTGGGGGCATCTGGGGGTTCACATCGCTTGGCCGTCTGGAAGACCCGGCCTTTACAATCAAGAACGCGGTTGTCATCACGCAATACCCGGGCGCCACCGCCGAACAGGTGGCGCTGGAAGTATCGGAACCGCTGGAATCCGCCATACAGCAGATGGGCGAGGTGGACGTCATCACCTCGGTCAATCAACCCGGACGGTCGCTGATCGAGGTTGAGATCAAGTCGACATACGACGGCACCGAACTGCCCGCCATCTGGACCCGGCTCAGGGCCAAGGTGCGCGACGCCACGCGCGGCCTGCCATCGGGCGTCGGCCAACCGTTTGTGAATGACGGGTTCGGCGACGTGTTCGGCCTGTTCTATGCGGTGACCGCCCAAGGGTTCTCGGACGCTGAAAAGCACGAACTGGCAACCTTCCTGCGGCGTGAACTGCTGACCGTTGACGGCGTTGCGGATGTCGAGGTTCAGGGCCTGCCGGACGAGGCGATCTTTGTCGAACCCGATCTGGCGATTTCGGTGAACCAGAATGTCCCGCTGCAAGCAATCAACCAGGCGATTGCCAATGCGGATTCGGTCAATTCCTCAGGGTCCTTGCGCTCTGATAACGACCGCACCACCATCCTGACGGCTGAAGGGTCGGACAGCGTGTCGGCCATTGCGGGCCTGTCTGTCGGTTCGCAAGGGCAGGTGATCAACCTCTTTGACATGTCCGATGTCTATCGCGCCCGTCAGAACGACCCCGACATTATCATCCGCTACAACGGGACCGAGGCTTTCACCTTGGGCATCGCGGGTCTGGCCACTGAAAACATTGTCGAGGTTGGCAAACGCGCTGACGCCAAATTCGCGGAGTTGAATACAAGCATTCCCTTCGGTGTCGAAATCCTGCCGATCTATCAGCAACATGTGGTGGTCGAGCAGGCCTCGAACGACTTTCTCGTGAACCTTGCCATGTCGGTGGCCATCGTGGTCGCCGTGCTGGGCATCTTCATGGGCTGGCGCGCGGCCATTGTTGTCGGCTCGACCTTGCTGCTGACCGTGGTCGGCACGCTTCTGTTCATGTCGCTCTTCTCGATCGAGATGGAGCGAATCTCACTGGGTGCCCTGATCATCGCCATGGGGATGCTGGTGGACAACGCCATCGTGGTGGCTGAAGGGATGCAAATATCCATGTTGCGCGGCCAGTCCTCGCGCGATGCGGCCGACGATGTGGCGTCAAAAACCCAGATCCCGTTGCTGGGTGCGACCGTGATTGGCATCATGGCCTTTGCGGGCATTGGCCTCAGCCCTGACGCAACCGGAGAATTCCTGTTCTCTCTGTTCGCCGTGATCGGCATTTCACTGTTGCTCAGCTGGGTTTTAGCGATCACCGTCACGCCGCTATTAGGGCATTACTTCTTCAAACAGGGCAAAGCAGGCGAGATCGACGCTTATGGCGGCCTCCTGTTCCGCATCTATGGTGCGATTCTGCGCTTTGCGCTGCGCTTCCGCTGGCTGGTTGTTGCTGGTCTCGTCGGCGTAACCGTGGTGTGTTATGCCGGGTTTGGGCTGATGAAGCAGCAGTTCTTCCCCAACTCCAACACGCCTTTATTCTTCGTGCACTACAAACTGCCGCAGGGCACACCGATTGCACGAACCGCCGAAGACATGGCGATGTTCGAAGACTGGCTGGCAGCACGCGACGACGTCGTCTCGGTCACGACCTTTGTCGGCCAGGGGGCAACCCGTTTCATGCTGACCTATTCAGCCGAAAAGCCGAACCCCAGCTATGGGCACATGGTCATCCGCACAGCAAGCCTGGACGACATCCCGGCGCTGCAAGCAGATCTTGAAGCGTTTGGGTCTGTCCAATTCCCCGAAGGTGAGTTCGGCACCAAGCGTCTGGTCTTTGGCCCCGGCGGTGGTGATCCGATTCAGGCCCGCTTCTCGGGCAGCGACCCGGTCGTGCTGCGCCAGCTTGCCGATGAGGCGGTGCAGCGCATGGCAGCCGCATCGCCGAACGCGCTGCTGGTTCATCACGACTGGCGCGAACAGGAACTGGCGCTGCAACCGATCTATGCAACAGAACGGGCGCAGACAGCAGGTGTCACGCGCGAAAATATCGCCGCCACTCTGCAATTCTCGACCGACGGCATCACGGGTGGTGTGTTCCGTGAGCGCGACCGCCTGATCCCGATTATCCTGCGCCGACCCGCGGACGGAGATTACTCGATTGTCGATCAGGTCGTGTACTCGGACCAGTCGGAAAAGTTTGTTCCAATTGAACAAATGGTGGATGGATTCGAGTACAAATCGCTCAATACGTTGGTTCACCGTCGTGATCGGGTTCTGACCATCACCGTCGGCGCCGACATCCCGCCCGACCTGACAGCGGCACAGGTCCACGCCGAAGTGCGCGACGCCATCGAGGCCATCGATCTGCCACCCGGCTACAAGATGGAATGGGGTGGAGAGTTCGAAAACTCGCGCAAAGCACAGGCAAGCCTGGGCAGACAATTGCCGCTGAGCCTGCTGATCATGGTGTTGATCTCGGTCCTGTTGTTCAACGCGATCCGCCAGCCGATCATCATCTGGCTGCTGGTGCCGATGTCCGTGAACGGCGTGGTGATCGGCCTGCTGGGAACAGGGCTGCCCTTCACCTTTACGGCACTTCTGGGCCTGCTCAGCCTGTCGGGTATGCTGATCAAGAACGGCATTGTTCTGGTTGAGGAAATCGATCTGGTCCGCGCCACCGGCAAGCCCCTGCGCGAGTCAATCATCGAAGCATCCGTGTCCCGTTTGCGGCCCGTCATGCTGGCGGCTGTCACGACCATTCTGGGCATGGCGCCGCTGCTGACGGATGCGTTCTTCGTCTCGATGGCAGTGACGATCATGGGCGGTCTGGCATTTGCCACTGTGCTGACAATGGTTGCAGCACCGGTGTTCTATCTGCTGTTCTTCGCCCGTGACGAACGAAAGAGAACGACGGAAATACCTACGTAAAGCATTGGAAATAAAGAAAAGCCCCAGAGTTTCCTCTGGGGCTTTTTCGTTTGGGTCAGGGGTCTTTACCCCTGTAGCGATTTCACCTCGACGTCGCCTTCAGCCTGCGCCTTGATCGCCAGTGCAGCGGCGTTGGCACCTGCTGCGGTGGTGAAATATGGGATCTTATCATACAGCGCGATCGAGCGGATGGCCTTGCTGTCCTCAACCGCCTGCGCGCCTTCGGTGGTGTTCATCACCAGCTGCACCTGACCGTCTTTCAGCATGTCCACAACATCCGGGCGGCCTTCGTACACCTTGTTCACCACGTCACAGGCAACACCCTGTTCGTCCAGCCAGCTTTGGGTGCCGCGCGTGGCCACGAGCGTAAAGCCCTGGTCAACCAGAACTTGCGCCGCTTCCAGCATGGCTTTGCCCTTGTCGGCATCCTTGATCGAAATGAACGCACGGCCAGAGGACGGCAACACCATGCCCGCGCCCATCTGCGCCTTGAGGAACGCACGTGGGAAGTCACGGTCCCAGCCCATCACCTCGCCGGTCGAGCGCATTTCCGGGCCAAGGATGGTGTCGACGCCGGGGAAACGGGCGAAGGGCATGACTGCTTCTTTTACCGAGAACCACGGCATGTCCGGATCGGCCAGCGTCATCTGGTCCGCGATCTTGGTGTCCTTGCCTTCTTGATAGGGAGGGCGCATCGGGAAGTTGGCCAGCTTCTCGCCCGCCATGATGCGTGCAGCAATCGATGCAATCGCACTGTCGGTGGCCTTGGCAACAAACGGTACGGTGCGCGACGCGCGCGGGTTCACTTCGATCAGATAGATCTCATCATCTTTGATCGCGAATTGCACATTCATCAGGCCAACGACGTTCAGTGCCTTGGCCAGCTTGAACGCCTGATCCTTGATCTGCCCGATGATCTCTTTCGACAGTGAATAGGGCGGCAGCGAACAGGCGGAATCGCCCGAGTGGACGCCCGCCTCTTCGATATGCTGCATGATGCCCGCGACGTGAACGTCGGTGCCGTCACACAGGGCGTCTACGTCCAGTTCGACCGCGCCCGCCAGATAGCTGTCCAGCAGTACGGGGCTGTCGCCCGAGACCACAACGGCCTCGTTGATATAGCGTCGCAGCTGATCCATATCGCGCACGATTTCCATAGCACGACCGCCCAGAACGTAAGAGGGGCGAATGACCAGCGGGAAACCGATCTCTTCCGCAATCTCCAGCGCCTTTTCGTCGGTCGAGGCAATGCCGTTTCTGGGCTGTTTCAGGCCCAGTTCATTGACCAGCGCCTGGAACCGTTCGCGGTCTTCGGCCAAGTCAATTGCGTCCGGTGTGGTACCCAGAATCGGAATACCCTCGGCCTCAAGCGCGTTGGCCAGCTTCAACGGAGTTTGCCCACCGAACTGAACGATCACACCGTGCAGCGTGCCGTGTTCCTGTTCCTTCGTCAGGATTTCCATGACGTGTTCAAAGGTCAGCGGTTCGAAATACAGACGGTCCGATGTGTCATAGTCGGTCGAAACCGTCTCGGGGTTGCAATTGACCATGATGGTCTCGTACCCGGCCTCGGTCAGCGCATAGCAGGCGTGGCAGCAGCAATAATCGAACTCGATCCCCTGACCGATCCGGTTCGGACCACCACCAAGAATAACGACCTTCTTGCGGTCGCTTGGGCGTGCCTCGCATTCGACATCGCCCATCATCGGCGCTTCGTAAGTCGAGTACATATAGGGCGTTTGCGCTTCGAACTCGGCGGCGCAGGTATCGATGCGTTTGAAAACCGCGGTAACGCCCAAATTGTGGCGGGCGCGGCGTACGTTATCTTCGCTGCGGCCAGACAGATTGCCCAGACGCGCATCGGTAAAGCCCAGCATCTTGAGCTTTCGGATGCCTTCTTCGGTCACTGGCAAACCGTCCTTGCGCACGGTGCGCTCTGCTTCGGTGATCTCGCGGATGCGGGCCAGGAACCAGGGGTCAAACTTGGTAACGCCGAAGATTTCGTCGTCGGTCAGGCCATGACGCATGGCTTGTGCGATAGTGCGCAGGCGGTCGGGGGTCTGCTTGCTGATCGCTTTGATGACATGTGCCTTGTCGTCGCTGCTTTCGACCTCATCCCACAGGCCGATGCTCAGCCCCGGAATTTCGATCTCATCAAACCCGGTCAGGCCGGACTCCATCGAGGCCAGCGCCTTTTGCATGGATTCGTGAATGGTGCGGCCGATGGACATCGCCTCACCCACCGACTTCATTGCAGTGGTCAGATAAGGCTCAGAGCCGGGGAATTTCTCAAACGCGAATTTCGGGATCTTGGTGACGACATAGTCGATGGTAGGTTCAAACGACGCAGGCGTGACCTTGGTGATGTCATTGTCCAGCTCGTCCAGCGTGTAACCCACGGCCAGTTTCGCAGCGATCTTGGCAATTGGGAAACCCGTCGCCTTGGAGGCCAGCGCCGAAGAGCGCGACACGCGCGGGTTCATTTCGATCACAACCATGCGGCCATCATCGGGGTTGATCGCCCATTGCACGTTCGAGCCACCGGTTTCCACTCCGATCTCGCGCAGGACGGCAATCGAGCCGTTGCGCATGATCTGGTATTCCTTGTCGGTCAACGTCAGGGCAGGGGCCACGGTGATCGAGTCACCCGTGTGCACGCCCATCGGGTCGACGTTTTCGATGGAGCAGACGATAATGGCGTTGTCGGCGGTGTCGCGCACCACTTCCATCTCGTATTCTTTCCAGCCCAGCAGGCTTTCATCGACGAGGATCTGGTTGACAGGCGAGGCATCCATGCCCGAGCGGCAGAAATGGATATAATCCTCGCGGTTATAGGCCACGCCGCCGCCTGTGCCGCCCAAGGTAAAGGCCGGGCGGATGATGGCAGGCAGGCCGATTTCCTCCAGCTCGTCCAGAGCGATCTGGACACCTGCGTCCAGATCGGCAGAGCCGTCGGCCTTCTTGGGGGCGGTCACGATGGTGGCTTTAGGGTTTTCCAGCCCCAGCCGATCCATCGCCTCGCGGAACAATTTGCGGTCCTCGGCCATCTCGATGGCGTCGCGTTTGGCACCGATCATCTCGACACCGAACTTGTCCAACACCCCCATCTCTTCCAACGCGAGCGAGGTGTTCAGACCGGTTTGCCCGCCCATTGTGGGCAGCAGGGCATCAGGGCGTTCCTTTTCGATGATCTTGGCGACGACCTCGGGCGTGATCGGCTCGATATAGGTGGCATCGGCAAGTCCGGGGTCAGTCATGATTGTCGCCGGGTTCGAGTTGACCAGAATAACCCGGTAACCTTCTTCGCGCAGGGCTTTGCAGGCCTGCGCTCCAGAATAGTCGAACTCGCAAGCCTGACCGATAACAATGGGACCCGCCCCGATGATCATGATCGACTTGATGTCGGTTCTCTTCGGCATGGCCTGGCCCCTTCGATTTTGCACGAGTCGCGGGCACCGCCCAAGCGCCCAAATTGTCGTGGGTTATAGGGACCACGCAGAAAGGTTCAAGGGGTATCGGAAACAGAAGCGAAATTGCCGCTTTCCCCCCTTTCCCCTGCCAGAGTATTCTCTATATCGCCCTTCACGGCAAAAGAGGATGCAGTTGCGTATTCGTTTTGATCAGGGACACTCCGGTCGCGGAGCCCGGTTTCAGCGTCCGTCTCGGATTATCCGCGCGGATACTGCGAAGGACGTGCCCCAGGCTCTGGCGGCGCTGGATGAGGCGCGCGCGGACGGGGCATGGCTGGCTGGCTATGCCAGCTATGAACTGGGATATGTGCTTGAACCCCGGCTGATCGATCTTTTGCCGGATGCGCGTCGGTTGCCCCTGCTGTGCTTTGGGGTTTACGGCGCACCGGATCGGGTTGCTTTACCGACGCCTGCGGGCGAGGTGCGCGTGTTTCAGCCGCGCTGGGATGAGGCGCGTTATGGCGAAGCCTTTCAAGTGGTGCATGATGCCATCGGTGCTGGTGATATCTATCAGGCGAACCTGACCTTTCCGATTGATCTGACCGTCTCGGGCAGCAGTGAAGCCCTTTATGCGGCACTGGCAGCGGGGCAGCCCGTTGGGCATGGCGCGCTGGTGCAGCAGGTCGGGTTGCCCGATTTGCTCAGCCGCTCGCCGGAGTTGTTCTTCCGCACGGACACGGATGGAAAGATCGAAACACGACCGATGAAGGGTACCCAGCCGCGCAGCGAAGACCCGGATGAGGATATGCGGCGCCGGTCGTTTCTGACCACGGACGAAAAGAACCGGGCGGAAAACCTGATGATCGTCGATCTGCTGCGCAACGATATCAGCCGTGTCGCGCTGCCCGGTTCCGTTCATGTACCTGAACTGTTTAAGGTCGAAACCTATGCGACCGTGCATCAGATGGTTTCACTTGTCCGGGCCCAGTTGCTCAAATGCGCAGGGCTCAGCGATATATTGATGGCGTTGTTTCCCTGCGGCTCGATCACGGGCGCCCCCAAAATTCGCGCCATGGAAATTCTGGCCGGGCTGGAACCCTGGCCGCGCGACATCTATTGTGGCACCATCGGCTGGGCCGCGCCTGATGGCCGGTCCGAGTTCAACGTGGCCATTCGTACGCTGATGCTGGAAGGCGATCAGGCCACCCTGAACGTGGGCGGGGGCCTTGTCTGGGACAGTACCGCCCCGGCAGAATATGAGGAGGCGCTATGGAAAGCCCGCTTCGCCCGCCAGCTGAGCCTGATTTCCGCCTGATCGAAACGCTGGCGTTTCGGCCAGATCAGGGCTTTGTCCGAAAAGACCGTCACCTTGCGCGCATGGCCCGAACCGCTGCGGCCTTTGGCCTTCCCTTCAACCCGGATGCAGCGACCGCCGCGCTGGATGGCGCGTTGGGCGACACCCCCTTGCGTTGTCGTTTGACGTTGGATGCATCGGGTGCATTCGAATTGACGACCGGGGTTCTGGCCAGCAACCCTCCGGTCTGGCGCATAGCCCTGTCTGATCAGCGGCTGGCTTCCAATGATCTTTGGCTGCGTCACAAGACAAGCCGCCGCGCCCTATATGACGATGCCCGCGCCGCGCTGACGGATGGCATAGACGAAGTGTTATTCCTGAATGAGCTTGATGAACTGTGTGAGGGCACCATCAGCAACCTTTTCGTCGAAAAGCGGGATGGCCGTATTCTGACGCCTGCGCTGTCCAGCGGTCTGTTGCCTGGCATATTGCGCGAAGAGTTGCTGGATAAAGAAACGGTGTCCGAGGCCGTGCTGACCTTGAGCGACCTGAAAAATGCGCAAACTGCCTACATGGGCAATTCACTGCGCGGGCTGATCCGGGTGGAGCTGATATACACGTGATCAAAGAAGGTGCGATGGTCGGGTCTCCGGTTGCATTGCCGCGGTTAAGGGTTGAGTTCGGCCTGTTTAATATTGTCCCGCCGCTGATCATCGCGGTTTTGTTTCCTACGAACAGGATGTTTCCGGCACTGTTTGCCCTGACCGGGATGGGATATTGCTGCTGCATTGGACACCGGGCATTCAATGGGCCGAGCTGCGCTATGATTGGGCCAACTGGTCGCTTCGCGAAGCTGTGCTGTTCCGCCCACTATACTTCCAGTGTTATCACGCGATCTTGCCAGAGGGGCGCGCGGCTTATGTGCTGAATGCTGCAATCTTCTCGTTCGCGCATCTGATGCATTGGAGCTGGATTGTCGCCCTCATGACATTTGCGGGCGGGCTGCTGTTTACATGGGCCTACAGGCAGCGCGGCTCGTTCTTCTATGCGGTGCTGTTGCACGTGATTGTGGGTAATATCATCTTTGCGGTCGGGCTGGGTGTCTATTTCTACTCAGGCAACGTGCAAAGGCCGTTTTGACAGGGCGACCCGCCTTGACTTTCCGGGCCTGACAGGGTGTATCGGCGCGACGAATTCTGCGCCCGAAGGGATATGATCCATGCACGCCTATCGCAGCCACACCTGCGCCGCACTGACCGCCGCCAATGTCGGTGAAACCGTTCGCCTGTCCGGTTGGGTGCATCGGGTCCGAGATCACGGGGGCGTCCTGTTCATCGACCTGCGCGATCATTTTGGTGTGACACAGGTTTTGTGCGATGGCGACAGCGCCGCTTTTGCTGCGCTGGAAAAGGTGCGTTCCGAATGGTGCATCCGCATCGACGGAACCGTCAAGGCGCGTGCCGCCGAACTGGTGAACCCGAAACTGCCCACCGGCGAGATCGAGGTTTACGTGCGCGAACTGGAAGTTCTGGGGGCTGCGGAGGAACTGCCGCTGATGGTGTTCGGCGATCAGGAATACCCCGAGGAAACGCGCCTGCGTTATCGTTACCTCGACCTGCGGCGCGAGGCGATGCAGCGCAACATGACCCTGCGCTCGGACGTTGTGGCCTCCATGCGCAAGCGTATGTGGGATCAGGGGTTCCGCGAGTATCAGACGCCGATCATCACCGCATCCTCGCCCGAAGGCGCGCGTGACTTTCTGGTGCCGTCGCGCCTGCATCCGGGCAAGTTCTACGCCTTGCCGCAGGCCCCGCAGCAGTTCAAGCAGCTGATCATGGTGTCGGGTTTCGACAAATATTTCCAGATTGCGCCTTGCTTTCGCGACGAAGACCCGCGCGCCGACCGCTCGCCCACCGATTTCTACCAGCTCGACCTCGAGATGTCCTTTGTCGAGCAGCAGGATGTGTTCGACACGATCCAGCCCGTTCTGGCCGGCGTCTTCGAAGAGTTCGGCGGTGGCCGCAAGGTTGATCAGGACTGGCCACAAATTTCCTACAAGGATTCGGCGCTGTGGTATGGCACGGACAAGCCCGACCTGCGGAATCCCATCAAAATGCAGGTGGTCTCTGACCACTTCCGCGGGTCTGGCTTCGCGATTTTCGCAAAACTGCTCGAACAGGAAGGCACCGAAATTCGCGCTATCCCCGCGCCAACCGGTGGCAGCCGCAAGTTCTGTGACCGTATGAATGCCTTTGCCCAGAAAGAGGGTCTGCCGGGGATGGGCTACATCTTCTGGCGTGATCAGGGCGAAGGGATGGAGGCCGCAGGTCCGCTGGCCAAGAACATCGGCCCCGAACGAACCGAGGCGATCCGCCAGCAATTGGGTCTGGGGGTCGGCGATGCTGCATTTTTCCTGGGTGGTAAGCCGAAAGCTTTTGAAAAGGTTGCAGGCAAGGCGCGCGACGTGATCGGCGACGAGCTTGGCCTGACCGAGAAAGACCGCTTTGCCTTTGCCTGGATCGTTGATTTCCCGATCTACGAACAAGACGAAGAAACCGGCGCGATCGACTTTGAGCACAACCCGTTTTCGATGCCGCAAGGCGGCATGGAAGCGCTGCAGGGCAATCCGCTTGATGTGCGCGGTTATCAATACGATCTGGCGTGCAACGGATACGAACTGGTGTCGGGTGCGATCCGGAACCACAAGCCGGAAATCATGCTGAAAGCTTTTGAACTGGCGGGCTATGGCGAGGATGAAGTGAAATCCCGATTTGGCGCCCTGTTCAACGCCTTCCACTACGGTGCGCCGCCGCACGGTGGCTGCGCTGCAGGGATCGACCGGATCGTGATGCTGTTGGCGGATGAGGCCAATATCCGCGAGGTCATGATGTTCCCGATGAACCAGCGGGCCGAAGACCTGATGATGCATGCGCCGTCGGACCCGACGTCAGATCAACTGATGGAACTGGGTTTGCGCCTCATTCCGCAGGACTGAACAACAGCCGCCCGCATTTAGCGGGCGGATTCATTTTGATGCCAGCGAGTATTCGCGGGTCAGTCCAACGGGTTGTTCAAATCGCCTCGGTTGACACGAATTGAGCGTGCAGTCTGCCGTGTTTGGCGATAGGCCCAGATGCACAGAAGCGTTGCAGTGATGAAATAAGCTGCAATCACGTCAAATCGCCTTTCTTTGTTCCAAACGGTTCTGCACCATGCCGGCGACCTGCGCTGCCTGCGCCGTGATCGGTGCGCCGTTCGCCCGTGACAGCGCCAGCTTTCGGGCGGCTTCTGCCAACGGTCTGTCATCGGCTTCCCGTGCGACCCCTTGCAGAAACTGGGCGGCGTAATCCCATGTGCGATGATCGTTGGGCCCGGTAAGGACATCGGCGATATGCGCCATGTCGTCCTGATAAGCCATCGGGTCGGGTCGGATGACTTCGTCGCGAACCGAGTGGAGCCCGCTTGGGCGTCGATCTTCGGGCAGGCGCTCCAGAATGGACTTCTGAAAATAAGACAATGATTTTATCGGCTTGGACAGAAATCCATCCGCCCCGACTGCGTACGCCAGACCTTCGGTAGCGTCATCGCCCGACAGGCCCATGATCACGCTGATCCGTGGTGAAGCTTCGGCCAGTTCGGCGATCAGGTCAGCTCCGGACCCGTCGGGCAGACCCATATCGACCAGGATGACCGAAGGCCGATAGATCTGTAGATGCCTTCGCGCCGATTTCAGGCAATCCGCACGGCGAATGCGCGCGCCGCTGTGCAGGCACATCAGGCGGATGGCATCGCAAGCGTACCGGCTGTCTTCGACAACCAATATTGTCTGACCCAGCAAGGGTCGAGTCGCGGTGGGCGCGGCGGTGGTGGTGGCAAGTAGGCCCGAATCGTCCATGGCAGCTCTCCTATGCAGCAGATGCTTCACGCTAGGAACTCCTGGCTAACACGACGTTAACGCGCGATTTGGCGCACTTGTCCTTTGGCGGATCAGCCCCCATAACCCATGCAACGCAGGACAGCAGGAGTGAGACATGATTGGACGTCTGAACCACGTCGCCATCGCCGTACCGGATCTTGAGGCGGCGTCCGAGCAATACCGCAACGCGCTGGGCGCCAAAGTCGGCGCGCCGCAGGACGAGCCGGATCATGGTGTCACGGTCGTGTTCATCGAACTGCCCAACACCAAGATCGAACTTCTGTATCCGCTGGGTGATGACAGCCCGATCAACGGGTTCTTGGAAAAGAACCCGGCCGGCGGCATCCACCATGTATGTTACGAGGTCGAGGATATCATCGCGGCCCGTGATCATCTGAAAGCAACCGGAGCCCGTGTTCTGGGATCAGGTGAGCCCAAGATCGGTGCGCATGGTAAACCGGTTCTGTTTCTGCACCCCAAGGATTTCAACGGCTGCCTGGTCGAGCTGGAACAGGTATGATCCGCAAAACCCGGGGGACCTGAAGTGACCATTACTGCTGCATTGGTGCTGTTCGCCGTCATCTGGTTCATGACGTTGCTTGTGGTGCTGCCCATTCGCATCAAAACTCAGGGTGACCTGAACGATATCGTTCCGGGCACCCATGCGGGTGCGCCGGAAGTCCATCACATGAAAGCCAAGATGTGGATCACCACCGCCATTGCTGTGGTTTTGTGGGCGATCATTGCCGGGATCATCATTTCCGGTGTGATTTCAGTGCGGGACCTCGACTGGTTGAACCAACTGGAGCCGAGGTAATCTGTGTCAGACCTTTTGGCCTGACACAGCATGATAAACATGGGTGAATGTCGCCGCGCCAAGGATCGGGATCACCAGATTCAACAGCGGTATCGACAGCGGAATGGCCATCAGGGTTCCGGCGACCCAGATCGTGGTCGAATGTCGGGCCCGCAATTGGCGCGCGCCATCCCGCCCGATCCGGCGTATGGCGGCCAGCGTGAAGTATTCCCGCCCCAACAGGAACCCGTTCATGGCCCAGAAGATGAAGGGCGCAAACGGGGTGAAGATCGCATAGAGGATCAGCGCCAGCAGGTTTGCTACAATCAGCACGCCAAGAAAGCTGAGGCCGTCCTTCAGGGCCTCCGACACCGGAATGCGTCGTGCAGGTGGCAAGGCTGGAAAATGCTTGTCCTCGACCGCCTGCGCCACTTCGTCCAGAAAGATCGATGTGATGGCTGACGCCACCGGTACCATCAGGAAAACAGGCAGGACCAGGACGAGAACGATACCTGAATAGTTCAGAACGTCGTTCAGCCACGGGACAGCTCCGACCAATGGCAGCGAGATTTCACTGCCCGACAACCAGTTGATCAACCTGATCGCACCGACACATGCAAGACCCAGCAACAGGATGGTCAAACCTACACCGCGCAGCAGAACGGCACGGAACTTGGGATCTCCGATCTGGCTTAGTGCGCTGAAAAAGGCGTTCAGGATGATCATTCTGTGATCCATTCCGTTATGGCTGCCACATCGGGCCGCGGGCGTTCGGGTGGGGCAGTTCCTTCGGTGGCGATATGTATCAGTCCGGCGACACGCTCGTTCTTGGCAAGGCCAAAGGCGTCGACACAGAAGTCGTGGTCGTGGGTTTGCCAACCTGTCAGCCAGTTTGCACCCCAACCCGCGGCCAGCGCGGCATTCAGCAGGGCCAGACAGACCGCGCCCGCAGAATAGGTTTGTTCGATTGCGGGTATTTTCTCGGACGGTTTTTGTACTTCGATTACGGCTACGGCCAGATGCCCCATGTCGAACTGGCTGCGCGCTTTTGCAATGTCTTCTGGACTTTTGTTCAGCCGTTGCCCGCAGGCCTCGGTCAGGGTTGCCAACCGTGCCATGGCCCCCTGTTCCAGAACGATAAATCGCCAGGGTTCCAGTTTTCCGTGATCGGGGCTGCGTGCGGCTGCGGTCAGCAGGGGGCGCAATTCGTCCCGTGTCGGAGCCGGGGCAACCAGTGTCTTGGCGGGTCGGGACCGGCGCGACTGCAAAAACTCCAGAGCAGCGGGGTTTTTCATGGACATATGTTAACTTCCTTTACATCACGTCTCTGTATCTTGGTCGGCATGCCGAGGGTTTCAAGGGCGCGGCGACGGATCGCGTGGATCAATTTCATCCTACCGCCCATCATGCAAGACTATTGAGGGAAGGGGCGACAATGGCGAAATCGAAACTACGAGATCTGCCGGATCTCAGCGCGCAGGCGCACGCCGGGGCAGTGTTTCACTTGAAAGTAACACCTAAGGCCGCGCGCGACCGGGTGATCGTGGAAGGCGGGCAGATCAGGGTATTTGTCACGGCTCCGCCTGACAGTGGCAAAGCCAACCATGCGGTTCAGGCGATCCTTGCGAGGTGCCTTCGCGTTGCCCCTTCGACACTGACACTCAAGCAGGGGCAAACCGCGCGCAACAAGGTGTTTGTCTATGTGCCCTAAGGTCCCGTTTCACGGATCTGGTAAACACCCTCGGGCAGGTCCAGCGCTGCGGCCAGGTCGCGGACCTGTTCGGGCGACAAGGTGATCTTTTGCACCTGGTCGGTTCGCGGATCAAACTGTTCCAGCGTGACGCATTCGGCGAAATTGTTGATCACAACATCTTCCTGCAAGGGTTTTTCACCTTCGTCCACAAGCGTTATGACCGTCGAGTCGAATTCATGCTCAATCGAAAACATAAGGACAGAGTGCAAGCCGTCGACGCGCAATGCAAGACGTTCGTTTCAAAGCATTGTGTGGTCACTCTGAGCGGCAGGTACTATGTTGAAATCGCAGTCAGACCGAGCCGAAGGACGTAACATGCGCAGACGCTTTGTTTTGGTGTTTCCCCTGCTGCTTGCGGCCTGTGCGGAAGGTGCATTGCGCTTGCAGCCTGCCGCGGACTGGCTGGGTGAAGGGCCGGGTTCTGAGGATGTTGCCCAGACCTTTCGCGAAGTCAGCCAGAACATCGTGGCTGAGGCCCGCAGCCAGTGTTTGAAGCAACCAAGGCCTCAGAAATGCGATTTCCAGATTCTCGTTGACCTGAATCCGCGCGCATCCGCCAATGCCTTTCAGACATTGGACGACCAGCGGCAACCTACCATCATTTTTACCGTTGCGATGATCCGTTCTACGCAAAACGCAGACGAACTGGCTTTTGTCATGGGACATGAGGCGGCCCATCACGTTCTGGGGCACATCGCAAGGCAAAGCGAAAATGCCAGCGCAAGCGCCACTGAGTTTGGAAAGGCGGAAAAGCTGCGCGGGGGTGACGCCGCCGACATAGAAGAGGCTCAGAAAGTGGGCGCGCAGGTTGGTGTTCAGGCTTATGTGAAGGCTTTTGAACTTGAAGCTGACCAGATGGGAACGATCATTACACATAATGCGGGCTACAACCCGCTGGTTGGGGCGAAGTTCTTTGACCGGATTCCGGATCCTGGCGACAGGTTTCTGGGCACCCACCCACCAAACGCGCAGCGCGTGCACATCGTGCTTGAAACCGCCACGCAACTGGGGCTGACGCAATGACCGATCTTGTGCGCCTTGGCGTAATTTTGACGGATCGCGGGTCGAAATATGCGGTATCTGGCGCGCCTGTGGCGTCGCGCGCGGAAGTTGACGCGGTTCTGGATCAACTGAAGTCCGATAAATCCTATGCCAAGGCCACACATAACACCTGGGCCGCCTCTTTGCCGACCGGTGCACTGAAGGCCGATGATGGGGAAAGCGGGGCCGGTATGGTAATCCTGCGGATGATCGAGCGTGCAGGGCTGGACAATCACGTGATCATCGTCACCCGCTGGTACGGAGGCAAAAAGCTGGGTGGGGACCGCTTTCGCCGCGTTCAGGATGCAACCCGGGCCTATCTGGATCACATCGGCGCCCAATTTTGACCTGTGTCAAAGTATGACGCCCCGGATGCGCTACGATTTCGTAAAGCGCGAAAGGGAAAGGATACAGCATGCCCACCCGAGAGTCCTTGAGGCTTCATGCCGGATTGGTGGACGACATGGCCAGAATGCTGGACATCGATCTTGAGGAAGCAGCCATTGGTGGCAAGGTGTCTTTCGACCAGATTTCCGAGGCAGTTCTGCGATGTACCGATTGTCCAAACCCGGATCATTGTCAGGATCTGCTCAACAAAATGGCGACCGCTGGGCGGACACCGGAATACTGCCGTAACCAGGAGTTACTGCACAAATTGATGCCTTAACTGTCAGGTTCGTCATGCCACGACTCGGTGAAATCATGGCCCACCTTCGTCTGGTACTGCGGATGGGTCAGGTCACAGGAACCGACTTGGCCGCAGCCTATCGGGATGGTCACCTGAAACATGAGGATTGGGCCGAGATCGTGCAACAGTGTCGCGGCTGTACCTGGGCCAGAACCTGTCCGGAGTGGCTGGAACGGCGCGAACAGATTGATCATGCCCCGTGCACATGCCCGAACCGCGGTCGATTCAAGGCCATCAAAGCTTTGCAAGCGGAGGACGCGTGATGCCTCGGGATATTCTGGGTGAGGTCGAAAAGCACTTTTGGTTGACGCGCTCTGTTTCCCGCAGCATGGGAGTTTCACTGAGCGAAGCCATGGCCGAAGGGCGGTTGTCGCCCGAAGGATACGCTGAACTGGTCACGCGCTGTCGCGCCTCGGGCTGTGGTGCGCAATGCACAAACTGGCTGGCTCAGCGGCAGAATCCAGCGGACACGGCCCCAGATTTCTGTGCAAATTCAGAGACACTGAACAGATTGAAGGGCTGATCAAAGGTCTTTATGCGTTCCATCGCACAACGGCGCGTTTGCACTGTGTTTGCACCCGCAAAAAAAGACCTTTTTGCTGGCCTCGGCCGTATATTTCACCGGTTCGAACCCGCTGTCTTTATGTGAGCCATCGCAAAAGGGTTGCCGGTTTGACTTTCCACACGCGCACCAGAAATAGGTTTTTCCTTCGGCAACTTCGACTGGAAAAGGGGTTTTCTGGGCAATAACGGGTGTGTCTGACATGTGGCTTCTCCGTATTTGGCTGAAACGTCACACAGTTTAGGACGATGCAGACAAAAAGGTAGCTGTAATGCCGCAAGGATCATCGTTTGGGCTTCGAACTGGCATGGAATCGCTCTTCCTCACAAGGAAGTGACCGTTTTAGTTGCCAGATTGCCGTTCAGCCCGTACTCTGGAAGCGGCCCGAAAAGCTGGGCAATATCAGAAAAGTAATAGAGGATTGACGGACATGAAACTGAAACTTGCAGCCGTTGGCGCATTTGCCCTGGTCCTGACCGCTTGTGCGCAGCAGGAAGAACCGACCCCTGTTTACGTACAACCCGACTATGACAAGTATGGCTCGGCCAGCTGCTCGGCAGGCTATGAACTGGCAACAACCGAAGCAGGTCAAACCGTCTGCAACCCGGTTTCTCAGTAAGCTTTTCGCAGGCGGTTTGACTACGGACCGCCTGCACCATTTTCAGGAATTTTCGCCGCCATTCATGGCGGTTTTTTTCTACCTGAGCAGTACTTCGTAACTATTGACCCGAAAACACTATGGGGCAGGCTACTGGCGTTAAACGGGTTTCCCCCACAGATCGTATTCCCCCGCCTCGTCCACTTCGACGGTGACGATATCGCCGGGTTTGAAGCCTTCGAAGCCCTCGTCAATGAACAGGTTGCCGTCGATCTCGGGAGCGTCCGATTTGGTGCGGCAGGTGGCGGCTTCGTCATCCACTTCGTCGACGATTACTTGAAGCGTTTGTCCGACTTTAGCCTGCAACTTGGCTTCTGAAATGGCCTGAGCCTTTTCCATGAAGCGATCCCACCGCTCTTGCTTGACTTCGGCCGGGACGTGATCGGGAAGGTCGTTTGAGCGCGCACCGTCCACGTTTTCGTATTGAAAACAGCCGACTCGATCCAGTTGCGCCTCGTCCATCCAGTCCAGCAGGGTTTGGAATTCGGCCTCGGACTCACCCGGATAGCCAACGATAAAGGTCGAACGCAGGGTGATATCGGGGCAGATTGCGCGCCAGGCTTGGATTTCGTCCAGAGTTTTGGCCGCTGCGGCGGGGCGGGCCATCCGTTTCAGAACATCCGGGTGGGCGTGCTGGAACGGGATATCCAGATACGGCAATATGTTGGACCCGGCATCCGCCATCAGGGGGATCAACTCGCGCACATGTGGATAGGGATAGACATAGTGCAGCCGCACCCAGGCATCCATCTGACCCAGTTCACGGGCCAGATCGGTGATGTGGCTGCGCACCTCGCGGTCTTTCCACGGGTTCACATCGTATTTCCGGTCCAGCCCATAGGCCGAAGTATCCTGCGAGATCACCAACAGTTCTCGCACGCCGTTTTCGACCAGCTTTTCCGCCTCGCGTAGAACCGCATGGGCCGGACGGCTGGCCAGTTTTCCCCGCATATCAGGGATGATGCAGAACTTGCATTTGTGGTTACAGCCCTCTGAGATTTTCAGATAACTGTAGTGGCGGGGGGTCAATCGAACGCTGCTGGCGGGCAGCAGATCAACGAACGGGTCAGGGTCAGGGGGAACGGCGGCGTGAACCGCATCCATAACCTGCTCGTACTGATGCGGTCCGGTGACCGCCATGATGCGGGGGTGGTGTTCGCGGATGTAATCCGGTTCGGCCCCCAGACAGCCGGTGACGATGACCTTGCCGTTTTCAACCAGCGCCTCTCCGATTGCGTCCAGCGATTCCGCCTTGGCGCTGTCGAGGAACCCGCAGGTGTTCACAATGACGGCATCGGCCCCGGCATAATCGGGCGAAATGCCGTATCCTTCAGCACGAAGCCGGGTCAGAATGCGTTCGCTGTCGACCAAAGCTTTTGGACAGCCCAGCGACACCATGCCGATCGTCGGCTGGTTTGAACGGGGTGTCTCGGTGATCCGGGCGGCCGGAGCCAGGTCGGGGCGGAGGTTTGGCGGGTTCGTCGTCATGGCGCGGCATATAGTGGGGAAAGCTTCCTCTTGCAAATGTGACGTGCGATTTGAATGATCGCGGCAAAGACAAGCCAAAAGGCGGAGAGCAGATCATGAAATGGCTGATACGCATCCTGTTTATTGTTGTGGCAGTGATTGCGCTGGTAATTGGCGCGCTTTTGCTGATGCCCGGAGACAAGCTTGGCGCGATTCTGGCTGAGCAGGTCAAAGCCCAGACCGGGCGCGAACTGAGATTGAGCGGCGATGTGCGCCTGTCGTTCTGGCCGGTGCTGGGGATGGAAACCGGGCCCGTGCGTTTTGGGAACGCCAGCTGGGCCGGGCCAGAGCCGATGCTGAGCGCTGATAGCCTTGCCGTGGGCGTGGATGCTGCTGCGCTTTTGAACGGGGATCTGCGGATCAAACGCGTTTTCGCGGAAAACCCGGTGCTGCGGCTGGAGCGTTCGCAAGGGCGCGGAAACTGGGAGCTGAGCGTGCCTGTGACCACCGCGACTGCCACACCGTCTGCAGGGACGGTTCCGGCCAGCGCATCGTCGGCCGTAACTTTGGAAGAGTTGCAGCTTAATAATGCGCGACTGATCTATGTGGAAGACGGTGCCACGCAGATGGACTTTCCTGATGTAACCTTGTCGGCCAGTTGGCCTCAGGTCACTGCACCGATGGTAATGGAGGCATCAATGCCTGTACCCGGAGGTGCTGTTCAGGTTGATTTGAAGATTCCGGACTTGCCAGCCTTTGCCGCAGGGTTCGTAACCGCGCTTGAATTGGTCCTGACTGCACCGGGTGGTAAGATTGGCTTTGACGGCCACGTCAATCTGGCCGGAGAGATGGACGGAACCACAAAGATCATCACCCAAGATACAGAAAAGATGCTGGCGGCCTTCGGTCAGGCGGGCGTGGCTGTGCCGTCGGGATTGGGTAACGTTGCCGATATCTCTGCGCAAATGACCTATACGCGGGACGGTCGGATTTCCCTGCGGAACATGACAGCGCAGTTGGATGGCAACCGGTTTGTCGGAGAGGCGGATATCACCATTTCCGATCCCCCTCAGATCGTCGCACGCCTGGATGCGGGCGATCTGGACCTGTCGAAGATATCCGAAACCGGCACCGAGTCGGGTGGCGCGTCTCAGCTTGCTTCACCAGCTCAGGAAGGCTGGTCAAAAGACCCAATCGACGCATCCGCGTTGGCTTTGGCGAATGGCAATATTCGCCTGACGGCCAACTCAATCGCAGTTCCCGGCATGACGTTTGGGAAAAGTGACCTGACGCTGACACTGGATCACGCGCGGGCGGTTCTTGCGATGCATCCGGCGACGTTGTTTTCGGGTCAGTTGAACGGGCAGGTGGTTGCCAATAATCGCAATGGCCTGTCCGTGGGCGGCAAGGTGACGGCAAGTGAGATTGATCTGAAACAGGCATTGTCAACGTTGGCCGGTGTCGAACGCCTGTCGGGAAGCGCGGCAGGAACCATTGAGTTTCTGGGTGTCGGTCAGTCTGAGGATCAGATCATGCGCTCTCTCAGCGGGAAGGGGAATCTGGATGTCGGGACGGGGGTAATATCCGGTTTCGATCTGGATCGACTTATGGGGCAGGGGACCGGATCGGGTGGAACAACGGTGTTCAACAGCCTGTCGGCCAGCTTTACCATCGATCAGGGTATGTTGACGAATAACGATCTGCTCATGTCGCTCAAGAATTACCGTGCCGATGGTCAGGGGGTCGTGGGGCTGGGCGCGCGCAATATCGATTATCTGTTCACGCCTGTAGCTTTGCGTGCCAATTCGGGGCAGGGCATCTCGGTGCCTGTGCGCATCGTTGGCCCGTGGAGCAACCCGTCAATCAAGCCGGATCTGACCAAGGTCATCGAAGCAGCGGCAGATGTGAAGGTCAAGGAGCTGGAAAACGACGCGAAACAGAAAGTTTTCGAAAAGGTTGGAAACGAGCTGGATACCACCATCACGGACAGCGATCAGATCGAAGATGCGCTTAAGAACAAGCTGGAAGAAGAGGCGAAGAAAGGGCTGCTCAAACTGTTTGGCAGCAACTGAGCAAGTGTTGCGCTTGGGGCAATCAGATATGCCCCAAGCAGTTTTCTTCAGATGGTTTGATCGTAATCTCCAACACCGGGTTCGGTTCGGATCACTGCATCAATATCGGCAAAGATCGCACGCATCTCAGCTTCGCTTTCGCTGCTTTCACACACGACCACCAGATTGGGTGTGTTGGATGAAGCCCGCACCAGCCCCCAGCTGCCGTTGTCCAGAATGACACGTGCGCCGTTCACCGTAACGACCTCCTTGATCGCGCGGCCAGCAAATGTCTTATTAGCTTCGCTTTTGGCAACCAGCTTGTCGACCAGTCGCTGCAGGATATCGTATTTTTCGGTATCTGCTGCATAGGGTGACATGGTGGGCGTCGACCAGGTCTTGGGCAGAGCTTTGCGCAGGTCGGACATGCTTTGATCCGGGTTGCGGTCCATCAGTTTACAGATCTCGACCGCGACGCGCATTCCGCAGTCATAACCGCGCCCGACCGGCTCGGCCAGAAAGTAATGGCCCGACTTTTCAAACCCAGCCAGCGCACCGATTTCCTTGACGCGCCGTTTCATGTGGCTGTGGCCGGTTTTCCAGTAATCTACCTTGACGCCAAGGGCCTGTAGCTCGGGATCGCTGGCAAACAGGCCGGTAGATTTCACATCTGCGACAAAGGTCGATCCGGGGTGCAGCTTGGCCAGATCGCGGGCCATGATCACGCCCACCTTGTCGGCAAAGATTTCTTCACCTTCATCATCGACGACGCCGCAACGATCACCGTCACCGTCAAACCCAAGTGCCAGATCGGCACCGCTGGATTTTACCGTTGCCGCCATGTCATGCAGCATTTCCATCGCTTCGGGGTTCGGGTTGTAATTCGGGAAAGTGTAATCCAGCCGGTTATGGCTGGGGACGACCTCAACCCCCATCCGTTCGAAGATTTCGGGCGCAAAGGCCGAAGCGGTGCCGTTTCCGGTTGCGCAGACAACCTTTAGCGGGCGGGACACTTTGAAATCGCCGACGAGGTCGTCGATATACGCTTCTTTCACGCCCTCGACGAATTCCCAAGATCCACCCGCATGCGTCTGACCTTCGCCATTCAGAACGATGTCGCGCAATTCAGACATCTCGTCGGGGCCGTGTGTCAAAGGGCGGTCAAATCCCATTTTGACCCCAGTCCAGCCGTTTGGATTATGGCTGGCCGTAACCATCGCCACGGCCGGTACATCCAGATGAAACTGTGCGAAATAGGCCATCGGGCTAAGCGCAGGGCCAATGTCTTTCACGCGGATTCCGGCCTGTATCAATCCCAGGATCAGGGCGTTTTTGATCGCCAGTGAATAGTCACGGTAATCGTTTCCTACAGCGATCACGGGCTCGATCCCGCGCCTGCGCATTTGCGTGCCAAGCCCTAGGCCAAGCGCCGTCATGCCCGGCAGGTTAATCTCTTCCGGATATTTCCATCGGGCGTCGTATTCGCGAAACCCGGTGGGTTTGATCATTGCGTCGCGGAGAAAGCTCCAGGTGTTTGGTGTTACCTCGGGAATCGGTTTGGTCATAACAAGTCTCAATCGTTAAATCTGAATAGGATCAGCTTTGGCCAGCGCATCGAAGCGCATCAAAGTGTCAATGAGTTGGGGCATCTGATCCAACGGTATCATGTTGGGCCCATCCGAAGGGGCATTGTCCGGATCTTGGTGTGTTTCAATGAACACCGCGCCAATACCCAGCGACACGGCGGCGCGCGCCATGACCGGAGCAAATTCGCGTTGCCCGCCCGAGGAGCCACCTTTTCCACCCGGTTGCTGCACGGAATGGGTCGCATCCATCACCACCGGATAACCGGTTTGGGCCATTTGCGGCAGGGACCGCATATCAGCCACCAGCGTGTTATAGCCGAATGAAGTGCCACGTTCGGTCAGCAGGATATTATGATTCCCCGTGCTTTCGATCTTGGACACGATATTGGGCATCTCCCACGGCGCGAGAAACTGACCCTTTTTCACATTGACCACTGCGCCCGTATTGCCCGCAGCGAGCAGCATATCCGTCTGGCGGCACAAAAACGCCGGGATTTGCAGGACGTCTACCGCCTCGGCGGCGATGGCGCACTGCGCTTCGGTATGAACATCGGTCAGGACCGGAATGCCCATCGATTTGCGGATGCTATCCAGAACCTGCAACCCCGCATCAATGCCCATGCCGCGCTTGCCGGACAGCGAGGTCCGGTTTGCCTTGTCATAAGATGCTTTGAAGACATATTGCGCACCGGCTGCGTCGCAGGCCTCTTTTATCTTACCAGCAATCATCTGCGCGTGGTCTGCCGTTTCAAGCTGGCAGGGGCCTGCAATGATGGTCAGCGGAAGGTCGTTGCCGACTGTCAGGTCGGAGATTTTTACATGTTTCATGAGTCTTATGAGGATACCTGTTCACGAAGGACCGACGCGGTAAGCGAGATCATGAGGTAGATACCAGCAAACAACAGGAATGCCAAAATCGTATTTTCGAACTTGCGCGGATAGCTGGGTTCCTGACTGGGGATAGGGTTCACCGAGACGGTCAGATAACGCACCTGCCGGTTGGCTTCGGATCGGGTCGATTCCATTTGCTGCATTGCCGTTTGCAGCATCATGTCCCGCGCCGCCAGATCCGCCTGAGCGATCTGGATGCGCACGCTCAACCGCGCCAGCGAATTTTCGCCATCGGAAGCATCCTGCATCTCGGCATTCAGTTGTTCCAGCACCTTTTCAAGCCGGGCAATGTCAGCCTTGACACCGTCAACCTTGGCTTTGTTCGGGCGCAGGTTGTCCTGCAGGGCGGCAAGTTCAAGCTCTTTGTCCTGCACCAATATCTCGATCTCGTTGATGCGGGCGCGCAGGCTGGCAATGACATTCTCGGGGTCCAGCACCGCCCCTTGAAGCTGAAGCTCGATCAATTCCTCCTGCGCCTGCCGCCGCGCCTCCTGCGCCGCTTCAAAGCTTTCCAATGCATCGCGCATCTGGTCTTCGCGCTTCTTGCCGGACAGGGCATTCACCCGATCTTCGGCGTAAGAGATCAAACGCTCCGAGAACTCGGTCGAGGTCTGTGCGTCCGGTGCTACAACCTCCATCCGAATGACCCCTTCGGTTGGGTCATACCCGATGGTGATCATGCGTTTGAACAGCTTGTATGCGTCTTCCAGCGTGGCGTCGGGCGACAGCCTTTGAATCGGATCAATCTTTTCCTGCCTGAAGACATCGGAAAACCCTGCGTCCCGATCCAGCAGCAACAAAGCCTCTTTCGACTCCAGGAAAGACTGAACCGAGATGGAATCCTGCGTGGTGGCGAATTGCGTCCCGGCAAGCAGCCCGCCGATAGAGCCTGGCCCGCCATCGGCTTGCAGGATCAGAAACTCGGAATCGCTGGCATACATCGGGGTGGCGATGCGATAGAAATAGAACCCCACAACAAAGGTCGGCAGGAACACAAAAGCGGCCAAACGTGCGAAAAGGCCAAACAGCTTACGCCTGCGTCGACGCGCGATGTCCTTCTGAATCTGACCGATTTCAAGGTTGCGCCGCTCAGCCGGGCTGAGCTCGGGTCCCGGAAGGTTCGGTGTGCTTGCGCCAATGGATTGCGGCAACTGAATGCTGATCTTGTCTTTGACCTTCGAACTGTCGCCCTGTGCCGAGGGCTTTGCCGCGGCAAGATCAAGAAGGTTCGTGCGCTGAAACGGATCAATGCCTTTCTTGCGCAGCAAGCGCACCGCATCATAGTCCGATGTTGCTGCCAGTCCGTGTTTCTGCGCCAGTTTTCGCGCGATGCGCAACTGGCGGCCTGTCAGGCCTTCGCGCTTGATGTCGTCAATTTGCGTGCCTGGCTGAGCCTCGGCCGCTGGTGCCTGGCCTTGCGTCGCGCCCCGTATACGAGAGATTGCATCCGCACGCGCCTCAGCCGAATCGTCCACCTGACGATTGTTGCGCCAGTTGTACTTTCTAACCTTGGGTTTCGTAGTCATATAGCTGCTTTGCCTCTTCCAAGGAGTCAAACATGTACAATTGCCCGTCCAGCAGAACGGCGGCCTGCTGAGCGAATTTTTCCAATACAGTCGGGCTGTGCGACACGATCACCAAAGTCGTAGTGCGCAACCTTTCCTTCAGGATCGCCCCTGCCTTTTCGTTGAATTCAACATCGGTAGATGCTGGCATCCCTTCATCGACAAGATACATGTCGAAATCCAGCGCCAGCATCAAAGAAAACGTGAATCGTGATCGCATCCCCGAAGAATAGGTGGACAACGGCTGTTCGAAATATTCACCCAAGCCGCAGAGCCATTTGCAATACGCCTCAACATAGTCCGGGTCCATGCCGTAAATCTTGGCGATGTATCGCGCGTTCTCAAGCGCTGACAACTTGCCGGTTACACCCCCGGTAAAACCCATGGGAAAAGAGACCCGGCATTCGCGGCGGATCACACCTTCGTCGGGCTTTTCCAGACCGGCCATCATGTTGATCAGTGTGGTTTTGCCAGTACCATTCGGGGCCAGAACGCCCAGCGACGTACCCAGTTCGACACGGAACGAGACCCTGTCCAGGATCACCTTGCGGCGCGTCCCGGTCCAGAAGGACTTGCTGACATTGTCGAACTCTAGCATTCGGGGCCTGCTGCTCGTTTCCGTTGTGTCGCCGCGCTTTCAGGCGGTCAGAAAGGATGGTTTTTACCAATCCATGTTGGCTACATTATGTCGAATTATGAAACAAATGTTCAATGCGTTGCTGCCAAACCCGCAAACAACTGATCGGTTGTCGGCAATTCCGCTGCACTTCTGGTAATCTGCCGCACCTTTATTATGTGGTTTCACACCTGATCTTTGCAAAACAGCTTTGGGAGGTTACGCAACCAGATGGAAAATCTAGATGGCGAAATCCGCGCGTGCCGCCTGTGCGCTGCGTCCTTTGCGCAAACCAAAACTGCTCATGAACCCCGCCCGGTGGTTTGGTTTCGGCGCGGAACACCCATCCTGATCGCAGGGCAGGCACCGGGTGCGCGCGTGCACGAGTCGGGGCAGCCCTTTACTGACCCGTCAGGCGACAGGCTGCGCCACTGGCTTGGGGTCGATGCACCTGTGTTTTATGATCGTGACCTCGTGTCGATTGTGCCCATGGCATTCTGTTTCCCCGGCTATGATGCCCGCGGCTCTGACCTTCCTCCGCCCGCGATATGCGGCAATACCTGGCATGACAGGGTGATGCAGGAACTGGGGCAGGTGCCGTTGACGGTGTTGGTCGGTGGTCATGCGCATAAATATCATCTGGGCGCGCGGGGTTCGGTGACGGACACCGTTTGGAACTGGCAGGACCATGCGCCGCGGGTCTTTGCCTTGCCTCATCCGTCCTGGCGGAATACGGCATGGGTAAAGAAAAACCCGTGGTTCGAGGCAGAACTGCTGCCGGTTCTGCGCGCGCGGGTCCAAGAGGTGCTGAATGACTGAAACCACAGCGTTGGACACGGCGCATGCCGCGATGCTGGCAGATCCGCAGAACGATGCTGCCCGTCTGCGGTTTTTTGAACGGCTTGCTGATAGTGAGCTGTTCTTGATGCTGACAGAAGAAGCGGTGGGCGAAAACATCTCGCCCGAAGTGTTCGATGTGGCCGACGGGCGCTTTGTGTTGGCTTTCGACCGCGAGGAACGATTGGCGCAGTTTGCGGGGAGGCCTGTGCCTTATGTTGCGCTGTCGGGGCGTGTGTTGTCGGCGATGCTGGCAGGGCAGGAGATCGGGCTGGGCCTGAACCTGGAAACTGCCCCATCATCCATGCTGGTGCCTGCCGAGGCCTTGGGCTGGCTGGCCGAAACGTTGTTGCATGGCCCGGAAGAGGTCGAGGAAAAGCTTGCCGAGTTCATGCCGCCCGCCGGTTTGCCAGACAGCCTGTTGACCGCCCTTGATGCAAAGCTGGCAACTGCTGGCGGGCTTGCCAGTGCGGCCTATCTGGTCGCCACGAAATCAGAAGCGGGCGCTCAGGGTCATTTGCTGGGGTTTGTCGGAGCGGTTGATGGGGCCGAGCCAGCGCTGGCCAAGGCAGCTTCGGAGGCGTTGACGTTTTCGGGGGTCGAGGCGGGGGCGATGGATGTCGGGTTCTTTGCCACAGATGACGCCGCTGCCGCGCTGCTGGCGAAGACGGGGCTTCGCTTTGACCTGCCCGAACCGCAGGTTGCAGATCTGGTGCGCGAGGTACCGGGCAGCAATCCCGCGAAACCACCAATTCTGAAGTAACGACCAAAACGCAAACACGCGGCGCATATTGCGCCGCGTGGCACTAAGATGGGACGCTGCTATTCCGCAGCAGCTTCCAGTTTGTCTTGCGTGCGTGTTTCGAAATCGCTGGCGTCGTGGCGCTCTTGAAGCTGCGTGTGCGGCTCGCCAAAGGCGCGGTTGACCATACGGCCACGCTGAACCGCAGGCCGTGCGTCAATCGCCTTGGCCCAGCGTACAACGTTCTTGTAGGATTCCGCGTCAAGGAACTCTGCCGCGCTATACAGACGGCCCAGAACCAGCTGACCGTACCACGGCCAGATCGCCATGTCGGCAATCGTGTATTCCTCGCCCGCGATATAGGTCTTGTTCGCCAGTTCCCTGTCCAGAACGTCCAGCTGGCGTTTTGCCTCCATCGCAAAGCGGTTGATCGGGTATTCCCACTTTTCGGGCGCGTAGGCGTAGAAATGGCCAAACCCGCCGCCCAGATAAGGGGCGCTGCCCATTTGCCAGAATAGCCAGTTCATGACTTCGGTCCGTTCCGGCCCGGACGCAGGCAGAAACTCTCCGAACTTCTCAGCCAGATGAAACAGGATCGAGGCGCTTTCAAACACCCGAACCGGCTTGTCGCCAGAGCGATCCCAAAGGGCGGGGATTTTCGAGTTTGGGTTGACCTCGACAAACCCTGAACCGAACTGGTCGCCATCGCTGATGTTGATCAGCCAGGCGTTGTATTCAGCGCCTTCGTGACCCAATGCCAGCAATTCTTCCAGCATTACGGTGACTTTGACACCGTTGGGCGTGGCAAGGGAATACAACTGCAAAGGGTGGCGTCCAACCGGCAGGTCCTTGTCATGAGTTGCGCCGGCAATAGGTCGGTTAATGTTGGCGAACTGTCCGCCACTTTCACTGTCCCATGCCCAGACTGCTGGGGGGGTATACGAAGATTGGTCGCTCATGTCTTGCCTTTCATGCCTTTGTCCGGGCCGCGTTCGGTGCAGTCTTACAGGTAGTGTTGCAATCCGCCGAGTCCAACCCAGCTTTTCCGGCTTAATTTGTAATAATCCGCGACCAAACTCTCACGTTTGCTCGAGAGGGGTCACAGCGGCGCGAGGAGGGCTACGAACAGAATGGGAATCGCATATTGTTTTGCCAGACCTGCCATCACGGCGTCACCGATACCGCTGGTACGAAAAGGATAAACTACATGAAACGCTTTGCTTTGACCTTTGCTGCGGCCCTGGCCCTGGCCGTTCCGGCATTTGCCGGACCGCAATATATTGACGGCACGGGGTTTGCCGTCTCGGGGTATGATGTTGTTGCCTATCGCAACCTGGATCAGGTCCCCGTAGGTCAGCCACAGCACGAAGGCGTGCGTGGCAATGCCAGCATCACTGCCGCGTACAATGGTGCAACCTGGGCATTCTCGTCCGAGGAAAACCGCGACAAATTTCTGGAAAACCCGGCCTATTATGCCCCGCAATATGATGGGCACTGCGCCTATGGTGTGTCGCGCGGCGGCAAGGTTCCGGCAAACCCGAACTTGTGGCGGATCGTTGACGACAAGCTGTATCTAAACATCACGGATGTGGTTGTCGGGTTCTTCGAAGAAGACATTCCGGGCAACATCAACCTTGCCGAAGGCAACTGGCCGGGTATCGAGCCGTCTGACGCCTCGACCAGCGTTATCCCGAAATTTACCTCGGAAGGTCCGGTGAAAAACTGACCCGGCCGCAAATGCACAAAGCCCGGCTTAACCAGCCGGGCTTTTCGTTCAGCCAGCAAGCCAGAACTGATCCCGTATCGCCTGATCTGCATCAAACCGGATCCTGACGCTTTTGGCACCTGGGAATTTGCGTTCGCGGATCGTATCGGGAATGACTACTTCCCCGGCGCCCGTGTCGCTGGACTGAAAGCTCAGGATTTCCGCTGTGGTGTGCCGCGCACTGGTCAGAACGGTCGTTGGCAAAGCCACACGATTTGCGCCCTGATTGACCGGTGTTGTGACGAAGTAAGTCAGGTGTCGCCCATAGCATCCGACCGCGTCGGGAACATGGTCAGCAACACTACTGCAGCATTTAGGTTGAATACTAGGCTGACTGTTCATATGCGACAGCGCTTGCCCAGGATTCAGCATCGCCTCGCAGGCGGCAATATCCTCCTGCGGAAGCTCGATGATACGTTTTTTCAGCCGCGGCCGACGTGGTTGTGGCGGGCCAGTAGTGGTACCGCCCTTTGTCGCCAGCCCTTCTTTGCGCAGAAAATCATAGGCTGCCTTGGCGCGCGAAAACCCGGAACTGTCGCCTTCCTTATGATCAGGATGCGTGTGAAAGGCGATGTGACGCCAAGCCTCTCGTATTTCACTGGAATTGGCAGACGGGTTCAGGCCCAGATCTGCCAGGGCATCCGTGCGTGCCCTGACCTTATCGACAGGTTCCATACTCAAAACACTCATTAAAAACTACACACCCCTAGTGTTGCCGAGGGCATGGTTTTGTCAAATCTCACGGTTGATTGAGAGAAAAGCTGACAACAATCGCGATGCGAAGATTCCATTGTTCCGCAAAGGCGTGAATTCGCGGATGCGACTGCGAAACAGGTCGCGCAAAAGAAAAGGAAAACGCCCGGGCATGTTCGTAACCCGGGCGACTCATTGGATTTTTAAGATGTCAGGCGACGTTTTGCAGATCGACCTGTGGCGTGATCCCAAGGGCAAAGCACACATCGCGCGTCAGTTCGGGACGGTTAAGGGTATAGAAATGCAGCTTGTCCACGCCACCTTCGATCAGGTCCGAGCACAACTCGGTGCAGATCGCAGTTGCCAGCAGATCCTCACGCCCGTCGCGCACGGCCTTTTCAAAGGCTTGTTCGACCCAATCGGGAATATGCGTGCCGCAGCTTTTGGCGAACTTGCGCGCGCCTGCCCAGTTTTCTATAGGCAGAATGCCCGGAACGATCGGTTTGTCGATGCCCGCCTTGGCGCAGGCGTCACGGAAACGGAAGAAGGTTTCGGCCTCGAAAAAGAACTGCGTCAGGGCTTCGTCAGCGCCCGCGTCAAGTTTGGCCTTCAGCCAGTCCACGTCTGCTGACATGTCCGCAGCTTCAGGGTGCTTGTCAGGATAGGCCCCGACACGGATGCTGAACATTTCGGTTTCAGCCAGCGCCTCAATCAATTCAATCGAACTGTTAAAGCCTTCTGGGTGCGGGACGAACCGATCATGCCCTTTTGGCGGGTCGCCCCGCAGGGCCACGATGTCCTGCACGCCCGCACGTGCGAATGTGTCGGCGATTTCCAGCGTTTCCTGCCGCGAAGCGTCGACACAGGTCAGATGCGCGGCGACGTTCAGGCCAGACGATTTATGCAGGGTTGCGACCGCGTCGCGCGTCAGTTCCCGGGTCGTACCGCCTGCACCGTAGGTGACGGAAACAAAACGAGGCTCCAGCGGTGCCAATGTCTGGACCGTATCCCAAAGGCGGAAAGAAGCCTCCAGAGTTTTGGGCGGAAAGAACTCGAATGAAATTTCGGGTTTGGACATGGCTGCCTCACTGGATCAACTGACTATCTTGTGCCATGACAGGCATTGTGAGACAAACTCATATTATTCAACAACAACATGAACGATACTTGAGATGCACATTGAATTCCGGCACCTGCGAACCATCAAGGCGATCCATGAATGTGGTGGGTTGGCACGCGCTGCCGACCAATTGAACATCACCCAATCCGCATTGAGTCATCAGGTCAAAGGGTTGGAGGATCAGGCCGGGGTCGAGCTTTTTCTGCGACGTTCAAAGCCGATGAAGCTGTCAGCCGCCGGTTTGCGTCTGCTGCGGTTGGCCGAGCAGATCCTGCCGCAGGTCGAGGCGGCACAGAATGAGTTTTCATCGCTGCGGGACGGGCGTACCGGACGGATGCATATCGCCATCGAATGTCACGCATGTTTCGAATGGCTGTTTCCGGTTCTTGAATCCTTCAGGAAATCCTGGGGCGACGTGGATGTCGATATCCGACCCGGTCTGGCCTTCGACGCCCTTCCAGCCTTGCAGAAGGAAGAGGTTGATCTGGTGGTCTCATCCGATCCCGAAGATCTGCCGGGTGTCGAGTTTGTGGAGCTGTTTGACTACAACCCCGTCTTTGTCGCTGCATCAGCCCATCCACTGGCGGAAAAAGCCTATATCGAGGCCGAGGATTTTCGAGGCCAGACTCTGATCACCTACCCGGTGGAGCGCACACGTCTGGACGTGTTCAGCCAATTGTTGATCCCTGCACGGGTCGAACCTGCCTCGATCAGGCAGGTGGAACTGACAGCTGTCATCCTGCTTCTGGTGGCATCAAACCGGGGCATCTCGGTTCTGCCGGATTGGGTCGTGCGCGAGGTCAAATACAACTCGGACTATGTGACCCGGCCCCTGACCAAAGAGGGGATCACGCGTCGCCTTTACGCAGCGGTCCGATCAGATGATCTGGATAAACCCTACGTGCAGGAACTGGTGAAACTGGCCCGCGAAGAGGCGCACAAGCTGCAATCCCGGTAGAGGCGTTTTCTGCGGGTCTGTTATGCGTATCATTCCTCTTGGCAAGGAAGCCTTGCGGCAGTATACGCGCGGTTTGACCGGACAGGAGCCCTTTTACAATGGTTGGCAGTGCAAATCTCAACATCATGATCAAGGCCGCGCGCAAGGCGGGGCGTTCTTTGGTCAAGGACTTTCGTGAAGTCGAGAATCTGCAGGTGTCGATGAAAGGCGCGGGCGACTTTGTTTCCAAGGCCGATATCGCGGCCGAGGCCATCCTGAAGGACGAATTGCTGGGCGCACGCCCGACCTATGGCTGGCTGGCCGAAGAGGGCGGTTCCATCGACGGAGAAGACCCGACCCGCCGCTGGATCGTCGATCCGCTGGACGGCACCACCAATTTTCTGCATGGCCTGCCGCATTGGGCAATTTCGATTGCACTGGAACATAAGGGCAAAATCGTTGCTGGCGTGATCTATGATGCTGCCAAGGATGAGATGTTCTTTGCTGAAAAAGGCGAAGGTGCGTGGATGAACGACACCCGAATTCGTGTGTCGGGGCGTCACCGCATGATTGAATCGATCTTTGCAACCGGCCTGCCCTTTGGGGGTCGTTCTGACCTGCCTGCAACCCTGCAGGATCTGGCGCGTCTGATGCCCGTCTGCGCCGGTGTGCGCCGTTGGGGGGCTGCGGCGCTCGACATGGCATATGTGGCCGCGGGTCGGTACGAAGGTTTCTGGGAACGCCGCCTGAACGCGTGGGATGTTGCCGCCGGTATCGTCATCGTGAAAGAGGCAGGCGGCTTCGTACAGGCCCTGAACCCCGAAGGCAATGTGCTGGAAGATGGTGAAGTGATCTGTTCGAATGAACCGATCTTTGATCAATTCGCCAAAGTCATCCGGGGCTGATCGCCTCTTAGCCCAGCTTTATCGACGCGGAACGCGCGGAATACGTGACTGCGACAGCTTGTACCTTGCCTCTGGGTGGGGCGGGTGCCCATGCGTGCGGTTCCAAAACTGCACGCCACCGCGCCGCAGCCACAATGGCACGCATAGGATCAGGCCCACGGCAAACCCGCCGGTATGGGCCCAATAGGCGATACCGCCTTCGTCCGGGTTGCTGGTGACGCTGCCAAAGAACTGAATCGCCAGCCACACGCCCAGCATGATGAAGGCGGGGATGGTGAAGACCCTGAAATAGACAACTAGGATCAGCAGAATATCCACACGCGCCTTTGGAAACAGCAGCAGGTATCCACCCATGACACCTGCAATCGCGCCCGAGGCGCCGACGGTAGGCACCTGAGAGTCCGGCCCTGTAACCACATGGATCAGACCTGCGCCGATACCTGCGACCAGATAGAACAGCAAGAAGGGCAGATGGCCCATTTCGTCTTCCAGATTGTCGCCGAATATCCATAAGAACAGCATGTTCCCGGCAAGATGCATCCAGCCCCCATGCAGGAACATGGATGTCACAAGGGTTTCCAGGCCAACCCCGTCGCTGACCCGCGCCGGGATGATGGCATAGTCGAAGAACAACCGGTTTATCAGTGGCGCATCATTCATGATCCCCACATAGCTGAGGAAGATCAGGATGTTGGCCGCCAATAAGGCGTAGACAACATAAGGCGTGCGCCCTGAGGGGTTATGGTCGCGGATCGGAAACATGAGGTGACGCTGGGCTTTTGCGCGCCCAGCGTCAAGGCAAGCTTATGCCGCACCTCCCAACAACGCAGCGTTTCCGCCGGCTGCGGTCGTATCGACACACACATGGCGTTCACCCAGCACACGCGCGCGGTCGGGTCTGCCCGGAACCAGGGGCACAATGGGACCGTTCCGGCGGGCCAGGTGCTGTTCGATCTGCTGTGCGGTTTCAGCATTGCCCCACCAAAGGACACCAGAGATGCCGGTCAGGTTCTCCAAACGGTGAAGGTCAAGCATTCCGGTTGTCTGAATGGCCGTTCCACCCAGCGCCTGTACGGCTTCAGCCTGCGCGCGCGCTGCCGTTTCCCCCGGCCCCATGCACAGAAGAGGCGGGCGGGGATATTCGCTTAGCCGGTTCGATTCTCCGGTTGGACCGGGCAGAGAACGGGTTTGGGTTGGGGCAGGTTGGCCTTGAGGGGCAGGCAAGTCTGCTAAGTCGTCCCAAATCTCATCTGTGATTTGCCGATCCGGTGCACAGAACCGGGCCATATAATTCGGGCCGCCCGCCTTCGGGCCGGTGCCTGACAGCCCTTCACCGCCAAAAGGTTGGGAGCCAACGATGGCACCGATCTGATTGCGGTTTACATAGATGTTTCCGGCATGGATAGCTTCGGTCACATGCTGCACCCGGTCGTCGATCCGGGTTTGCAGGCCAAAGGTCAGCCCGTATCCGGTTGCGTTGATATCCGCGATGACCTTGTCGATCTCCTGCGCTTTGAATCTTACCACGTGCAACACGGGGCCAAAAATCTCACGCTTCAGCGCGGCAATGCCCGAGATTTCGATCAACGTTGGGGCAACAAAGATGCCTTCGGGCGGCAGCGGCAGCTCTTTCAGAACGCGCCCTTCGGCCCGTGCCGTAGCGACGTGATCGGCGATGACCTGCCGGGCCTGCGCGTCGATCACCGGGCCGCAATCGGTATAGATCAGCCAGGGGTCCCCGATGCGCAGGGCATCCATTGCCCCTTTGAGCATGGTCAGCACGTCATCTGCGATATCCTGTTGCAGGTACAGGCATCGCAGTGCCGAACACCGCTGGCCTGCGGATTGAAAGGCACTTTCAATGATCGATTGCACGGCCTGTTCCGGAAGTGCAGTGCTGTCAACGATCATGGCGTTCAGGCCGCCGGTTTCCGCGATCAGCGGGGTGCCGGGGCGCATGGACCCAGCCATTGCCGACCGTATCCTGAGAGCGGTTGCCGTTGAACCGGTGAAGGCCACGCCCGAGACGCGCGCATCCGATGTCAGCGCCGCGCCCACGGCCGGACCACCCGGCAGCAATTGCAGCGCGTCGCGCGGCACACCAGCCTCATGCAGCAATTGAATGGCGCGGTGCGCGATCAGGGGTGTCTGCGGTGCAGGCTTAGCCAGGACGGCATTTCCGGTCGCCAAAGCAGCCGAAATCTGCCCGGAAAAAATCGCCAGCGGGAAGTTCCACGGGCTGATGCAAGTGAATACTCCAGCGGGCTCGGCATCAGGTATGTTGGCGGCGTAGTAACGCAGGAAATCCACCGCCTCACGCAGTTCTGCCACGGCGTCAGGCAGCGATTTGCCAGCCTCGCGCGCCAGAAGGGCGAATAACTCGCCGTAATGCGTTTCATAAAGATCGGCGGCAGAGTTCAGGATGCGGGCACGTTCCGCTGCCGGGGCCTGCCATGGCTTTGCCGAAGCCAGCGCCAGTTCCACATCTGCTTCACTCGCCGGAGCCACCACGCCGGGCTTGTCAGCAGGATTCGCCGGGTTGATTACCTGCTCATCCGCTTGGGGTTTGGCAGCGTCAGCCAGCAAGGGCTGTGCATACCAGTGATACGCGCGGAACTGGTCCCGCGCTGCGTCAACCTTGTCCAGCGTCGGGGTGTGGTGCAGATCGAAGCCCTTGGAATTGGGGCGATCCGGCTGGAACAGTTCGGGGCCGGTGGGCAACGGGGGCGGAGGCGTTTGAACAGTAACAAACGGATCTGCGGCGACCACTTCCGGCGGGACGTTATCGTCGACAATCTGGTTGACGAAGGATGAGTTCGCTCCGTTTTCCAGCAGACGCCGCACAAGGTAGGCCAGCAGGTCACGATGTGCGCCAACCGGTGCATAAATGCGGCAGCGGGTCTTCTGCCTGTTCATCACAAGCTGATGCAATGTCTCGCCCATGCCATGCAGGCGCTGAAATTCAAAAGGCTGACCTTCGGCCATGTGCAGGATGGCGCTGACTGTATGGGCGTTGTGGGTGGCGAATTGCGGATAGATCCGGTCTGTCATGCCCAGCAATTTGCGCGCATTGGCGATATAGGACACATCGGTGACCGCCTTGTGGGTGAAGACGGGAAAGCCGTCCACACCTTCGACCTGCGCGCGTTTGATCTCGGTATCCCAATAGGCGCCTTTGACCAGACGGACCATCAGCTTGCGATCGTGGCGTTCCGCCATGTCATAGAGCGTGTCCAGAACCAGCGACGCGCGTGGCCCATAAGCCTGAACCACGATGCCGAACCCATCCCAGCCGGCCAGCGCCGGATCGGACATCACCGCCTCAATCACCTGCAGTGACAAAGACAGGCGATCCGCCTCTTCGGCGTCGACGTTTAGCCCCATACCAGCGGCCTTGGCCAAAAGGGCCAGCGCCCGCAGTCGGGGAACCAGTTCATCCATCACGCGCTTTTCCTGCGCCAATTCATAACGGGGATGCAGGGCTGACAACTTGACTGAAATTCCCGGGTTGGCGCGGATATCCTCATGGGTGCAGGCTTCGGCGATGACCGAGATGGCGCGTGAATACGACAGGTGATATCGCGCGGCGTCCGCCTCGGTTCGCGCGGCCTCTCCCAGCATGTCGTAGGAGTAGGTATATCCCTTGTTTTCCATCCCGCGCGCACGCTCCATCGCGGCGTTGATGGACTCACCTAACACGAATTGCCGCCCCATTTCCTTCATCGCACGCGACACGGCGGTACGGATCACGGGTTCACCCAATCGCTTGATGGCCCCGCGCAGGGCGCCAACAGGCGAGGCCTTGCCTTCGTCCAGAACCTTGCCCGTCAGCATCAGGGCCCAGGTTGAGGCGTTCACCAAGGATGAAGACGAGTGCCCAAGATGCTTGCCCCAGTCCGAAGGGGCGATTTTGTCTTCAATCAACGCGTCAATCGTGTCGGCATCCGGCACGCGCAACAGCGCTTCGGCCAGGCACATCAGGGCGACGCCTTCGTCGGTGGACAGGCCGTATTCGGCAAGAAACACCTCCATCAACCCCGGAGACGTGCTGGAGCGGATGTCGCGCACAAGCTGCGCGGCGGCGGCGCTGATGGCGGCGCGGTCTGTGGCGCTCAGGCTGGCCTGAGAGATCAGGGTTTCAAGGATCGCCGACTGGTCAGCATAGGTTGAGGTGTCGATTAATGTACGCAGGGTATGAGACATGAGTCCTCCGGTCTTTGTGCCAATATAACTGCGAAAACTCAGGACAATCGCCTGAGTTTACGATAATTGAAGGCGGAACACCTGAAATTTCGCCAGAGAGCAGCACAAATGAACTTTCCTGACCTGGACCGGTTTGACCGGTCGATTCTGAGAATTCTGGCCGAGGATGGGCGCATTTCGGTCGCCGATCTTGCGCGCGAAATTGGTCTGTCGAAATCACCGACACAGGCGCGCCTGAAACGGCTTGAAGCAAGCGGGGTGATCAAAGGATACCGGGCGATGCTGGATCCGATCAGACTGGGGCTGGACCACGTTGCCTTTGTCGAAGTGCGCCTGACCGATACCCGCGAAAAGGCACTGGCCGAGTTCAATGCGGCTGTCCGAAAAACTGCCGAGGTCGAGCAAGCCCATATGATTGCTTCGAATTTCGACTATTTGTTGAAGGTCCGCACAGCCACGATGTCAGAGTATCGTCGTGTTCTGGCCGAAAAGATTTCATCCATGCCGCATGTCGCCAGCACCTCGACCTTTGTGGCGATGGAGGCGGTTAAGGAAGCCGGCAGTTTGGGTGGGTTCGAGCATCAGGCTTGACGGATCAGGATTACGAGCCATCCTTGGTACATGACACACGCTTTCCTCTCTGCTCTTTCTGTTGTTGCCTTGTCTTGTGCGGCGCACGCCCAGTCCTGCCCTGATGCTCCGGATCATTCAGAAGGTGTGGATGCGCTAATCAATCAGGTTCGGAAGGCAGAATCGCAAAGTGATGAGCGCGCCATTTCCAACCAGATGTGGGAGCTTTGGACGGACGCGCCGGATGCGCGTGCGCAAGGCTTGCTGGACCGGGGAATGGCACGGCGGGAGGCTTGGGATTTACTGGGCGCGTTGGAAGAGCTTGACCAGCTTGTCGATTACTGCCCGAACTACGCCGAAGGTTACAATCAGCGTGCGTTTGTGAACTATCTCAGACAAGACTTCGCTGCTGCCTTGCAGGATCTGAATGTCACGATCGAGTTGTCGCCGAACCATATAGGTGCGCTGAGCGGTCGCGCCTTGTCATTATTGGGTCTGAAGCGCCTTGACGACGCGCGCGCTGCCCTTGCCGAGGCGCTAGAACTTAACCCATGGCTGTCAGAGCGGGCATTGTTAGAACCCGGCGGTCTTTTGGAACCGCCCGGTCAAGATATCTGACGCCGGGTTTAGAAAGAACCGCAAGGGGATACCGAACCTTTTTGCGGGCAAACTGATCGTGTTGGACCCCTTCGGAGTTGTTCACTGGCTATCCAGTGGTATGGGTTCTGACTGACGGGCGCGTGGCTTTTTGTGGACTGGCCCATCTTTTGGATAACAACCTGATGCTTTGGACAGGGTTGGAGAGCACCTTTACCGGGCTCGATTATCTGATCCTCGGCACGGTGGTGTTCTCTTATGTTCTGCCAGTGCTGGATGGCGACGAGTTTATCGAACATGTGGTGCGGTCTACCGGCTTTCTGCAAACGGCACCGTTTTTTTCATCATGTTCACCGTTTTCCTGTAAGCCTGCGTCGCAGCCGACACGATCGTCATCATGCAGGCCGCAAATACCGGATTGGCCGAAGGGTAGACACCGCCCGGAAATTATGACCGCGAGGTGGTTCTGATCAAGACGTGCCAGATTGGCAGGTTGGTGTCGCTGAATGGCGGAGAACAGATCGTCAAAAAAGGGGCTAACCCGAGGGCGCTGAAGGCGCGAATGCTGGCCCTGTTTGACGAATGCGGTGCGGAAAATTCTGCCAAACACTATGTGGGGCACATGTACAAAGCCAAACCCGATTTGGCGGCGCATTACAATTGCTGCGATCCGAACAACTCTTTCAATCCGGGGAACGGGAAGATGTCCAGGGCGCGAAGCTACAGGTGATTAACGGTCACATGGGATTTGGGCGCGTGTGATAGGCATCCAGCAGGGCTTTGCCGTTTTCATAAAACGCAGTTTCACCAATCAGTTCTGTGATGCCGTAGCGATCCAGCTCGGCTTTCACATCTGGCTCGACCAGCGTGAAAACCAGCCGTATCCTCTTGGATCGCAGGAAATTGGCGATACTGCACAAAGTGAACCCGGCTGTGAAATCGACAACGTCAATTGCCGAGGCGTCGATGCAGAACCATGTCAGTTTGCCGTCTGCGTTCTGAACGATTGTTGTCACTTCCTCGGTGAAAATCTGCATGTTCGCGTAGTACATACCGTGGGAAAACCGGTAGATTACCAGACCGGGCTCGAACTGGTTTGGCGCTTCCAATCCCTTTGAGCGCCAGCCACCGGACTCGGTGCGCAATACTACCGAATTCTTTGGGTGATATCCCCCGCGCGTGTGGTCGACCAGAGACAGGACCATGGCAAAAATGACGCCTTGCTCGACCCCAACCAGAACGACCACGGTGGCAGTTGCCGTGGCAACCCAGAACTCGGACCGGGCCTGCCTGTAAATTGTTGCCATTCCGTGCAGGTCGATCAGCTTGAGACCGATCAGGAAAACGATGGCCGACAGTGCTGCTGTGGGAAGATAGGCTAAAGGCTTGGTCATAAACAGGATAACCAACAGGACTATTACCACTGTTGTAAGTTGCGCTACCTGGCTGCGCCCTCCGGCGCTGGCGACCATCTCAGTCTTTGTGGGGCTGCCATTGACCACAAATGTTCCCGTGAATGCAGCCCCGAAGTTTGCAAGACCCAGTCCGATCAGGTCCGTGTTTTCGTTGAATGTCTCATCATATCTGGAGGCGTATGCCCGCGATGTGGCGGCGCTTTGTGCCAGAATGACAACGAAGATGGACAGGGCCGTGGGAAGCAGTTGTTTAAACAAGGTCCAGTTCCACTGCACGTCCGGGATCGAGAAGGAGGGCAAACCGCCGGCAACCTCTCCCAACACCGAAATTCCGGAAGTGCCGAATGAAAAGGCCCAACTGCACAGGACCACCCCGACTATGGCAACCAATGGCCCCGGGATTTTGCGCGAAAGTCTTGTGCATCCTAGGACAATGCCCAGCACGGCTGATGAGACGATCACGGTTGGCCAGTTGACGTTGGATATGTTGAAATAAACGTCCTTCAATCTCGCAAGTGTTCCGTGCCCAGCGGATTCGATGCCCAACAATCCGGGGATTTGACCTGTCGCAACCTGAATGCCTACGCCGGTCAGAAAGCCGACCAATACCGTTCTGGACAGGAAATCGGCCAGAAACCCTAGTCCTATGACACGCGCACCTATCAAAAGCATGGCAGCCATAAGTGCCAGCAAGGACGCAAGTGCCAGATACTCTGAGGTTTCGGACACCGCCAAGCCCGCCAGCCCCGAGGCGGTGATGGCTGCTGTCGCCGAATCGGCACCGACAACAAGGTGTCGGGACGAGCCGAACAGCGCAAACAGAGCCATGGGAATCAGGATTGTATACAGCCCGGACATGACCGGTGTGCCGGCGATTTTGGTGTAACCCATGACTTCGGGGATCGCGAGACAGGCAAAACTCAGACCAGCCAGCATTTCCGCCGGAAGGCGCGCACAGTCAAAAGGCAGAATGCCCTGCAGGACTTGCAGATGCGCCGCTCTCTGATTTCTGGCCTGTTTTTCCATGGGTTACCTTTCACCCGCATTCAGCTTGCGAACTGAATGTTCGAACCGTCAAGCCATCTTATAGGCAAATTTTCACAGGTAAATTGGGTGGCCTGAATTGCTGTTTTTTCCAGTTTTACAGTTATTTTCGCCGAACTACGGGAATCCCCCAATTTCGCTGGCTGCCGATCGGGGGTACACATGACTTACCGTACTTACCACACACAAACACGGTATTTACTTTCCCCGATGAGGGGCTGGTCACACCCCCTCGACCGGCCCCTCTTAACTTTTAGGGGTTCGCGAAAGCCCAAGCCATTCGTTTGATGACTGACATCGTGTGAACGTACTTAGTTCTGGATCAATTTGGTCACGAGTGTCGGCAGTGTTTCGGACGCACTGTACGCAACGGTGTGCGGTATACTGGCCACCGGGGTCTTGCGGTACCCTTCCGTGAACAACAGAAACGGTATCCTGGCGTTTACAGCTGTTTCTGCGTCGACTTCGCTGTCGCCGACATACAAGCGTGTGCCCGAGGTCCCAAGTGCTTTGAAGCTTTCCAGCAGGTGGCCCGGATCCGGTTTGCGAATTGGCAATGTATCACCGCCGAAAACAACGTCGAAGAACCGGGATAGGTTGAGCGCCTCCAGCACGTGACGTGCGGGTGCTTCGGGTTTGTTGGTGCAGATACCAAGAACGCACCCCATCTGTTTCAGTTTTTCCAGGGCTTCGGGAACTCCGGGATAAGGCACGGTCGTTGCACTGACGGCCGCATTATAATGCTTCAGTGTCTGTTGTGTGAGTTCCGCGTGGCGATCCATGGGCAAATCACAGTGTCGCATCAGGCGCTCGACCAGTTTGGGAAGGCCATTGCCAACAAACCCTCTGATCACATCAACGGGTATAGGATCGTGACCGACGCCATTCAGCGTTTTATTGGCCGCTGCTGCCAGGTCCCCGACGCTGTCGACCAACGTTCCATCCAGATCAAAAACAACTGCTGCGGTCACGTTTTGCTTGCCTTTCAATACTTGTCCCAAGTCTTAACCCGTCGTTTTCAGGGGCGCAATCGGCTCAATGACACCTGATTTGAAACAGCGCTTGACTTACCTTACTAAAACAATCAGATTTAATGTCAGAAACGGAAAGCCAACCCTCTCGGGTCAGCCAGATCAAACGAAACGCAACAGGTATGGCACCATGCCGACTCGCTCTGGAGATGCCCCGATGAATGTACAGAACCCGACCCCAACCCAAGGTTATGCTGTCTCGATGTTGCCTGCGCACAAGGCCGAGGATTTGACCAAGGGTGGCCACCTGGCACATATCGAGTTGGGCGACCAATTGTATACCCTGCGCATCACCCGTGCGGGTAAACTGATCCTGACGAAATGAGCGCGCATTCATTGCGCGGCGGTGCCGCGGTCGGCCGTCTGGCGGACCTTGATCCAGTCGAAGCGGGTGCGGTGATGTATCTGCGGATGTGGAGTCAGGGCGAAAGGGGGCGCGCTGATGTCGCGAGCGATTTTCGCATAGCGCTGGGATCAGATTATGGGCGTGCCGCCATGCTGACACTGGATCGCCTGTGTTCGCTTTGTGCTACGCATTGTCGACGTCCGTTAATCAGGCACGGTCTGGGTTGTGCATGTCTGGGCGCAGATGAGAGTTGTTTTGCCCAGATGGTTGCCGCCGCATCCGAAGGGGCACGCGAAGACGCGATGATGATGGCGTCGCTGATCGTGCGTCCGGATTTTGCGCCTGCTCTGGCATCCCTGTCGGAGGAACTGGGCCTGACGCTCCGGCGTATGACAACGGGAAATGCGATTCCGACGACAGGCCGCGATACCCGCACTGCCGTTTTACATTGACTGTGCTTGCAGGACGGTCAAACCCCGGCAAAGCGCCGGGGTTTATCCTTCAGCAGCACCCGCATCCCGCATGGTGATGGTCGTGATCGCAAACCGGAGCAGGAGAGAAGTCACCGACCTCGGACAGCACGTCCCTTAGCGCCCACAGGATCATGTCCACATCCTCGGCCTCAATCGTCAGCGGTGGGCGGATTTTCAGGATGTTGTCCCTTGGTCCCTCACTGCCGATCAGAATTCGGTGATCGCGCATCCGGTTTTTGACATAGCTGCAAATCTCGGTTCCTTCGGTTCCGTCGGGATTGATCAGCTCAACACCCAGAAACAGCCCCATGCCCCGTACATCGCCAACACAACCAAAGTCGCTTTCGATCTGGCGCAGCCCGGTCATCAGGCGGTCACCCATCTGACGTGCATTGTCCTGCAGGCCCTCGTCATCGACGATGTCCAATACTTCCTTACCGATCCGGCAAGACAGCGTCGATCCGCCAAAGGTCGAGAAGAATTCAATCCCGTTATTGAAGCTGTCGGCAATCGCCCGCGTCGTTACAAGCACACCCAGAGGGTGTCCGTTACCAATTGGCTTACCCATCACCACGATATCAGGAAGCGCGCCCTGATGTTCAAAGCCAAAGTAAAACTCACCCAGGCGACCCAGACCCGTCTGCACCTCATCTGCAATGCAGACACCCCCGGCGGCACGGATTTTTTCATAAACCGCAGGCAGGTAACCCTTGGGCGGAATGATCTGTCCACCGACAGACGGGAAAGTTTCAGCGATGAACCCGGCCAGACCCTGACCCCGGTCCTGCAAGGCAGCAATGGCCGGGTCCACAAGATCGGCAAACTTCTGCGCCCGATCCGCATCGTCACGCTTGAACGAACCGCGATAGTCGTCCGCAACCTCGACCAGTTCGACCCAGTCGGCTTTCCCGATGCCACCGGGTTTGTTGAACTTGTAGGCCGATATCGCCACAGCCGCATTCGTATTGCCGTGATAGCCATGGTCTGGCGTCACGATCCCCTTGGCGCCGGTATGGGCACGGGCAAGCCGCAGGGCCAGTTCGTTCGCTTCAGTTCCGGAATTGACGAAGAAGCAGACCTCGAAGTGATCGGGCAGTTTGGACAGGATCTTGTCAGCAAAAGTTGTCTGTGCCGGATGCAGGTAGCGGGTATTCGAGTTCATCCGCTTCAACTGATCCGCCGCTACAGCTTGAATGCGGGGATGCGCATGACCCACATGAGGGACGTTGTTATAGGCGTCCAGATAGGGGCGGCCCCATTCGTCAAACAGGTGATGTTTCCACCCGCGTACGAGCATGACAGGGTCATCATAAGTCAGCGACAGGTTGCCGCCAAAGTGATCGCGGCGACCCTGCAGGATCGCCTGTTTGTCGGTGGGTTGGTAGAAAACCTTGTCATCCGGCAGGTTCAGTAAGGCCGCCGGGTTCGGGCAGACTGCGTGCCACAACTCCATCTCATCCGGATCGCCGACACCGGGCCAATCCGCCTCCATGCCATTGGTTGTCAGCGCCAGCTGGAAATGCACATGCGGTGCCCATCCGCCATTCTGGCTGGCGTCGCCCAACCGGGCGAACGCCGCCCCCTGTGCCACCGGATCGCCGGGTTTCAACCGGTCACAGCATTCCGGGTCCAGATGACCATAGAGCGTGTAGAACGGATCGCCATCCGGCGTTTCATGGTGCAGGATTATCACCGCACCGTAATCGAGGTGCTGATCTCGGTTCTCGACCACCTCGACCCGCCCGCTCATTGGCGCATGCAGCACTGTCCCGGCAGGTGCAAACACATCTACCGCCAGATGCACTGTTCGCCGATCCGAGGCTTTCCAAGGCCCTTTGCGAAATCCCGGCTCGGCATAGATCAGGCGGGGTTCGTTGTAATAGCCCAGCCACAGCCCTTCGCCGTATTCTTCACCAACATGTGCGGCCTCGGCCAATGGCATGTGGAAAGGGTTCTGGGGCCACACGCAATTCTCAACCGACAACGACCCCATAGGAACATTGATTAGGTCCTGACCGAGCAGTTGGGAAAACCGACCGCGATGTTCTTGCAGATACGCATGGATGCGTTCTGCGCCGCCCACGACCGGCAGCCCGCACGCTGCTCGAAGACGCGCAGACATCAGTCCGCCGTTGACGGATGCATTCTCAAGAAACCGCCACGCAGGTGCCTGCGAGATTGTTACATATGGATCGTCCGGGTTTTCGACCGCCATCAGGGTCGAGTTGAGGACAGATACTGCCAGTCGCATCCGCAGCAGAGGCCAGATCAGGTCGATCTCCTCGGCTTGCAGTCGGTTTGCGGCATGGTACCCCCGCACAAGGGCAGTTAATGCCCGCTCGGGTCTGGCATGATCTAGCACCACATAGGCCCCGGCGATCGCAAGGTCACAGACGCGCGGTGCTGCACACATGTCACCCAGATCAATCAGGCCGGAAACCCGCCTCCGCTCGCCCAATTCGCCTTCAACCAGAACGTTATAATCATTGGCGTCGTTGTGAATGGCCTGTTTCGGCAGGCCCTCAAGCCTATCCGTGATCGCCGTGAATTCGTTGCAGATATCCCGAAGCAACGCCCGACGCGCGGGATCGCTGATGGCGCCCAGCTTGTCATTGATCCAACTCGCTTGCGTCAGGTCCCATTTGAAATCTGGGCGGTGCAAAGCTTCATGCTGAAACCCCTCCAGCGCGCGATCTGTTGCGCCCACAACACGACCCAATTTCAGGATCAGCTCTTCGGATTTCGGGTTCGCTTGTGCATAGCAGCGCCCGGGCAGGCGTTCCTGCAACCACACCAGCCGCGATTTCCCTTCGGAATCGGAAATTTCCGGCAACATTGCGCCGTTCAACGCCGGGAACACCTTGGGAAACGGCAACCCCGGTGCTTCCGAGGCGATATGCGCAAGCGCTTCGATTTGAAGATCTACCAGGCCCGCGTCACACCCCGCGCGCATGACTTTCAGCACATAGTCCTGGCCATTTCTGGCCTGCGCCAGAAAGTTCAGGTCATACTCGCCATCCAGCCGGGTCAACCGTGCGTCCAGCCCCCAGTGTTGGCGCAGCGCGTCTGCCCAGAAGTTCACCAAATCGCTCATTTCTTTCTCCGTCCCGCTCATCCGGGATCCTCTTCATCTGGCCGGAAATATCCTCGGGGGTGAATTGGCCCAAAGGGACAAGAGGGGGCAGACAGCCCCCTGGCCCCTCAATCCAAGGCACGCAAACGTTTGAACAGCGATGACGTATCCCATCGCCCGCCGCCCAGTTTCTGCACGTCCTTGTAGAACTGATCGACCAGAGCGGTCACCGGCAGAGACGCACCGGTTTCATTGGCTGTATCCAGACAAATCCCCAGATCCTTGCGCATCCAGTCGACAGCAAAGCCATGTTCGAACTGATCATCCAGCATGGTTTCATACCGGTTTGCCATCTGCCAGCTGCCCGCCGCACCCTGGCTGATCACCTCAACAACGGCCTTTCCGTCCAAGCCCGCTTTTTCGGCAAAGTGCAATGCTTCACTGAGACCCTGAACCAGTCCGGCAATCGCGATCTGGTTGCACATCTTTGTCATCTGGCCCGCGCCGCTGGCTCCGAGTCGACGGCAGATTTTGGAATAGACGTTCATCACCGGTTCAGCCGCATCATAAGCTGCCTGATCGCCGCCACACATAATTGAGAGAACGCCGTTTTCAGCGCCCGCCTGACCGCCCGAAACGGGGGCATCCACAAAAGCGATACCCTCAGATTGGCCAGCCGCATAAAGTTCGCGCGTGACCTTTGCCGAAACTGTCGTGTGGTCGACAAAAATGGCCCCGTCGGACATGCCCTGAAACGCGCCGCCCTCTCCGGTGCAAACCGCGCGAAGGTCGTCGTCATTACCGACGCAGGCCATGACAAACTCAGCACCCGTGACGGCGTCTTCCGGAGTGGTCGCCATCGCGCCGCCATGCTGCGCGACCCAGGCCTCGGCCTTGGTAGTCGTACGGTTGTAAACGGTGACGTCATGGCCTGCGGCTTGCAGATGTCCGGCCATGGGATAGCCCATGACACCAAGGCCAAGGAACGCGACTTTTGCCATTTTGTGATCCTCTCCGCTGTTCGGTCGGCTTCAGCGAAACAGGCCTGACCGAAATCTCTGGCGAAGACAAAGCAAAGCTGCGCCCAAAGGGCAACCCCAAGTCAGCCTTTCCCACCCAGATCTCGTAGGATTGGGCAATCGGGCCGGTCGTCCCCGGCGCAGGCGTCGATCAAGTGACTTAGCGTATCGCGCATGGCGTTCAGGTCTGCGATCTTGGTTTCGATCTGAACAAGATGGTCGCGTGCAACCTGTTTCACGTCGGCACTGGCACGGGTCTCATCTTCGTAGAGTGCCAGCAGGGTCCGGCAATCCTCGATGGTGAACCCAAGCGCCCGGGCGCGACCCAGAAAGTTCAGCTTATGCACGTCCTGGTCGCGAAACCGGCGATAGCCATTGTCGTCGCGCATTGGTTTGATCAGGTTAATGTCCTCATAATACCGGATCGTCTTGGCGGGCAGGCCAGTGCGGGCGGAAACATCTCCGATGTTCATGCGTGCACCTCTTTGGTGGCCGTACCTGATGTTTCCGGCAGGCTGGCGCGAATGCGGCGCAGGCGCAGCGCATTCGAGACCACAAAAACGCTCGACAGTGCCATTGCACCAGCCGCCAGTGCAGGGGATAGCAGATAGCCGCCAAACGGGTACAGCGCACCGGCAGCCACCGGTATCAGAAGGACATTGTATCCGAAGGCCCAGCCCAAATTCTGGCGAATATTCTTCATTGTCCGGCGGCTGATCTCGGTCGCATTCGCGACGCCCCGCAAATCACCGGACATGAGGACAACGTCGGCTGTTTCGATGGCCACATCCGTGCCGGTACCGATGGCGATGCCGATATCAGCCGCCGCAAGAGCGGGGGCATCGTTGATCCCGTCACCGACAAAGGCCAGCACTCCGAACCGGTCCCGCAAAGCCGTTATTGCATCTACCTTGCCATCAGGCAGTACCTCGGCAGTGACATGATCAATCCCCAGCCGGTCGGCCAGAGCCTGCGCCGTGCGCGCGTTGTCACCGGTGATCATGGCCACGGTTAGCCCCATTTGGTGCAACCGGTCCAGCGCCTCCACTGTGCCGGGCTTGATCGGGTCAGAAACGGACAAAGTGGCCGCCGCCTGCCCATCCAGAGCCACGAACAGAGGAGTTGCCCCTTGAGCGGCACGGGTTTCGGCCTCATCCGTCAGAGCTCCAAGGGTGATCCCACTCTGCTGCATCAACCGGTGCGACCCGATTAACACGTCGCGGCCTTCGACCAACCCTTGCAGGCCAAGCCCGGTAAGCGAACGGACATCCGATGCCTCTGGCAGTGTCGCGGGCCCCGCTCGGGTGATGGCGGAAGCGATCGGGTGTTCCGACCTTGCCTCAAGGGCTGCGGTCAGCCGTAGAACCTCCTCCCGGTCAAACCCCTTAGCCGTTGTCACGCTGTCCAGTTCGGGGCGCCCCAGCGTCAGGGTTCCGGTCTTGTCCAACGCGACGACGCGCGCCTGCTGAAGCTGTTGCAACGCATCCCCCTTGCGGAACAAAACGCCCATTTCTGCCGCACGCCCGGTGCCCACCATGATCGAGGTTGGGGTCGCCAACCCCATTGCGCAGGGGCAGGCGATGATCAGAACTGAAACACCTGCGACAAGCGCAAGGGGAAGGGCCGGGCTGGGGCCGAAGATCAGCCAGAGCGCGACGGTGATCACCGCAACAGCGATGACCGCAGGAACAAAGCGATAGGTAATCCGATCCACCAACCCCTGAATAGGCAGTTTCGCGCCCTGCGCCTGCTGCACCATACGAATGATCTGTGCCAGAGCCGTGTCGCCACCGACCCGGGTGGCGCTTACCCGTAGAGCGCCGGTGCCATTCACGGTGCCGCCGACAACAGGCGCTCCCACCGACTTGCCAACAGGCACAGGCTCGCCCGTGATCATGCTCTCATCAACGTAAGAGGTGCCTTCAAGCACTTCGGCATCCACCGGTACACGCTCGCCGGGGCGGATGTGCAGGATATCTCCGACAACGATTTCGGCGATTGGCCGGTCCTGTATCTGTCCGTCCAGTTCGACCCGTGCGGTTTTTGGTTGCAAACCCACCAGTTTTCGGATCGCAGCCCCTGTTTTGCCTTTGGCGCGTGCCTCCATCAACCGGCCGAGAAGGATCAGAACCACGATCACCGCGGCTGCTTCGAAATAGACATTGGCCGTACCCTGCGGCAGCAGGTCGGGCGCGAAAGTGGCCGTGACCGAATACAGATAAGCCGCGCCGGTCCCAAGTGCTACCAACGCGTTCATGTCCGGCGTGCCCTGCATCAGCGACGGGATACCTTTGCGGTAAAACACACGGCCCGGTCCGATCAGCAAAGCCGAGGTCAGGGCAAATTGAATCAAATGGCTCGTCTGCGTTCCAATGGTCGCCTGTATCCAATGGTGGAAGGCGGGGATCACGTGCCCGCCCATCTCAAGAATGAATACGGGCAGGGCCAGTGCCGTTGCCAGTATTGTGGAACGGACCAGCCGCTGAATTTCATCGTCTTCCCGGCTTTCTGGTTCCGCAACGCCTTGGATACGCGCGGGGTATCCAATTCCGGTAACAACCTGAGCCAGCGCCTCGGGCGTAGTTGCAGCTGTGGCGTAAGTCACCGAAGCCGTCCGAGTTGCCAGATTGACCTGCGCTTCGATCACGCCAGCGGTGGACGCCAACGCGCGCTCGATCTTGCCAACGCAGGATGCGCAGTTCATGCCCTCGATGCTCAGATCCGCATGACTTGTTTCAGCCGGATAGCCGGCTGCATCCAGCGCCGCAGTCAGGGACGAAACCGGCCCGTAAAATTCCACCTGCGCCGTCTTGGTCGCGAAATTGACCGAGGCCGCATCAACACCAGATACATTACGCAGCGCAGCCTCGACACGGCCCACACAGGACGCGCATCCCATGCCGGTGACTTTCAGTTCTGTCAGTGCTTTTTGCGCCATGCGACTCATCCCACGTGGTTTTCTGCCCTCCAGATGGGGGTTCCAGTGACAGGAAGGTCAAGGGGGTCGCGGCAAAATTCTACGATCCCGGCCCGCGCATGTTACGCTCCATTAAGCGCTGATACAGGCGTGGTGACAGACGGTTGAGCCACCACGACATGTGTGCAACGCGTCCGACCGGGATCATGGGCTGCGATTTGTCCAGTCCGCGCAGGATCGCCACGGCGGCGCTCTCGGGGCTCATTTCGTCCATTCCGTCCTTGGCCGATCCGGGGCGCGCGGTTCCGTCGGGTTGCTCCATTGCGTTGTCGGGGTTGGTGGCCACAAAAGACGGCGCTGCAATCTGAACCTGAACGCCATGTGGCTTTTCTTCGGATCGAAGCGATTTGAAAAAACCCTCAAGCGCGTGTTTCGAGGCTGCATAAGCCGTGCGATGGCAGAGCGGAGCGAATCCAGCCACCGACGAGATAGCCAGATGCGTTCCCTTTGACACGCGGAGAGGCTGCAAGAATGCACGAGCCATCTCAACGGCTGCAAAATAGTTGATATCGAACAGTGCACGGTGACTGGCCGTGTCAGACTGGTCAAACCCCCGAATTTGCGTAACCCCGGCGTTGTAGATGACCAGATCAATGCTGTCGCTTGACGTGATCGCCCTTTGAATTGCGTTGGCAAGCTGTTCGGGGTCTGTCAGATCACAGGTAATTGGCAGTTGGTTCGGTTCTGTTTGGAGACCGGACACATCAAGATCCAACAGCACCACCCGCCACCCACGGGCTTGCAATGCGCGGCTTAGAGCCTGTCCCAAACCGCCCGCACCGCCGGAGATGACCGCGGTTTTCATAACCCGGCCTGCTGTTGCCAGAGCGCAAAAACCTCGGCGCTGGTTTTTTCGGGCACATAACCGAATTCAGATTTCAGGGCGGAGTTGTCCAGAACTGGCCGATATTGAAGGAACCGTACCTGTTCCGGCCCATAGCGAGATAAACCCAGTGGGCGCGCCACGGCTAGGGCCGCTTTCAACACCCATGCGGGCAGGCGCAGAACCGGTTTTCCCATGGCGCGGGCCAAGTCGGTCACGCCCATCGTGCCGTCACCGGCGACGTTGTATATCCCGGTTGGCCCGTCGGTTGCTGCACGCTGAAGGATGCGTGCCAGATCCCGGGTCCAGATAAAGACAAACGGGCTGTCGCTGCCGGATACCGCCAGCAAACGTGGCTTGAGAAACAGGGCGGTGATCTGGTTTTCGGTTCCAGCCCCCAGAACCGTGCCCACGCGCAGAACAACCTGCTCAAGATCGGGGGCGGCGCTGCGGGCTTCGGCCAGAATCTGTTCGACCTGGCACTTGTGATCTGAATAAGGAAACTCGGGGTTGCCGCGCAATGAATCGCCCTCGCGCAACGGCACAGGATTGTCTGCATGATAGCCATAAGCGGCACCGGACGACGTAACGACCAATCTGCGCACTCCGTTTGCGATAGCGGCATTCACCACATTGCGCGTGCCTTCGACATCGACAGCATAGGCTACGGCGCGCGCCATCTTCGGTGGCGGCGTCACGACAGAAGCCAAATGCACAATCACATCCGGTTTCACCTTGGCAATCACACGTGCAGGAGCGTCGGTAGTAACATCCATGGACAAAAATGAGACGTCTTCCGGCAGGTTATCCGGGCGTTTCAGATCGGTTGCAAAGACCTCGTTCCCCACAAGTTCGGGCAACAGCGTTTGCCCGACCATCCCGGCAGCGCCGGTAATCAGGATGCGGGTCATCGTGCGGCCTCGGTTCGTGCCATGACCGACGCCAAAGCCAGGCCCGAGATAGCGTGCCATACTCCCCAGAATGCGGCGACCACGGCCATGCCGCCAAGACCGTTGAAAAATGCAAAGATTAGGACAAGCCCAAGTCCGGAGTTCTGAATTCCGGTCTCAATGGTGATGGCGCGGCGGTCAAAGGGGGGCAGCCCGGTCAGAGTGGCCACAACCCAACCGCCCCCCAGCGCCAGGGCATTGTGAAGGATCACAAGCCCGGCAACAGCTCCGGCAAACCCAAGGAAAAACCCCCAGTTGGCAGCCAGAGCAAGTACGATAAACCCAGCAAAGATACCCATCGACAGAAGTTGCAGCGGTGCGCGTAACCGTGCCGTCAAGGCGGGAAGGCGTTGATTCAGCGTAATTCCCAGAACCAGCGGCAGGATCAGCATCAGACCGACCAGGATTGCGATCTGCATTTGGTCGATCTGGGTCTGTTGCAGGATTGCGCGGGTCGGTGGGTAAAGCCCGCCCCAAAGCGCAATGTTGAAAGGTGTCATAAAGATTGCACCGATAGTGGCGAAGGCTGTCATCGACACCGAAAGCGCTGCATTCCCGCCCGCGCGGTGGGTGATGAAGTTCGAGATATTGCCCCCTGGGCAGGCCGCGACAAGGATCAGGCCAAGCGCAATTGACGGTTGCGGTGCGGTAATCCACACCATCACAAAGGTCAGCGCAGGCAGGACGACGAGTTGTGAAATCAATCCGACAACCACTGGTTTGGGCGCGCGCCTTAAACGGTCAAAATCCCGAGGCGTCAGGTCGATGGCAATCGAGAACATCACGATTGCCAGAATGGCATTCAACAGCGTCAGAGACGCCGGACTGAAATTCAGTGTGATCTGGTCAATGCCACTCATGCGATGGCCTTCCGCAGCCGGTCGATCCAGCCGGTGACAGCCTTTCTGTACGTATTCTTGTCCACGTAATAGGCCATGCGGGGCAGGTCGATATAGTTCATGCCTCCGGTGGCGCGCGTATAGTCTTTTTGCTTTTCTGCTTGCAGATCGGCTGCCACGGGGCAGCCGTGTCGAAGCCCCTTGATGTAGCGCGCCACCATCTCGGCTTGCTCGTGCCTGCCCTGCCAGCCCAGACCTGTGGCCTCGATCATGCCCAGCACGAACAGATCGTCCCGTTCGGGATGTATCGTGTTCAGATACAGATGCGGGGCATCGCCTTGCCAGTTCAGCAGGTCCTTGTCGATAAATGGGTAGTGCAGTTTGTATCCGGTCGCGGCGAGGATCATGTCATAGTCGTCGCAGGAGCCGTCCTTGAAATGCACGGTGTGGCCTTCCAGCCGTTTAATGTCCGGGCGGATTCTCAGATCGCCATGGCCTGCGTGATACAGAACCAGCGAATTCACCACGGGGTGGCTTTCGTACAGCCTGTAATCCGGTTTGGGAAAGCCGTACTTCTGCGGATCGCCGACAAACCAGCCAAGGATCAGGCTGTCGACCTTACGCTTCAGCCACATCGGCAGACGGATCTTTCCGCCCATTGTGTCAGCGGGTTTGCCAAAGACGTATTTCGGGACGAAATAGTACCCGCGCCGCATCGACAGATCGCAGCGTTTCGCGTGATGGATCGCGTCCACTGCGATGTCACAGCCGGAATTACCTGCGCCCACGACCAACACACGCTTGCCGTCGAACTGACTGGGATACCGATATTGTGAGGCATGGATCAACTCGCCGTCAAATGTACCCGGAAAGCTGGGTACATTCGGTTCCGACAGGGTGCCGTTCGCAATGAGTACGCCGGCATATTCGGCCTGATGGTCGCCATCCTGATCCCGCCAGCACACGCGCCAACCGTCACCCGGATTGCCCAGCGGAGTGATCTGAGTGACTTCCGCATGGAGTTTGTAATTCTCACGCAACCCGAAACGATCCGCAAATGCGCGGAAATAGTCGCGCATCGTCCGGTGCGAGGGGTACTCGGCGACCGCGTCATCCATGGGGAAATCTGCAAATTCGGTCATGCGTTTGGAAGAGATCAGGTGCGCTGACTCGTACATGGTTGATCTTGGGGCATCGATATCCCACAGACCGCCAACATCCGAATGCAACTCAAACCCCTGGAATGCGATCCCCTGTTCTTTCAGCACCTTGGCCGCGGCCAAACCCATTGGTCCCGCCCCGATCAGGGCGAATTCGTCGCGCGTTTCTGTCATGAACCCTCCCAAAGTTCGTGAGGTTTAAATTGAACGAACGACCAAAATAAGGCAAGATGAAATTCATGACGCTGAAAAACGTAGAAAAACCAAGACAAAGGGCACCTTCCAAGCGGTCTTTGGAAACCAAAGCGCGGATCATGGATGCCGCCGAAACAGTCTTTGCTGAACGCGGATTCGAAGGTGCGTCGATCCGCGATATCGCTGCGCTTGCAGGCGTTCAGGTTGGCCTTGTTCATCACCACGGCGGCGGCAAGGAGGAGCTGTTTTTTCGCGCCATAGCACGTCGTGCTGGCAAGCTGGCACAGATCAGAACCGATGCGCTGAATAGGGCCAAAGGGGCGGGTCCACTGACACTGCGCAGCATTTTGGACAGCTTTATCCGGCCTTATGTGGAATTGGCAGAAACAGGCGGTTCGGGATGGATGGCCTATGGGCGCCTTGTGGCGCATGTCTCGGTCGATCCCCGCTGGCGCGAAATCGCGGCAGAGTGTTTCGATCCGACCGCCCGGCTTTTTATCGACGAAATCGCTGCTCTTTATCCAGATGTTGACCCTGCGCTGCTGGCCAGCGGCCAGGTCTATTCCGTTTCGGCAATGCTGGCGCATCTCAACAGTGGCTGGCGGGTCGGGGCCCTGTCGCAAGGCGGCAGGGTGTCAGAAGTGGAACGCCTGATCGATTTTTGTGCAGCCGGTATCGAAGCGATGGTTCAGACCAGTCGCGGTTGAACGCGCGGCATTGCTATTGCTGCAAATGGTTGAACAGGATGGTGCTGAACACAGAAGGTGGTGATGTTCGGACGGCGCTAGGCGAAGCAAAAAAACCAAACATCATTATCATAAGGATCAGGGCCGCTCCGGCAAGGCACGCCGCAGAAAGCTGAAAGACCGAACGAACCATTGGCTTATTCCCTGTTTATACTCAATAAAATCTGTGGTGTCTTACGCGTCACGAGAGCTTTGACAGCTCTTGTTTCAGCCTTTCATTTTCAGCCTGCAACTGCGCGAGTTGCTGGCCCAAACTGTTCAGATGCGGTCGCAGTTCGGCTTCGGTGAAACGCGGCGTGATGTGGCGCGGGCAGTTCCAGTCAAGCGCCTCAACACGTATGATCACCGCCCGCTCTGCAGGGGCTTCGGCCTCTTCTGGATACAAGCTGGCAGCGGCGGCTTGACCCTCCGTGAATTCGACACGCCCCAGGATCTTTAAACGACGTTGATTGGCGTAATCCATCAGGATCAACGCGACCCGATCGTTGCCGTCCAGATTCCCGCGCGAGATATACTGTTTGTTACCCGAAAAATCGGCATATCCGATGGTTTGCGGCCCCAGTACTTTCAGAAACCCGACCGGCCCGCCGCGATACTGCACATAAGGCCAGCCTGTTTCAGACACCGAGGATTGATAAAACCCGTCGCGCGCCTGAATGAACTGTTTTTCCGGCTCGCCGATCAAATGGCCCTGTTGCGGGCCACTTTCAATGAATTTGGCATAGGTTTTTGCCGATCCCATCCGCTCCTGATGGGCACGGACGGTAGGGGTGAAGGTCAGTTCGGAAAACGCACGCGGCACGGTATGTCCTTTCAAAGACCCAGATCAGAAAGCCCGAGATGGTCATCGGGGCGTTCACCCAATGGCCAATGGAACAAGCGGTCGCTTTCGGCTATGGGGTGATCGTTCAGCGAGGCATGCCGATGCGACATGCGCCCGTCTTCGGCAAATTCCCAATTCTCGTTGCCATAAGACCGGAACCACTGACCGCTATCGTCGTGCCACTCGTAAGCGTAACGAACGGCGATGCGATTACCGGTAAAGGCCCAGAGTTCCTTGATCAGTCGATAGTCCAGCTCCTTGTGCCATTTACGGCTTAGGAAGGCGTGAATTTCGCCATGTCCTGACAGAAATTCCGCCCGGTTACGCCACTGACTGTCATCTGTGTATGCGGGGGTGACGCGGTCGGGATCGCGGCTGTTCCACGCGTTTTCGGCCATGCGTACTTTTTGTGTGGCAGTTTCGAACGTGAAGGGGGGAAGTGGGGGGCGGGACATGGTGCAGGGGGCTTTCAGGTCAGAGAGGCGGCAAGGATGGCCAGTGTCAGAAGAAATGGAACGTACTGAGGGGGGAATATGCTGGCGCGACGTTTCATCGGTCAAATCCTCTGGTGTACTGATCGGTTAACTTTCTAATAAGGTGTACCGATCTGTTAACTTTTGCAAGGGGAAAAGCAGAAAATTTTCCGCGCGGTTCAAGGCGAGCCATGAATTCTAATGAAAACAATGATTTGTGTTAGGCCGGTTGTACTTCATGTTTCGGGGCAATATGTACAGAACGGTACACCATGGAGCCGAATCATGCGTCCAAACAAACGGGATGAACTTGTCAGCAAAGCCCTGAAGGTTTTTTACCGCGACGGGTTTCACGCGACCGGCATGGATAAGCTGGTGGCGGAAACGGGCGTGTCGAAAACGTCGATGTACAAACATTTCCGCACCAAGGAAGACCTGATCGTAGCCGCTCTGCGCCTGCGGGATGAGAATTTTCGCGAGTGGTTCTATCGGCGCATCGAAGAGATGGCAGAAACACCGGCCGAGCAACTCATCGCTAGTTTTGATGCCTTGAAGGAATGGTTCGAGGAGGATGGGTTCCGGGGCTGCATGTTCATCAAGGCCGGGGCTGAATATCAGGATACAGATCATCCGATCCATGTGCAGGCTGCCGAGCATAAGCAGCTGTTGCTGGAGCATTTCACGTCCGTCGCTGAACAGGCTAGTGCGCGTGATCCTCAGAAACTCGCCAGCCAGATCGTGTTGTTGCAGGAAGGGGCAATCGTGTCCGCGGTTTTGCTCAAGAATTGTGATCCTGCGGAAGACGCCAGGGATGCAGCACAGCAATTGCTGGCATTGGCGCTGAGTTAATTTCCTTAAAAACAAGCAGGTTCTTTTAGTTACTTAGCAAAGAAACGTTGCGTTGTTCGAAGTCGGAACGCCACGTCACGTGGATTGGCGGGAATCGGGCCGACCGTTAGGCTTTTGCGAAAGACTGTTTGGAGAGCCTTTGATGTCACTTTTCACTTCGACCGCGGCATGGGTCACCGACGAACACCGCATGTTCGCGGATATGGCTGGCCGGTTCATGGATGACGAACTGTCGCCGAATATCGAAACCTGGGTTGAAAACGGGGCCGTTGATCGCGACTTCTGGAGCAAAGCGGGTGAAACCGGCCTGATGGCTGGTGCAATCCCCGAAGAATATGGCGGCGTCGGCGGTGGTATGGGCTTTGACGCCATCACCGCGTACGAACAGGGCGCACGGGGCGACGCCGGCTGGGGCTATGGTATTCAGTCGATCGTGACCCATTATCTTACCGCTTATGGCAGCGAAGATCAAAAACGGAAATGGCTGCCCAAACTGGCTTCGGGCGAAATGGTCGGTGCACTTGCCATGACGGAACCCAGCACCGGCTCGGATGTTCAGGCTGTGCGCACAACGGCCGAGAAAGACGGAAACTCCTACCGGCTGAATGGCTCGAAAATCTTCATCACGAATGGCCAGACGGCGGATCTGATCATCGTGGCCGCCAAGACTGACAAGTCCGAGGGCGCGCGGGGTGTGTCATTGATCGTGGTCGAAACCGAAGGGGCCGAGGGGTTTCGCAGGGGGCGCAACCTCAAAAAACTGGGGATGAAGGGCAACGACACGGCCGAGCTGTTTTTTGAAGATGTCAAAGTACCGATGACGAACCTGCTGGGGGCTGAGGAAGGTCAGGGGTTTTATCAGCTGATGAAGCAACTGCCATGGGAACGGCTGAATATCGCAATCATGGCGCTGGGTTCGATCGATTTTGCCATTGCCGAAACGGTAAAGTACGTGCAGGAGCGCAAAGCGTTCGGTCAGCGGGTGATGGATTTCCAGAACACGCGTTTCAAACTTGCAGAATGCAAGACCAAGGCCGAGGTTCTGCGCAGTTTCGTCAATGACTGTATCGGCAAACTGGAGGCAGGCGAACTGGACGCGGCCACCGCCTCGATGGCCAAATACTGGGGCTCGGAGGTGCAGAACGAAATCATGCACGAGTGCCTGCAACTGTTCGGCGGGTACGGTTTTATGATGGAGTACCCAATTGCCCGTCTCTACGCAGACGCCCGCGTGCAGATGATTTACGGCGGCACCAACGAGGTCATGAAAGAGGTGATCGCACGGTCGCTTGACGTTTGAAGGTATCCGGGCGGCCTCTTGCCTGATGTCATCATTCCTGACGGAATGCTCGCTTTTGGTGGACCTCGCAGGCCCGTGCTTGCGGGGTTTTTTCGTTGCTGACCCGACCACAGTTGCCCACTTGCAAAGGACGTGTAGCGGTATGATGATCCGCCGAAAGACTCAGAGGTCTGACGTGAACGATCCCGAACAAGCCTTGTGGCGGACTACATGTACCGAAGCAGTCACAGCTCTGCCGCTGAGCAGTGACAAAACTGTCGATCTGGCCATTATAGGTGGCGGATATACCGGGTGTTCAGCTGCCTTGACGGCAGCCCGTACCGGCGCTTCGGTCTGTTTGCTTGAAGCACAGAAGATCGGGTTTGGCGGGTCAGGGCGCAATGTCGGTCTGGTCAATGCCGGGCTGTGGCTGCCACCGGATGAGATCCGCGCGCATATCGGTGCAGAGGCTGGTGATCGCCTGATCGATCTGCTGGGCAAAGCACCGTCAGACGTTTTTTCCCTGATCGAAGAACACGGCATCACATGTGAGCCCATTCGCAACGGAACCCTGCATTGCGCGCATTCCGCCTCGGGCCTGAAGGACCTGCAAACGCGACATGCGCAGCTAAGCGGGTCTGGCGCGCCGGTAGCGCTGCTGTCGGCGGATCAGGCCCGTGACCGGACCGGCAGCGATGCTTTTCATGGGGCGTTGTTCGACCCTCGCGCAGGAACAATACAACCCTTGGCTTATGTCATGGGATTGGCGCGTGCCGCGTCTCAGGCCGGGGTGCAGATCCATGAACAAAGCGCAGTGCAGACCCTTCGGCACGAAGGTGGGCAATGGGTGTTGACCACACCGGGCGGGACTGTCAGGGCCAAATCCGTCATTCAGGCAACCAACGCCTATCACCTTGGCTTGCCAGATACTGCGCCCGCCTATGTTCCCGTTTATTACTTTCAATACGCTACGGCCCCGCTGTCGCATAATCTGCGCGCCAGCATTCTGCCGCAGGCAGAAGGATGCTGGGATACCGGGCTGATCATGACGTCCTTCCGGCTGGATCAGGCGGGGCGGATGATCATTGGCGGCATGGGCGATCTGGGGAATGCAGGACGCAGCGCGCATACCGGATGGGTCCGACGCAAACTGGCTGAGCTTTATCCTCAGCTTGCCGATCAGCCGTTTGAACAGGGTTGGCACGGGCGGATTGCCATGACCTCGGACCATATCCCGAAAATCACGCAGATTGGCCCCAACGCCCTGGCCGCGCACGGATATTCCGGCCGTGGTATTGGCCCCGGCACGGTGTTCGGGCGAATGATGGCCGAAAGTCTTCTTGCAGGTGAGCTTTCGCTTTTGCCCATTCCTGCGGTGCATGAGCATCGCGAAAGCTGGACGCGCGTGCGCCGCGCCTTTTTTGAATCCGGCGCGGCGCTGACGCATCTGATAAAGGCGCGGATCTGAATTCAGACCGAGCGGGTGATGCCACCATCAACCCGGATATTCTGCCCGGTGATGTAGCCACCGCCTTCGGATGCCAGCAGGGCCACGACCGAGGCGACCTCGTCATAACTGCGCCCATAGCGCCCCATGGGAATGCGAGCGCGGAATTCTTCTTTTTCGGGCAGGCTGTCAATGAAACCGGGCAGGATGTTGTTCATGCGGATGTTTTCGGCAGCGTATTTGTCCGAGAACAGTTTGGTGAACGCGGCCAGCCCGGCGCGAAACACACCTGAGGTCGGGAAAACCGGGTCAGGTTCGAATGCAGCGAAGGTCGAGATATTGATGATCGATCCACCGCCCTGCGCCTGCATGATCGGTGTCACAAGCCGCGTGGTGCGGACCGCATTCATAAAGTAGACGTCCATACCGGTGTGCCAATCCTCGTCCGTCAACTCAAGGATCGGAGCACGGGGGCCGTGGCCGGCGGAATTGACCAAGACGTCAATGCGCCCCCAATGGGCCATGGCCGCATCAACAAGCTTTTGCAGATCCACCGTGGACTGGTTCGAGCCGGTTACACCGACGCCTCCCAACTCATGCGCCAGCGCTTCGCCCTTGCCCGAGGATGACAGAATCCCGACCTTGAAACCGTCTGCGGCCAGCCGCCTCGCGGAATCCGCGCCCATGCCGCTGCCGCCTGCTGTGATGAGTGCTACTTTCTCCATCTGAGATCTCCGTTTTGATTTGGTTTCAGGATGGCGAATGATTTGCGGTTTGACCAATCAGTTTTGTTGAGTACTCGTGACCGTGTCCCGCAGCCGAACCTGGCCCGGGTCATGTGCAGCTGACGGCTGTCTCAGGTCTGAAGGGAAGCTGCGATGGCTTCTATCCGGCCGCGTAACCAGCGATGGGCGGGGTCATTGGTCGATCTTTGATGCCAGACCATATAGATGGACACAGGCGGGCAGGCGAAAGGTAACGGTGCGCAATCCAGCGCGGCAAGTGGGCCCTGTTTCATCAGTGCCGTATCTGTCGAGATCAGGTCGCTGCCCTGCACAAAGGCCGGGATCGCGTTGAAATGCGGCAGGGTTACAACCGCAGGATTGATCTGGCTTTGATCAACGCCGCGCATCACGGCACGGGCGTTTCGGCCATCGGCAAATCGCACCTCGACATGGTCGCTGTGGCAATAGTCCTGCCAGCTGCCCGGTGGTCGGCGTTGCGTGGCGTCGTAGAACACCATCAGCGGGCTTTCGATCAGTCTTTTCTGGAAAATATCTGGTCCGTCGGGAGGCAGCGGGGTCAGCATCAACTGGCACCGGTCGCTGCGCAACAACTCGGGATCGGGCACACCCGATGGGATGAATTCCAACCGCAGGCGCGCGCCTTCGGCGCGGGTGTGACGCAGCAGCTGTGGAAAGATCAGCTCTCGTGGCATGTCATTAGTGGCAATGCGGATGTTGATCTGTTCCGACAACGGATCGAACGGTCGGCCGTCGGTCAGCGCGCGCATCCCGTCCAGCACCTTTTGCGCAGGCTCTTTCAGGGACAGGGCGCGTTCGGTAGGCGTCAGACCCTGACCTGAACGAACAAAGAGCGGGTCGCCCAGAACCTGCCGTAGTTTGGCCAGTGTATGACTGATCGCAGATTGCGTAACCCCCAGCCGATCTGCGGCTTTCGAGACCGAGCTTTCCTCGAGTATCGTCAAAAAAATGCGTAGAACCTTGCCATCAAGGTCAGTGAAATCAATTTTGCTCATACTATTTATGATTAATCATGAATGGTATTGCTGTCCATGGCGGGGTACGGGACGGGCATCAACAGGAGATATTCGATGGGGATCCGTCTATTCTCGGACAAAAACCGGCCCGTTCATATGGGCGGTTACCCGCTGGAGCGTTTGGCCCGGCAAAATGACATGCCGGATCTGTCGCTTGTGCCCCCTTTGGCCGAGCTGAGTTTCCGCCGACCGGAACACCCTGACAGCATCGTCAATGCGATGGGTGAGTTTCAGGCGATGATGGACGCCATCCGCGACGGAATGGTGAACCCGGTTGCCTCGGAGATTCCATCGAACCCGCAGGAACGGGCCAACCACATTAAAGCATTCGGCTATTTCAACGATGCGTCGATGATGGGGTGCGGACCGCTGCCATCTGATGCGCTGTTGCCCGAGGCCCGCCGCAATCCCGATATTGACCGGCTTGCCCACGCTTTGCGCACCCGTCAGACCAAAACGCTGGCATCCGGGATCGACGTCATCATGGCTGATCTGAAAGACAGTATGGAGGCCGCGCCCAAGCCAATCGACAGCCATCGGCACAGCATTGTCTTTCTTTACGAACACAACCGCGACCCCGACCTGTCCGAACCCGGAGCTGATTGGATTGTCGACGCCCAGGATCATCGTGCCTGTCTGCTGGCGACCGAGAACGCGGTGGTCATCGCCAATTACATCCGCCTTTTGGGCTTTGACGCGCGGGCGCACAGCATGATGTCGACCGACGTTGATTTGGGCAAGCTGGCGGTTGCCGCTGGGCTGGCTTCGGTCGAGAATGGCGAGGTCGTCGTGCCCTGGCTGGGCAAGCGCTTTGGTTTGGCCGCTGTGACGACTGAGATGCCGATCGCCCATGACAAACCGCTCAAGCCTATGGCCGATCAGCCCTGGTTCCGGACGCAGGGGCCGGCATGGTGGTTGGGAACGGGCTTTGCCAAGAACGCCCTCAACCGTGACCCCTATGCCAAGCGGCGCTATGTGGACGGGGCACATCCGTTTGAGAAACTCAAACGGGTCGAGACACCTACGACCTTTATTGACGAAGAGAATGTCGCTCGCGTGCCCAAGCGCGCGGATATGTTTGCCCGGGCGCAGTTTGGAGATATGGGCAAGTCGCTACAGGACGCGGCCAAAGGTGGGTACTACGTACGCAAGGCAGCACCGAGTTTTGCCCAACGCCGCGCTTTGGGTGCGTTTGTGCTGTTGCAGGACGGTGAAAGCGCTGACGCGTCTAAGCAATCTGACGCGCAACGCAACGCAGCAAACATCAAGGCTGCGACTTATTTTCTGGGGGTCGATGCGGTGGGTCTCAGCCGCTGCCCGGAATGGGCCTGGTATTCCCATGACGCGACCGGCGAAGAAATCGTACCGCCCCATGATCAGGCCGTCAGCATGATCATCGATCAGGGATATGAGACTATGGAGGGTGCCAGCGGCGACGACTGGATCAGCGTCGCCCAATCGATGCGCGCCTATCTGAGATTCTCCTTGCTGGGAGGCGTGATTGCACAGCAGGTCCGCAATCTGGGCTACAAGGCCAAGGCGCACACGGTGATGGATGGCGAAGTTCTGCAACCTCCGCTTTTGTTGTTGTCCGGTCTGGGCGAAGTCAGCCGGATCGGCGAAGTGATCCTGAACCCCTATCTGGGGCCCCGCCTGAAATCAGGCGTGGTGACCACCGATATGCCGATCGCGCATGACAGGCCCATTGATTTCGGTCTGCAAAGCTTTTGTGAGTCTTGCAACAAATGCGCGCGCGAATGCCCATCGGGCGCGATCACGGCCGGGCCAAAGCTGATGTTCAACGGCTATGAAATCTGGAAATCCGACAGCCAGAAATGCGCGACCTACCGCGTGACCACTCCGGGCGGCGCGATGTGCGGGCGGTGCATGAAGACCTGCCCCTGGAACCTAGAGGGTATCTTCAAGGAGCGCCCATTCCGCTGGGCCGCGATGAACATCCCCTCGGCGGCGCCTGCATTGGCCAAGCTGGATGATGCGGTTGGCAATGGCAGTCTGAACGATACTAAGAAATGGTGGTGGGATATCGAGTTGCAGCCCGACGGGGCGTATCGGCCAATTACACACCCTTTGAACCGGCGCGATCTGCAAAAGGATCTGGACCTTAGATACGAGGATCAGACATTGGCGGTCTACCCGGCCTATCTGGCCCCGCACCCTTGGCCCTATCCGTTTGCAATGGATCGCGAGGCAGGAATTGCCGCCTATGAGGCTTTGGTGACAGCCAAAGAGTACAAGGCGCGCAAAGCCGCGGGGGATATGTCGATCATTCATCGCTATCAGGTCTCAGGTGACGCGCCGGTGATGCGGGTCGCTGTGACTAAGGTCGACAAGATGACCGCTGACGTCACCAAGTATGAATTTGCCTCCCTTGACGGTGCGCCGCTTCCGGAATGGTCCGCAGGTGCGCATCTGGATGTGCTTGTCGCGCCAGAGTTCCTGCGGCAATACTCCATGTCCGGCGACCCGTCAGAACGGGGAACCTATCAGATCGGTGTTCTGTGCGAGGATGAAGGGCGGGGTGGCTCGGCATTGCTGCACCGAATTTTCAACGTAGGGCGCAAGGTTTTCATCTCGAAACCGATCAACCATTTCGAACTGGACGAAGAGGCGTCCAAAACCATTTTGATGGGGGGTGGTATCGGTATCACTCCGATGATCGCATTTGCTCATCGCCTGCATGCTTTGGGCATGGATTTCGAGTTGCACTACTCGGCCAGGACGCGGGGCGGTGCGGGGTATCTGGATGATCTGGCGGGGATGCCCTGGGCGAACCGCGTCCACTACCATTTCTCGGATGAAGGCACGCGCGCTGATCTGGATGCAATCCTTTCGGGGTATCAGCAGGGATGGCACGTCTATACGTGCGGGCCTGATCGGTTCATGGATGGGGTCATGCAGGCGGCCGAACATCAGGGTTTCCCCGAAGAGGCCCGACATCTTGAATATTTCTCGGTCCCGGAAACCCCGGAATACGAAAATCACCCATTTACCCTGAAACTCGCGCGTTCAGGTAAAACGCTGCCGGTTCCCGCAGACAAGGATGCCGCGCAGGTTCTGAACGAGGCGGGTTTCCACGTGGATGTGAAATGTGCCGATGGTATCTGTGGTGTGTGCAAATGTGGTGTCCTTTCGGGCGAGGTCGAGCATCGGGATTTCGTGCTGTCCAAAAAGCAGCGCCAAGGGGCCATGATTCTGTGCCAAAGCCGCGCTGTGGCGCCAGATGGTGTGATCGAGCTCGATCTGTAAGCATGGTCAGAAAGCGACCTTTGGACGGTGAAATTTGGTCGCTCGGCCCATGGACGTCAGGTGGGTGGTGAATTAACGTCGCCCGGAACCCAGATATCCCTGACCAACAGGTGCGAGGTAGCATTATGGATTATCACAGCCCCGCCAGCTTTGCCGAGGCTTCGGCTCTGGCCGCAAATGCGACGGGCATCACGCGCTTTCTGGCGGGCGGCACTGACGTATTGGTGCAGCTGCGCTCGGAGTTGGTGACGCCTGATACGCTGATCGACATCAAGAAAATCAACGGTGTACACGACATCACCCGCAACGCTGATGGAAGCTGGACGTTGGGAATTGCCGCAACCGGTGCCGAAATGAGCGAGCATCCTGAGTTGGGTCGTGACTGGCCCGGTGTGGTCGAGGCGATGGACCTGATCGGATCAACCCAGGTGCAGGGGCGCGCAACACCGACCGGTAACCTGTGTAACGGCTCACCTGCGGCTGATTCCGTGCCCGCCATGGTCGCAGCTAGTGTGACCGTCACCGTGACCGGTCCGGACGGTACTCGCGAAGTCGCGGTCGAGCATATTCCGACCGGCCCCGGCAAAACCTCGCTGGCCAAAGGCGAGCTGATCTCGGCGGTCAATATCCCGGCACGTGGGGAAAACGGCGGCGATGCCTATCTGCGGTTCATCCCCCGCACCGAAATGGACATCGCTGTGGTTGGCGTTGGTGTGAACCTGCGTCTTGACGGCGACACCATCACCGAGGCCCGTGTATCACTGGGCGCTGTGGCCCCGACCGTTCTGCTGGTCGAAGACTGCGCCAAGGCCATTATCGGCAGCACGCTGGATGATGCAGCCCTGGAAGCGCTGGCCGCCGCCGCCTCTGCCGCCTGTAACCCGATTGACGACAAGCGCGGCACGATCGCGTTCCGTACCGAGGTCGCAGGCGTTCTGGCCAAGCGCGCCGCAAAAATTGCTTATGCCCGCGCGAAGGGAGAAGACGCATGAAAAAGTTCCACGTAACCACCACCGTGAATGGCGATGCGGTCGAATACCTGTGTGATCCGCGTGAAACCCTGCTGGATTGTCTGCGTGACAAGCTGAACCTGACAGGCGCGAAAGAGGGGTGTGGCACCGGCGATTGCGGCGCATGCTCGGTCACCGTTGATGGCCGCCTGGTCTGTTCATGCCTGATGCTGGGTGTGGAGGCCGAGGGTAAGCAGATCGAAACCGTCGAAGGCATTGCCGACGGTGATATTCTACATCCGCTGCAAAAGAAGATGATCGAATACGCCGCCCTGCAATGCGGCATCTGCACGCCGGGCATTCTGGTGGCGGCCAAGTCTCTGCTGGAGAAAAACCCGAACCCGACCGAGGAAGAAACGCGGTATTGGCTGGCAGGCAACCTCTGCCGTTGTACTGGATATGACAAGATCATTCGCGCCGTGATGGATACGGCGGCTGAGATGCGGGAGGCGTCGTAATGGCTCTGGACGATCGTAAATCAGATTTCACTTTTGTCGGCACCCGCCCCAACCGCCCGGACGGTCTGGACAAGGTGACAGGTCGCGCCAAATTTGGTGCGGATGCCTACGCCCCGGGAATGCTGCATGGCGCGATTCTGCGCTCACCTCATGCGCATGCGCGGATTGTGAAGATCGACGCGTCGAAAGCCGAGGCACATAAGGATGTCAAAGCTGTTGTAACGCGTGCCGACTTTGCTGACGTGCCGTTCAAACCCGGTCTGGAAGGCGAATTTTATAATGTTCTGGAAAACGTTATGGCCGGTGAGAAAGCGCTATATGACGGGCACGCGGTTGCAGCGGTTGCAGCGACTTCGGCATTGGCGGCTCGTGACGCGCTTAAGCTGATCGAGGTCGAGTACGAAGTGCTGCCCCACGTCACCGATGTGGATAAGGCGATGGCACCGGATGCGCCTGTTATCCGCGAAGGAGCCGCGGATTATTCCGTGCCGGAAGGAATGCACCCGAACGTTGTCCGCTACCATGAAAGCGGTCACGGCGATGTCGAGGCCGGATTTGCCGAAGCTGATCTGGTCATCGAAGACAGTTTCGTCACCGAAGCGACGCATCAGGGTTATATCGAACCGCACGCTTGTTTGGCCATATTGGGTAATGACGGCAAGGGTGAGTTGTGGTGCACGACGCAGGGGCATTGGATTGCGCAGAAAACCTGTGCCGCGCTTCTGGGGGTCGAAACCTCGCAGTTGCGTGTCACTGCGTCTGAGATCGGCGGAGGGTTTGGCGGTAAGACAACCGTTTTCATCGAACCCGTCGCATTAGCGCTCAGCCGTAAGGCCAATCGCCCGGTCAAGCTTGTGATGACCCGGTCCGAGGTGTTCCGGGCTACTGGTCCGACTTCGTCTGCCTCGATGGACGTCAAAATCGGCATGAAGAAAGACGGCACGATCTCGGCGGCTCAGGGCATCTTCCGCCTTCAGGGCGGAGCCTTTCCCGGCGCGCCGGGCGACATGACTGCCATGTGTGCCTTTGCGCCGTACAACCTGACCAACGTCAAGCAGATCGGCTATGACGTTATGGCCAACCGCCCAAAGCAGGCAGCGTACCGCGCGCCGGGAGCACCGATGGGTGCCTTTGCGGTCGAGTCGGTGATTGACGAGTTGTGCAACAAGCTGGGTCTCGACCCCGTTGAGGTACGCCTGAAGAACGCCGCGCATGAGGGCACGAAGGCCAGCTATGGACCGACCTACGAGCGCATCGGTCTTGTCGAAACGCTGGAAGCAGCCAAGGCGCATCCTCATTATTCGGCTCCGCTGAAGCCGGGGCAGGGGCGCGGGATTTCCTGTGGCTTCTGGTTCAACCATGGTGGCGAGACCAGCGTGTCGCTTGCCTTGTCCGAGGATGGCTCGGCTCAGGTGATGGTCGGAACGCCTGATATCGGTGGTTCGCGCGCATCGATGGCCCTGATGGCGGCCGAGGTTCTGGGCATCCCGTATGAGAATATCCGGGTGACCATCGCCGATACGGCCACACTGGGCTACAATGACGTAAGCCATGGCTCTCGCGTGACCTATGCGTCAGGGCTGGCAACTATCAAGGCTGCGAGGCACGCGGTCGAGAAACTGTGCGAACGGGCTGCGGCCAAATGGGGTATCCCGGTTGATGCGGTGAAATGGGAAAACGGCTGTGCGGTGCCCTCAGGCCCGAATGCAGGCGATTTCGATCCGATGCCGCTGGCCGATATCACCGCTGATATGGGCCGAACCGGTGGTCCGATCTCGGGCCATTTCGAGGCAACCCCCGAAGGTGCTGGCGTGTCCTTTGGCACCCACATCGTCGATGCCGAGGTTGACCCGGAAACCGGTAAGACCAGTGTGACCCGCTACACGGTCATTCAGGACGCGGGCAAAGCGATCCACCCGACCTATGTCGAAGGCCAGTATCAGGGCGGTGCCGCGCAAGGTATCGGCTGGGCCCTGAACGAGGAATATATCTACGGCGAAGACGGTCGCTTGCAGAACTCGATCTTTCTTGACTACCGCATCCCGGTGGCCAGCGACCTGCCGATGATCGACACCGTGATCGTCGAGGTTCCGAATCCGGGCCACCCGTTTGGCGTTCGCGGTGTGGGCGAAACGGGTATCGTGCCGCCACTGGCCGCCATTGCCAACGCTGTGTCCAACGCGGCTGGCGTGCGAATGAAGCGGCTGCCGATGTCGCCGCCACGCATTCTGGCCGCTCTCAAGGGCAATGGTTGAGGTTCACCTCTGGTCCGGCCTCCGGTCACTGACCGGGGGCCAGCAGGTGGTTGAGGTCGAGGCCAAAACCACCGGAGAGTTGCTGCGTGCGCTCGTGCGTGCGCATCCGCAGCTTCAAGCACCCATCGACGCTGGCGTGTCTATCGCTGTCGACGGGCGCGTGATCGCGACCGGACTGACCGAACCGATTCCCGAAGGCAGTGAAGTCTATTTGATGCAAAGGCTGAGGGGCGGTTAAGCGTCAGGCGACCAAGGCTCGCGCCCGACCATTCGGTCTGCTTCGGCCGTGATATCGTTCATGTGTTGTTCGAGACTCAAACGCAGCGTTTCTATTTCGTCTTCGCTGGCTTTCCGAGGAACTGTTTCTGTCCATTCCCGGCACAGAAATACCCCCTCGTTACCCCATGGCCGGGGCATCAAAAGATGATCCCATGTTCCTGCTTCGCGCCCATGTTTCGCCGAAAAGGTAATACCAAAAACACGTTTACCCGATGTTCGCGCCCAAACCAGAGGAACCGTCGACAAAACCCGCTCTGGCCCACGGGGGCCGTCCGCCGCTATGCCAATGGATATCCCCTGTTTCATTTTGCCTAATACCTGTCGCGACAGGGCGACATGACGTGCCTTGCTGGCCATGGCAATGGTGTCCATTCCAAACAACTTTTGCACGCGACCCACCATGCTGCCAGCCCGCGCAGAAGATGTAATCGAACAGATGCGCCCCTTGTCCAGCGGGAAAAAATAAGGCGACTGCACCAGCCGTTGATGCCAGAGAACAACGATGACCGGCTCACCCTGTTCGGCCAACTGGTCCAGTTCTTCATAGCCGATGCGCTGCCAACGTGTGTTGCGGTGTACCAGCCGAATATAATTTGCAATCCGACGCGCCACCCAGTTTAGCACAGCTTCGCTGTCTGCAATCTTCTTACGGAGGTTCACGCCGGGTTCCTTCTGCTAACCGGTCCTTGTCTTAGCGCACCACGCATTTTGCGCAACTTGTTTGTCCGGACATTTCGTGGATCGGAATTTGAAAAAGCCTCTTGAGTCCGCCGCGCGGCTGGCATATCTGGGGCTCACTACAGGGGTATAGCTCAGTTGGTAGAGCGACGGTCTCCAAAACCGTAGGTCGCGGGTTCGAACCCTGCTGCCCCTGCCATTGAAATTGTCCGAATACTAAGTTGTGATTTCCAACGATGAACGGGTTTCAGCCTTTGAGTTCGCTATACCTGTCTTCAGCTATTTCGCGCTTGGATCAATACTAGTCGCAGCATTGGCTTCGACAACACTGCTACAATGGCGCGAGGCCATCGTGACCTGTTGTTATCCTTTGTTGGCACCTGTTTTTTCGTGCGGGCGTACCGCATCCAGTTTTTCAGCCCACATATTCTGGTATTCTTGAAACACCGCTGGTTTGTCTGAGTGGAGCGCCATCAATGCACACGCGGCCCACATAGCGACATCGTAATCCGAGTCGGTCTTTTTCAGTAATTGCGCATTCAGTGCAGCGGCTTCTGATGTCGAAGGTTTATGCATTGCCATCGGACTCCTTGTGCCAACTGATACTGTTATTTGCAATCGTCCTGTCACGGACATTCACCAAAACCGACAGGTATCACTATGTTGGTAGTACAGTGAATGGGCTGGAAACAAGGCGTTAACGTGTCGTTAACTTTTTGCTGGGGTTCTTGTCCATAAGAGTGTTCATGTGACCGGTTCAAAGGTGAACTAAATCACAGACCAATCACTAGAATCCCGCTTTACTTACAACTGTTACGAGTTGGCGCTCACGTTCGGTACATGACGCTGTTTTGTTTTTCCCTCCTGTGGCCGGGGCGCGCTTGTGGTTGAGCGCGCCCTTCCTATGTCCGAATAACTAGGTTGCCGCCGATGCCGGTTCTGAGGCGGTAATCGAGGTTTCCTTGGGTGGGCGATTGACTTATTGTCCGGCCACGACGCAATCAGCCGGATGAGGATATATGTCGCGTTTTGATGGATATTTTCTGCGGCAATTGCTGGTTTTATTCGGCTTCTTCACCCTCGTCCTGGTGGGTGTCTTCTGGATCACCCGTTCTGTCAGCCTGTTTGACAAAGTCATCAGCGGTGGCCAGTCCGCTATGGTGTTTCTTGAATTCACCGCGCTTACCCTGCCAACGCTTGTTCGTACGGTTATGCCGATGGCGGTATTTGCGGCTGCCGTCTATGTGACCAACAGATTGAGTCGCGAAAGCGAGATGACAGTGATGCTGGCAACCGGGTCAAGCCCGTGGCGACTAGCGCGGGCCGTTGTTTTGTTCGGTGTGATCACCGGTCTGATGATGGCTGCCATCAGTGTGTTCCTGCGCCCTGCATCGGTCCAACAACTGGAATACCGGCAAGCCGAAGTAGCAGGAGATGTGACAGCGCAGTTGTTGAATGAAGGCGAATTTCTGCACCCCGCCGAAGATGTTACGGTTTACATCGGTGGCATCGATTTAGACGGTACGTTGCACGAGGTGTTCGTGTCCGATCGGCGCGACCCGGAAAACGCAGTCAGCTATTCCAGCGTGACCGCTTATCTGGTCAATAACGACGCGGGAGTTCATCTGGTGATGGTCGACGGGGTGGCGCTGCGCCTGAACAAAGCGGGCAGGGTTCTGTCCTCGACCCTGTTTCAGGACGCATCATACGACATTTCGCAACTGACGAACGCAAGCCCGTTGACGAACCGCAGCCTCGAAGCCATTCCGACCTCTGATCTGATCCTCAACCGGGATACGATTTCAGAAACCGAGGGGTTCAGCCAGGGTAAGTTGATCGAAGAACTGCATCAGCGATTTTCTTGGATAGCCATTTGCATCGCCGTGTCGCTGGCGGGGTATTCAACCCTGATGCTGGGCAGCTTTTCACGGTTTGGATTGTGGCCTCAGATTTTGGGTGCCTTTACCATTCTTGTGCTGCTTGAAGGCGTACGCGGGTTTGTGTCCCCGGTTGTGATCGATGACCCGAAGCTTTGGGCGCTGCTTTACCTTCCCGCCGTTATGGGTGTGTTGATCTCGTGCTGTTTTCTGCTTGTCGCAGGTCGTCCGCTTTTGCGGAAACGTGCGCGCGGGTCCGAGGTCATCCCAACACCCGCTTGATTTCAGGTTCGAAGTTCTTCCAGACAACAACGAATGTCGTCGAATTCTTCGCGATCACCACGGGCGACCAAATACATCGGCAACAGCAGGCTTACACTGTCTTCGACCCGTTCGAGCGCACCCGAAGCCAGATGTTGCGAAATGACGTAGTCGGGGAAGTAGCCGCATCCGCCTCTTTGCAGGACATATCGTAGCGCCATCATGCAATTGCCAAGAAACAAGGTCTGCCCTGAGGCACGTCGCGCAGCCGATCTAACGTGATCCTGGTAGATCTCTCCAAGTTCAAGATTGACGAAGACCAAATCGTTTTCTGCCGTTGCTGCTTGCGGTGTTCTGACGAGGGTTAGAAGCTCCGGTTCCAGTTCGTGATAAGTGACGCGTCGGTCTGATGGCGTTTCATGCGTGATCGCCACGTCCAGCACATGGGTCGCCACAGCTTCAACCATGTTCAGATCGTGATCGTAGTTCAGTGTCAGCAGCAGTTTGTCAAAGCGCTGTTCAAACCGAACAGCCAGATCCACAAGCAAAGGGTCCCAGATGCTGAGCTGACCACCCAACCGAAGTGCCGGGCGGTTTTGCGTCTGCAACGGTAAGTCGCGCGACGCGAAGGCCCAAAGGGACAATATTTGTTCTGCATACGGTTTGAATTGTCTGCCAAATTCGGTCAGCGCTGTACCACCGGCGCCGCGGGTAAACAGTGGTCTGCCGGTTTCTTCTTCGATCAGATGAATGCGCGCGCTGACGGCCGTTTGAGTCACATTCAGCTTACGGGCAGCGGCATGAAAACCACCCGTTTCAGCCACACATAGAAAGGTTTCCAAAGCTTTGGTTCGCATACCGAGAGTATTTTTTGATCATTGTGATAAAATCAATTCATTTTTTTTGAAGTTGCGACTCGTAATATTGTCGACTTCAGGAAACACGCCAAGGGATCAGCCATGCTGGACAAAAGCCACAAACCGACCTGGACCAGTTTTGAGAATGCCACCAAGGCCGACTGGGACGCCGTTATGGATTATGAAGAGGCGTATAATGCGGCTCTGCCGGATCGCATCCTCGACGCTATTCGGTCGTTGGACGAGGAATGGACACCCTATCCGGTCAACCGGTATCAGCACAGCCTTCAGGCCGCGACCCGGGCTTATGAGGATGGCGCGGATGAGGAGTTGGTGGTCGCCGCTCTGATCCACGATACCGGCGATATTCTGTCACCCTACAACCATGGAGAGCTGTCAGCGGCGATGATGAAGCCCTATGTCAGCGAGAAAACCTATTGGATACTCAAACACCATTGCGTGTTTCAGGGTTACTACTACAACCACCACCTTGGCGGCGACCGCAACGCGCGCGACAAGTATCGCGACAGCCCCCATTGGGAAGACTGTCGCTATTTCTGCCATGAATATGATCAGAAGGCGTTTGACCCAGACTATCCGACGAAACCGCTGGAGTTTTTTGAACCCATGCTGCGCCGCATCCTGAGCAAGGGCGAAGGCCATATGGAGCTGAACGAAACTGCCGAAGATTAACAGGCGGCCATCAGGCGATAGACAATCTGAGCTGTGGTGAAGTCCCAGGCGGCATTGCCGTCCGGGGCCAGCTCAACCACGTCGAAGCCCACGCATCTGCGCCCCTTGAGCGCGTGTTCGACCAGCCGGAGTGCCTGATAATAGCCCAACCCTCCGGGCACCGGTGTTCCGGTGGCGGGCATCAGCGATGGATCCAACCCATCAACGTCGAAGCTGACATAGACCAGCTCGGGGAAGTCTGCAGGCAGGTCAACCGAATGGATGTTACCTGTCACCAGTTCCTCGGCATCCACGTGAAAGACGTGGTTTTTCAGTCGGCTTTGGGCCTCTTCAGTTGAAAAAGCGCGAACACCGAACTGGGCCAGCCGAACGCCTTCTTCGGCAAGCAGGTGCATCACTGAGGCGTGGGAATGTTTTTCGCCCTGATAGGCGTTGCGCAGGTCGGCATGGGCGTCGATCTGGACGATGCCGATGGGTTGGTTTAGCGCACGGGCCACACCCTTCACCGCACCATAGCTGAGGGAATGCTCGCCGCCCAAAGTGACCGGCACCTTTCCGGCCCGAATTGCAGCCTCGGTGCGGTGCGCAAGGCGTTCCATCACCTCGGGCAACGGGCCGTCACAATTCAGCGGTTCTTCGGTGAAAATCCCTTCGACACAGGGCTCCGCGTGACCGGCGATGCGTTCCAGTTCATTGCTGGCCTCGATAATCGCTTCGGGGCCTTTGGCCGTGCCGGAACCGTAAGAGACCGTGCGCTCCAAAGGCACCGGGATCACGCGAAAGCGGGCATCTTCGGTGCGTTCGGATGTGGTCAATTCGCTGTCGAGAAAAATGCTCATGAGAGTCTGTCCTTGAAGTCGTCATATCCGAACTGCCGGATGATCTTCAGCTCGTCCGTTTCGCTGTTCCACAGGGCGATTGTGGGCAGGGGGACGCCATTGAAAGTGTTCGTCTTGACCATCGAGTAGTGCGCCTGATCGAGGAAGGCAAAACGTTGCCCGATCTCCAGCGGCTTGTCCCAGGTGTAGTCGCCAATAACGTCACCCGCCAGGCAGGACGGGCCGCCAAGGCGATAGGTATGGCCTGTTTCGGCCTCATCCATCAGGGCAGGGCGATAGGGGGCCTCGATCACGTCGGGCATGTGGCATGTGGCCGAAATATCGGTGATCGCGAGGTTCATGCCGTTGGTCGGCAGGTCGAGGATTTCACCGATCAGAACACCTGCGTCCAGCGCCACAGCCTCGCCGGGTTCGAGATAAACATCAATGCCATAGGTTTCGCGAATGTCCTTGAGGAAGGCCACCAGCCCGTCGCGGTCATAATCGTCGCGGGTGATGTGGTGGCCACCGCCGAAGTTCAGCCACTTGAGCTGATCAAGGTACGGTTTGAGCTTCGGTTCGACAGCGTCCCAGGTGCGCTGCAAAGGCGCAAACCCTTGTTCACAAAGCGTATGCATGTGCAGCCCGTCAACACCGCGCAGGGTGTCGGCGGTCAGTTGGATGACCGGTGTGCCAAGGCGCGAGCACGGGGCGCAGGGATCGTATTTCGGAACCTCGCCTTCGGAATGTTCCGGATTAATGCGCAGGCCAACGTGCACTTTGGCGGCTTGGGCTTTGGCGAGAAACCGATCCTTTTGGGCAGGGGAGTTGAATATGACGTGATCGGACAACGACAGGATTTCGTCGAAATCCGCGTCTTTGTACCCGGCGCAGAAGGTGGCGACCTCTCCGCCATATTCCTCGCGGCCCAGCCGGGCCTCATAGATACCCGAGGCGCAGGTGCCCACAAGGTGTCGGCGCACCAACGGGGCCAGTGAGAACATTGAAAACGCCTTGAGCGCGCTGAGAACATGCGCGCCGGAACGGGTTCCGACATCAGCGAGGATTTTCAGGTTCCGTTCAACCGCTTTTTCGTCGACCACAAAGCAAGGGCTGGGTACACGGGAGAGGTTGAAATTGCGGAAGGCACCGGCGTCTCCGGCCTGTGTGGTCATCATGTCGGACATAACCGGCGTCTCCGTTTGGTGGAGAGGCCGGGGGCGCTGCCCCCGGACCCCCGGGATATTTAGGGCCAGATGAAGCTGAAGCGGATCAGAAGGTGACCGGGCCGTCGAGTTCATGGACCTGCCATGGCAGGCCATGTTCGTTCAGCATGGCCATGAAGTCGTCCGGGTCGAGCTGTTCCATGTTCCATACGCCGGGCTCGGTCCAGTTGCCTTTCAGCACCTGCGCCGCGCCGATCATGGCGGGGACACCGGTGGTGTAGCTGACGGCCTGGCTGCCGACTTCCGCATAGCATTCCTGATGATCGCAGATATTGTAGATGTAATAAGTCTTCTCGCCTGAGCCATCCTTGGCCTGACCTGTGGCGATATCGCCGATGCAGGCCTTGCCCTTGGTTTCCGCGCCCAGATCACCGGGATCAGGCAAAAGGGTTTTCAGGAATTGGATCGGAATGATTTCCTTACCGTTATGCATCACAGGGTCGATGCGGGTCATGCCTACGTTTTCCAAGACCTTGGCATGCATGATATAGGCGTCGCCGAATGTCATCCAGAAACGGGCACGCTCGATCTCGGGGAAGTGGGTCGAGAGCGATTCCAGTTCCTCGTGATACATCAGGTACATGTTCTTGGGGCCGATGGCGGGGAAATCGAACTCGACCTTGTGGGTCATGGCGGGAGAATGTTTCCATTCGCCGTTTTCCCAGTGGCGCACTTCGGCCAGTACTTCGCGCAGGTTGATTTCGGGGTTGAAGTTGGTGGCAAATTCCTGATCGTTCGAACCGCCATTGGCATCAAGCACGTCGATCTGGCGGATGGTGTCCAGCTTGTGCTTTTTCAACCATTTGGCAAAGACCGATGTGACCCCGGGATCGAAGCCCGAACCAAGGATGGCTGTCAAACCGGCCGCCTTAAACCGTTCCTGATAGGCCCATTGCCAGTGGTATTCGAACTTGGCCTCGTCCTCGGGCTCATAGTTCGCGGTGTCAACGTAATGAATGCCCGCCTCAAGGCATGCGTCCATCAGCACCAGATCCTGATAGGGCAGGGCGAGGTTTACGAGGATTTCAGCACCAGTTTCCTTGATCAGCTTTACAGTGTCTTCGACCTTGTAGGCGTCCAACTCGGCGGTCGCGATATCAACGCCCACACGGTCTTTCACCGACCTGGCGATAGTGTCGCATTTCGATTTCGTGCGGCTGGCCAGCGTGATTTCGGTGAAGATATCTGAATTCATTGCCATCTTGTGCACGGCAGCGTGGGAAACGCCACCTGCGCCGACAACCAGTGTTTTGCCACTCAAAGTTCCCATGGGGGTGATCTCCTCTCAGGGGTTATTCGTAATAGGTGTAACCATTGATCGAGTCGCGGTAAGCGCTCATCAGGGTTTTGCGGTCCTTGGCTTTCAGGTTGCCGGTCGAAATCGCCTCGTCCACCATTTTGCGGAAGGCGGCGACGCAATCCTGCGGGTCGAATTCGACATATGACAGAACCTGGCTGATCGTGTCGCCCTCTTGTTCGTGCAGCAGGTCAAAGCCACCGTCCCGACGCAGGTCTATGGTGACGACGTTGGTGTCACCAAAGAGATTGTGCAGATCGCCCAAGGTCTCCTGATAGGCGCCGACGAAGAAGACACCCATGAAGTATTCGTCCTCTTCGGGCAGGGAATGCACCGGCAGGCTGGGGGAAACACCGTCGGCCAGAATGAACCGGTCGATCTTGCCGTCGCTGTCGCAGGTGATATCGGACAGCACGGCGCGACGGTCGGGGATCTGGTTCAGATATTGCAACGGCACGATCGGGTGCAGCTGGTCGATGGCCCAGACATCTGGCAACGACTGGAACAGCGAGAAGTTGCAGTGATAGATATCAGCAACCTTTTCAAGCTGGTCATTCAGGTCCGTTTCCAGATCCTCTGAAGCGGCCAATGCCTTGAGCCGGGCCATCAGCGACAGGTATATCCGTTCGGCCCGCGCCATCTGACGCAGGTCGACATAGCCGCGACGAAACAGGGCGCGCAGCTCGTTACGATAGAAGGTGGCGTCGTTCCAGCATTCCTGCAGACGGTCGCGGGAGAGGTATCCGTGCACCGCGGCGAGGTCCGAGACCAAGTGGTGGTCATCCGGATCAACCTCGGGGCCATTGGGCGCATCGTAAAGCGTACTTTCGAGCACGTTGAAGACCAGCATCGAGGACGTCGCCACCACCGCGCGCCCACTTTCCGTGACCAGTGTCGGATGGCCCACCTCTGCCTCGTCCATGGCGTAGGCCACGGTTTCGACGACATTGGCGCAGTATTCTTCGACCGTGTAGTTGATCGAGTTTTCGGCGGCTTTCTTTTCGCCGGTGTAATCGACCCCCATGCCGCCACCCAGATCCAGGTGAGTCAATGGCACGCCTTCGCGCGTAAGCTCGGTGTAATAGCGACAGGCTTCGCCCACAGCACGGCGCACATCGTTGACATCCTGAACCTGGCTGCCCAGATGTGAATGCTGCAGCTTGAGGCAATGCAGCAAGCCTGCGTCTTTCAGCTTGTCTACCGTGGCGATAAGCTGATCGGTGTTCATCCCAAAGGCCGAGCGGTCGCCCGAACTTTCTTCCCATTTGCCGCTGATCTGGTTGGTCAGCTTCACCCGAACACCGATCAGGGGCTCGATGCCCAGTTCGTTGTAAACTTCTATTACCGTGTCGGCCTCTTTCGGGCTTTCCAGAACGATGACCGTGTTGAACCCAATCTTGCGGCTTAGAATCGCCAATTGGATGAACTCGGCATCTTTGACGCCGTTGCACACGATCAGCGCGTCAGGGGCCAGACGATGGGCCAGCGCAATCACCAGTTCGGGTTTGGAGCCTGCCTCGAGCCCATAGTTATATTTCTTCCCAAACTCGACGATCCGGTCAACAACCTGGGCCTGTTGGTTTACCTTGATCGGGAATACGCCGCGATAGCTGCCATTATAGCCCACGCGCGTAATCGCATCTTGGAAACTTTCGTTCAGATGGGCGATTTCGTGTTCCAGATAAGACGCGACTCGCAGGACCATCGGTGCCTTGATGCCGCGGTCGTCCAGATCGCTGAGGATACCGGGCAGGCTGATCGCCGCTGTCTCGGGGGCCATGGGATTGCGCAGACCGATCTCGCCCTGTTCGGTCACCTCGATGAGGCCTTTGCCCCATTTCTCAACTCCGTAGATGGAATGCGGTGCGTCGGGCGTCTGTTTCAATCAAGTCGGTCCTTAACGTAGGGTGCCAGTTTCGCGCCCGCCAATACGGCAGCAGTTTGATTCTTCCAAGTGTAAACTATCTGATTGGGGATTCCGAATTTTACGCGGACGGGTGGATTGGGATCAGATGATTGTCCCATTGGCATTCGGCGCGGGTTCGAACAGCTGGGCGCGCGCCCGTCAATGTCCCGAAGGCGCCTGTTCCCGTGGTAAAGACCAACCCGTTCGCACCGGCCCCAAGCCCACAGACATCCTCAAGCGCGAAGGCGCCGATGAATGTGCCACTGGTTGTGTCAAACTGGTGCAGCGCATTGCCGCGCGGACAGGTGATTGCGATCGTCTCGGCGTCGGCTGAAAATGCGATGCTGCCAGCGTATCCCTGCAACATGCTTTGTTCGTGATCCGGCGCGGCAAGCAGGCGCGGGGCTTCACCCTGACGATGCAGGCCCAACAGGGGCGGGTGTTCAGACTTGCTGCCCTGCCATTGCATGGCAAAACCAACCAGACCGTCACGTCGCACGGCCAGATGTCGGATCGAGTTTTTGTGAAGTTCGTCAGGTAACGATACCTGCTCTTGGATCCTGCCCGACAGGGTGAGATAGCTCAGGTTGGGTGCCATCGTCGGCAGGTTCAGCTTTGTGCGCCCGGTTTCGGGGTGGGTTTCGACCCCGCCATTGGCGATCACCAGCGTTTCCCCATCGGGCATCAGGCGCATGTCATGCGGGCCTATTCCGCCCGATGAAAACTCACCCAGACGCGAAAAGCTTTCTGCGTCCCTGACACTGATAATACCTGTCCCGGCTTCGTAGTTGTTCTCTGTGGCATAAAAATACGCGCCATCTGCCGAGAATGTGCCGTGGCCGTAGAAGTGTCGGCTTTCAGGGGCATTTAGCTGCGCAATCTGCGCGCCGGTTGCGCAATCGATGACGATGGCAAAGGTGCCCGGACGCCTGGCAAACGCAACCGCCAGAGCTTTGTGCGGGTGGGCAGCGGCCGCATGTCCGCGTCCGGGTAGAGGCACGGAGAACACGATTTTCCCCAATGTGCTCAACCCGGCAAGTCGAAAGGACCCGTCGGGAAACAACCCTGCGGCCAGAAAATCAGGCGAACCGGCCGAGGCCCACCCGCGAACCGGGGAAATCGTGGTCGCGGCAAGACCGGCAAGAAAATGGCGGCGTGACGTCATGGGTTAGTCTCCGTCCAGCGAGTTGAATCCTGCGCTGATCCCCAATGTCGGACCCAGGTCGGTCACGGCGATGGTGCGGATATCGTGGATCGACTGTTGAAGCGCCTCGATCCGGAACCGGGCCTGGGGATCTGAAACCCCGGCCAGCGAGGGATCGTCAATGGATTGAGCGTTCTGAATGGCACGTGCAAACGCTGCATCCAGTTCTGACGCGATTTCGGCGTGATCAAAAGAAAGTCGTGCGGCTAAATCCCGCAAGGATATCAGTGAATGTTCCACATGGCGTAAAGACCGCCCGGACCGCCACGCTTCGGCCCGGTTCGGACGGGGGCGGTCGATTGTCCCCATGGGGCGACCCAGCCGAGTGTCAGCCGTGAACTCAAGACCGGTAGACAGGGCCTTGAACAATTCCTGCATCGCTTCGTCCTGCGTCCGATAGCGGCTGTTCTCTCCGGGTAGGGTAAGGCTAGGGGCATAGCTGTGCCAGTCCTGCGCTATCGCCCGGGCATTGGCATCTATGTCCGCCGTGATCGCCCTGATCAGCGCGCAGCGATATTCGGCATTGCCCTGTTCCGCGAAGGTGGGATCGAACAACATCCGTTCGAGGGCAAAGAACCCGCGCCCTGCGATTGACGTTTCGGCATAGGCGTCCGGACTTTGCACGGCATCATCCTGAGCCTCGATGTGCTGGGACAGAGTTTTGGATGTGAACCCTTTCGTGTCGGGCCAGAAAGCCATGGCGAAAGCGCGATCATCGACCTCAGTCGGACCGAACCTCAGGTGGCTGGCTGAAATCCAGCTGTCGAAAGCCGCATCGTAGGCCGCGCGCAGCGTCGGTGAGGTCGGGTCGCACACAACCAATGATGTGCCGACAAGCGCGCCGGTCATTACCGGAAGGGTGTCGAACCGGGGCAGGATATGCGTTTCAGTCACATCCATCAGGACCGGTGCGCGATCCTGTGCCTGCGCGGCAAGTGGCATCAACAACACTGCAACAAGGGTAAGAAAACGCATGGGTCACAGGCTCTCCAGAAATTTGATCAGGGCGTCACGGTCTGCCTTGGGCATCGAGACTACGGCATCACGGGCAGCCTGTGCTTCACCGCCATGCCACAGGATCGCCTCTAGCAAGGTGCGCGCCCGCCCGTCATGCAGAAACTCCGTGTGGCCCGAGACGCGTTCGGTCAGGCCAACGCCCCACAAAGGCGGCGTGCGCCATTCCCGGCCTGTCGCTCGGGCCTCGGGGCGATTGTCGGCCAGACCTTCGCCCAGGTCATGCAGCAACAGGTCGGTGTAGGGCCAGATCAACTGAAAACTGTGCTCGGGCCGGTCTTCCATCCGATGGGTGACATGTGACGGTGTGTGGCATGACGCGCAGCCGGTCGCATGGAATACCTCTTTGCCGCGCAAAACCTTGGGGTTGTCCACGTCGCGGCGACCCGGCACGCCCAGATTGCGGCTGTAGAAAGCGACCAGGTCCATACCCTGATGATCGATCTCAAAGCCGCGCTCATCATCGTCGCCGTGCGGGGCTTTGATGCAGTTCACCTGCACATTGGTGCAGTCCCCGTGCGGAGCAGGGTAGAGCGGGTTCGATATGCCGATATCCCCGGCAAAAGCAGCAGCCGATTGTTCCATAACTGTCGGCATCCCCGCCTTGTGACCGAACCGGCCCATCATTGGGGTGTCAAACTCGACCGACCAGACGATATTCGGGCGACCCGATATGCCGTCCCCATCCAAATCGTCGGGGTCGGCCCTAGCGAGCAGGTCTTCGACCGGGATCGCTTCCAACAGGCCAAGCCCGATCATCTGCGGCGCGATCCGTGGGCTTAGCATCGCGTCCGGGTGCAGCGGACCATAACCCAGACCGGCTGCCTGATAAGTCGGGCGGCGCAGTGAGGCGGTTTCACCGTCAGAAAGCGCTACCGGGATTTCTTCGTACGAGATGTCCAGCCGGTATTCCGCTGGATGACCTGCCAGTGCGAAATCCTGCATCTGCCCACCATAGGTAGGCTCGGGCACAGTGGCGATGTATTCTTCGATCGCTGCATAGCCATCTTCCGACGTGCCGGGGATCGAGACCCGCAGGAACATCGAAACCGCGTTGTCATCGGGCCCGTTTGGCGTGTGCCCGCGCCCATCCTTGATATGGCAGCGCTGGCATGACCGCGCGTTATAGAGCGGCCCCAACCCGTCAGAGGCGAGCGTCGATGAGGGCGACGAAACCCAAACCTTCTTGAACAGCCCGTTTCCGACCTTGAAATTCAGCTCCTGTTCAAAGCTCAAGTTGTCTGAGGGTTGCGAGAACGCATCCGCGTCCGTACGAACTCGAACTGTCGCGGCCCCGGCGGGCAGTTCTTCAAATTGCTGCGGTGCGCTGAAATCCTGGGGCGGCGCCGTGACAACGGCAATCCGGGCGCGTTCATCGTCAGTGCGGGGGGTGACGTTCAGATGCAGATCCACCAGTTCGGCTGACAGGGAAGGGGTGGCCGCAAAGGCGACCACCGACAGGGCGACAAAGCTATTCGCCTTCGTCCATTTTCGATGCGTTGAGTTGCGCATAATTGGCTTCGCCGATCCTTTCATAGAGGTCGAGCTGCGTTTCGAGAAAGTCGATATGACCCTCTTCATCGGACATCAACTTCTCGAACAGCGACATCGAGACATAGTCGCCGGCATCCCGACAGTATTCGCGCGCTTCCTTGTACAAGGCCCGTGCATCAATCTCGGCCGCAAGGTCACATTCCAGCGTTTCCTTTGGTGTTTGACCTATCCGAAGCGGGTCTAGCTTCTGAAGGTTGGGGTGGCCTTCCAGAAAGATGATCCGTTCGATTAGCATGTCCGCGTGGCCCATCTCTTCGATGCTTTCCTCGCGGCTTTTCTTGGCCATGTGGCCAAGTCCCCAGTCTTCCTGCAACCGGTAGTGCAGCCAGTATTGGCTGACAGCAGTCAGTTCATGCCGCAGAGATTTGTTGAGATATTCGATGACTTTTGGATCGCCCTTCATCTGCACTCTCCTGTGATACTGCCGCGCGCAGAGCGCGGAGTTGCATGGGTACTTCGAGATTATCGCTTGACCGCATCGTGTCCAGAAACAGAGGCATGCATCCGCCGCAATCCGCCGATTTTCCAAGAGCACGGTAAACCTTGCCCGGGGTGATGATGGTTCGGGGGTCGGCTGTCCGCATCCAGTCGATGGCGGCGCGGATGTCGTGGTCCGAGATGTTGGTGCAGTGGCAGACAATCATGGATGTTGGCTTGAGTTTGTGTGGCTCAGTGGGCTGGCGGGTCAGCGTGTTGAGTGTACCGGGGGCAGGCAAGCCCCCGGCGCGCGTTCTTGTTTAGTGGAATACCGCGTCGGGGTTATCCAGACTGTCTGATCCTTCAAATTCAATCTGGTCCAGTTCCAGTGCGGTCACGATGCGCTCGATTGTCTTGGTCTGGTCGATCAGGCCGATGACGCCGGCCATGATCAGGGTTTCACCGCCTTCGTTGCCGCGTTCCAGCATTTGGTCATAGGCAAACCCTACTTCCGCGGTCGATTTGATCCTGCCAAGGGCTTGCATCGTGACGGCCAGTTTCGCTTTCATCTCGGCGTCCAGTTCCGGGTCTGTTGCGTTTACCAATTCGGCCAGTGATGCGCCCGATACAGGTGTTCCATCGATGCGGGTATAGCTGCCCAGATAGACGTTCTGAACGCCCAGCCCATCGTAGTAATGGCTGTTGTGGGTGTTGTCCGAAAAGCAATCATGCTCTTCTTCCGGGTCGTTCAGCATCAGGCCCAGACGCATCCGCTCACCCGCCTGTTCACCGTAGGACAGTGAACCCATACCGGTCAGGATCGCACTGACACCCGCCGTTTCATTTTCCATCAGCGCCGCGCGCGCCGCGCCGCCTTGTTTCCATTGATCGGTCATCCAGGTCAGATCGCTGACCAACAGGTCGGTTGCGGCGCTCAGATACTGGGCACGACGGTCGCAATTGCCACCGGTGCAGGCATCGCCGTTTGCATAATCAGTGGCTGGACGGTTGCCTGCACCTGCCCGGTGGCCATTCATGTCCTGACCCCACAGCAGGAACTCGATAGCGTGGTAGCCGGTTGCGACGTTGGCTTCGATACCATCAGCTTCGTGCAGGGTTTCTCTCAGCAGGGTCGGAGTAATCGTGCTGGCGTCAATGGTTTTGCCCGACAGTTCGAAGCTGGGGTTGGCGATGACATTCAGAACCGCAAATTCGTTCTCATCCGTCGCACCACCATAGGCCGCGTCGACATAATCAATTAGACCTTCATCCAGCGGCCAACCGTTTACTTTGCCTTCCCAGTCATCAACGATTGCATTGCCAAAGCGATAAACTTCGGTCTGTTGATAGGGCACACGCGCTGCAACCCATGCTGCTCGTGCCGCAGTCAGGGTCGCGTCCGAGGGTTCGGCAATCAGCGCACCGACTGCATCCCGCAAAGCATTTGCCGCAATCAGGCTGTCGTCATACTTAGCTTCGGCAATATCGGCATAGGTTTCCAGAATATCCGCTTTTGCAGGCACATCCCCGGCAAAAGCAAAAGAGGCTGTCGCAAATGTCAAAGCGCTGGCTGTTGCAAACAACTTGGTCATTGAGGTCATTACTTTCTTGTCAGAACTGTCAGATCAGGCGGGTTTGTTCCCGCGGCGGCTTTCGCTGAAATAACTGAGTTAAAAAGTCAACATTGTCAATCTGAGTTTTTTTATCGGGAAATGGAGTTGCTGGCCCGGTGGTCACCCTCCCCATATCTGACGAGGTCTTGATCCGGCTGATCACATTGTGCGGTACATGTTTCGGGCTAAAATCATCCTAGTGATTCTTTTTAGGTGGTTTGTTGTTCATGAAGCGCGTGGTTCTGGCCTTGTTCCTGTTTCCTGCGGCACTTGCAGCGCAAGCAACGCAGATTTCCACGCCTCATCACCATGGTTCAGGTCAGATCGATATCGTGTTTTCGGACACCGGGTTCGCCTTGGCGCTGAGGGTGCCAAGCATGGACATCGTCGGGTTTGAATCCCCGGTTGAAAACGATGACAACCGCACGCGTGTGGCCATAGCAATGTCGGAACTTTCCGACCCGCTAGACCTGTTCGTAACCCCGCCCGAAGCTGGGTGCTCTACGGTGACCGCCCATGTGGTTTTGACATACGGCATCACACAGCAGAAAGGTGAGGCGAACGCAGTCACAGGCTCCACAACGGCAGAGAGTCACTCGGAGTTTCAGGCAGACTATGTCATTCAGTGTCAGGATATGGGTGCGCTGAACATGATCGAGTTCGCCTATTTCGCGCGGTTCAGTGGGACTGGCCAGCTGAACATCCACTTGAATACGAGCGGGGTTCAGGACGCTGTCGAAATTACACGCGCGGCACCATATCTCGATCTTCGGCCGGGTCGATGAGCGCTGAATTCAAAGGGAAAACCAAAAGTGGTGTTTTTGTTCGATGGTCGGGGGATTTTGGTAGCGGAGGAGGGACTTGAACCCCCGACACGCGGATTATGATTCCGCTGCTCTAACCAACTGAGCTACTCCGCCGTGAGTGAGAGGCGATGTAAGCGAGGGGCCGGGGAGGGTCAAGAGGGAAATCGCCCTAACCGGGGAATTCTTTCACGGGCTCTGTCACCGGGTCCTGCAAGGGCGTCTGACGGAATATCGTGGCGTCCACCATCCTGCGGATAAACGCGGCGCATATCTCCGGTTCTGTGATCAGGATCATATGACCCAGACCGTCAAGCTCTTCATAGCTCAGACCATATTTGGCCATCGGCGGTCCGTGACGGGCAGGGGACAGAAGCGCGTCCTGACTTCCATACAATATCCCGCCGGGGACCGACAGCTCGGGGTATCTGGCCACCAGCACATCGCAGCTGGCATCCAACCCGATAACGTCCTGCGAGGCCGTGACAAAGGCCGACGGGCGCAGCCCTAGCGCACCACCCGCACGGTCCAGAAAGTCATTTGGAGGGGTTTCAGGGTCAAATGCCACACCCAGACTGTGCGGTGCTGTTTTTGAGGCCATGGGAACCGCAATCGTGTTGGCAATCAGGCTGCGCAGCCATTTGGTCCGGATCTCGAGCGGTTTGAAGATCACCGGTGTTTCAGGCAGCCTGTGCGTCAGTGGCGCCAGCAGAGCGAGGCCGGATACCCGCTCGGGGTGGTCCAAAGCCAGCGCCAGCGACACCGCACCGCCCAGTGAATGCCCCACCACCACGACCTGATCCACGCCCTTGGTTTCAAGAAATTCAGCAATCATCGCGGCCTGCTGCGGCAATTGTGCGAGTTCTGCCGTATCCCGGGTTGAATATCCACAACCGGGGCGATCCAACGCGATGACGTGGTAATCCTCGGCCAGTTGATCCGCCAACGCGTAGGTAAAATGCTGTAACTGCCCAGCCAGGCCATGAATCAGAACAACCGTCTGCGCGTCCGGATTGCCCATTTCCACATAGTGGATGCTGCCGCCCTGCACGGGCACGATCTGGCCCATCTGCGGCACGGTTTTTAGCCCCTGACGGGTTATACGCCGGGTCCACAGGGCCATGGCCAGAAGAAAGACGGCAAAGGCCGTAACCACGCTAAGAATAAATGTCATCTAGCTGTCTCCGGTCCTAATAGGGATGTATTGCTCCAATCCCGATTGTGACATGCGTTTTTGAAATTCGGCAACTGTTCCGGGCCAAAGCGTCGTGTTTTGCCCATCCGCATCAATGTACCAGGATGTGCAGCCTCCGGTCTGCCAGACACTGTCCGCGTGGCGGTCATGCATTTCCTGCGTAAAGGCCGCCTGTTTCACCGCATCGGGAGTGATCACCGACAGTTCCTTGCGTTGCATCTCGATTAGAACCCGGCCGATATGCCCGACCTGAGCTTCAATCATCAGCACGACCGAATTATGCCCCAACCCGGTATGAGGCCCCAGAAGGATGAAAAAGTTGGGAAAACCGGCTATCGCTGTGCCCAGATGTGCACACATCCCATTCGCCCAGGCCGACCGCAGCGTTAGCCCATCTGTGCCGGTGATATCCAACCTTTCAACGACATTGGTGACCTGAAACCCGGTGCCCCAGATCAGCGCGTCTGCCTCTGTCCTGGTGCCATCTGTCGCCAGGATGCTGTTTCCATCGATACTGGCGACGCCGTACGGAATGACGCTGACATTGTCGCGGGCCAGGGCCGGATACCAGTCATTTGAACTGAGAATGCGTTTGCACCCAATTCGATAGTCCGGGGTCAGAATGCGCCGATCTTTGGGGTCCGCAATCGCGCCTTCCAGTGACTTGCGCCACATTTTTAGGGCAAAGTTCATCGCGCGTTCCTCGCCCCTGAACACGCGGTGACGGAACTCGAAGAACATGAGAATCAGTTTGCGCCGGATGCGGGGAAGCAGGGGAAGGTAGGCATAAAGTTTGCGCACCCATGGCGCGATCGGGCCGTCAGGGCGCGGCATAACGTAAGGCGCGCTGCGCTGAAAAACGGTGACGTGGCGCGCAATCTTGGCAATCTCTGGCACGAACTGAACGGCTGACGCCCCGGTGCCGACAACTGCCACATGCTTTCCGGTCAGATCGACGGTGTGATCCCATTTGGCCGAATGAAAACAGGGGCCGGGAAAGCTGTCGGTGCCGGGAATATCCGGAATGCTGGGATGATGCAGCGCGCCAATGGCCGAGACCAGAAACTTGGCTGACCAGATCTGGCCATCCGTGGTTTCAACCTGCCAATGCGTGCCATCCCATCTCGCCGATTTCAACTCCTGCCCAAAATGGCAAAGATTATACAATCCTTCCTGATGCGCGACATTTTGCAGATATTCCTGTATCTCTGCGCCACCGGCATAGGCGCGACTCCAGTACGGATTAGGGTGGGTCGCCATGGAATACAGATGTGAAGGCACATCGCAGGCGACGCCAGGATAGGTGTTCTCGCGCCACGTGCCACCGATATCTTCGGCCTTTTCCAGAATGGCGATATCTTTGATGCCGTGTTTGCGTGCCTCAAGCGCCATCGTCAGCCCTGAGAACCCGGCACCGATGATCAGCATCTCTGTCGCGTGGTGCATTGAAGCGCCCCTCCTGAAACAACTTTATGGATATCTGTTGCAGATGTCTGCACGTGATTGGCAGTGAAGTAGGTCACACAAGATAAAATGACTGAACGACCTTACGTGAACAGGCGCGGCGAAAAACCGTCATCAGGGCGGTGTCGCTTCCTGCAAACACATATCGCAATCGGAGAGGTGAACGCGGCGTATTTCCGTCAGTCTGATTCAAAACAGGAGGATTGCCCCTTGTCGACCCGTACTCTTGCACGTGCCGGTGGGCGTTCCGCGCGCCGCGCTCTTCGCACCGCGCCGAACTTCGACATGCTGCCGGGTTTGACCCGCGGCATCCCGCATTGCGAAGTTATGAACGGAAGCCAGGTTGAGCTTATCGACAAGGCCGCCATGAATATTCTGGAGAACGTTGGTGTCCAGTTTCGCGACCCGACCGCAGTGGAAGACTGGAAGAAAACGGGCGCGAAGGTTGACGGAGAGCTGGTCTTTCTGGACCGCAACATGGTGCGTGAGCTGATCGCGACCATTCCGGCGCAATTCACCTATCACGCACGCGATCCGCAAAAGAACCTCGCTCTCGGCGGCAAGCACTCGATCTTCGTGCCGATGACCGGCGCGCCGTTTCTGCGTGATCTTGACGACGTGCGCCGGAACCCGACGCTGGACGATCTGGCGATGTTTCATAAACTGTCGCACATGATGCCTGCACTGCACAGTTCGGCCCATCATATCGTCGAACCTTACGATCACCCGATCAGCCAGCGGCACCTGCGCATCACTTATTCGTCGATGAAATACTCGGACAAAACGTTCATGGGCATGACCACCTCGCCCCGGAATGCCGAAGACGTGATGGACATGTGCGATATCCTTTTCGGCCAAGGGTTCATTGATGACCACCCGGTTACAACGGGCAACTGCAATGGCAACAGCCCGCTGGTCTGGGATGAAACCATGCTGGGTGCAATGCGCGCCTTCTGCCGCCGGAATCAGCCGGTTTTGTGCTCGCCCTTCGTTCTGGGCGGTGCCAATACGCCCGCATCGGTACCCGCAACCGTGGCACAGCTGACCGCTGAGGCGCTTTCGGCGCTGGCTTATACGCAGGTGATCCGCAAGGGCTGTCCGGCGATTTGGGGGCACTATCTGTCAACCGTTTCGATGAAATCCGGTGCGCCGATGGCAGGGACGCCTGAAATCAGTCTGATGAATTTCATGATTGGTCAGATGGCGCGCTTTTACGATGTGCCATGGCGCACCTCGAACACGCTGGGCGGGGCCAAGACGTTTGACGCGCAGGCCGGGTACGAATCCGCGACAACTCTGGGCGCTGTTCTGCATGCAGGGGCCCACTACATCTGGCATTCGGCAGGCTGGAACGAGGCGGGGATGCATTGTTCGGTCGCCAAGTTTGTTGTGGACGCGGAACAATGCGCGATGGCCTATCGGATGGCGGAGGGGCCTAAATGGCATGATTTTGACGAAGCCTTGGCCGCAATTCCGGATGTGGGTCCCGGCGGGCACTATTTGGGGCATCCGCACACCCAGGAGAATTTTCAGACGGCTTTTTTCATGCCCGAACTGTTTGACAACAACTCGATCGAACAATGGGTGGCGGAAGGCGAAGTTGAAATCACCGAACGCGCCCTGATCTACGCGAGGAAGCTTTTGGCTGAGTATCAGGAACCCAAGCTGGATGAGGCCAAGAACGACGCCCTTCTGGACTATATCGCCCGCCGCGAGAGGGAAATTCCGGCCGCGGATGAGTTGAACCAGACTTCTTGACGGACAAGTTCATTCTTTGCCGGATCGCCACTCTTTCCAGATCAGATAACTGTTGGCGGCAAGCGAGGCGAATGGCTCGGGCGGCAAACTCGGCAAGTCCGGCTGCGCCAGAAAATGATCGGCGATGACAGACCGACGGTCCAGCACCAGTTCAGCGATGCCCATGCCTTGCAGTGTTCCCCGTGCGATGCCCAGACCGTTCTGGCAACAGGCAGAGTAGACACCGTCCTCAAGCTCACCGAACGCGGCTGATCCATTGCGGCTGAGGCAAAGCATCCCGGCCCAGCGATGTTCCATCTGCACATCCGGCAGATGCGGGAAGCGTTCCCTGAACTTTCTGTCATGCACCCAGCCTGCATTGCGCAGTCGCATTGGACTGGTCTCGATTGTTGGATGAAAGCTGGAGCAGGTGCGGATCAGGATGCGATCCCCATAGCTGCCGGAAATGCGCCGTACTGACGTCCCCATCGGGTTCGCTGGCGTCACCGACCAGCGCGACTTCCCGCCCAGTGTCTTGATCTGCGCCTCGTTCAGCGGGGCTGTGAGCGAGGCGTAAAGGCAAATGTGCATCAATTGCCGCTGGTAGAACCCAAAGCTCTCCAGGTGGCCGTTATTGGCCAGAATTATCCGCCCGGTGCTCACCTTGGCCTTGTTGGTGCTGACCACCCAGCCTGCGCCTTGTTGTTCCAAACCGGTAACGGGTGAATGCTCGAACACTTCGATCTGCCCGGCCAGACGGGCGGACAGCGCTCGCACATATGCCGCCGGCTGAATCATCACTGTCCCCGGCGCATAAAGCCCCGAGGTATAGTGCGGGCTGCCCGTGACCTCTTGCATCTGCTGCTGATCTAAAAGCTTATGCGGCTCGTCCAGTTTGGTCAGATGCGCGGCAAAGGCGCGGTTATACGCGTCGCCCGCTTTGGTGGCGGCCGCATTGTATTTGCCGCAGGGGTCGAACATTTCCTGTGGCAGCCCGCAATCGGAGGCCACTTCGGTCGCAAAGGCAATGGCCTTGCGGTTCAGCGCAATGATGGCGCGATCTGCGTCCGATCCCTTGCCTGCGTAGTTGTCCGAGGCCAAGTCATGGGGCAGGTCGATCATGAACCCAGAATTCCGGCCTGCCGAGCTCTCCGCGAAACGACCGGCTTCCAGCAGAACGATTTTCAGAGAAGGATCCAATTGATGCAGCCGCCGCGCCGCGCTGAGCCCGGCAAACCCGCCACCAACTATTGTGATATCCGCGGTCAGGTCCCGTTCCAGCACCGCCAGAGGTGTTTGGGGGGGCAGAATCGTATTCCATCCCGACGGGCCTGTCTGCCGGGGTAGCCTTTTGGCGTCATGTCGGCTCAACCGATGGCCTCATCCGCGTCATCGGCCAGATCGATCCAGATGGTTTTCAACTGTGTGTACTGGTCATGAGCATGGATCGAGTTATCACGGCCGCCAAATCCCGATTGCTTGTAGCCACCGAAAGGTGTCGTGATGTCACCTTCGCCGAAGCTGTTCACTGTCACGGTGCCTGCGCGGATCATCCGCGCACCACGAATGGCACGTTTGACATTGGCCGTGAAGATTGAGGCGCACAAGCCATAGTCGGTGTCGTTCGCGATCTGGATCGCTTCATCAAAGCCCGAGACTTCAATTACCGACAAGACAGGGCCAAAGATTTCCTCGCGCGCCAAAGTAGCGTCATTGCCGGGCACTTCGACCACGGTGGCCTCGACAAACCCGTTGTCCGCTTTGCCACCGATCACCACGTTCTCGGCCTGATCCAGATAGCCACAAACCTTGGTGTAGTGGTCTTCGCTCACCAGTGCGCCCATGCGGGTTTCGGGGTCGAGCGGGTCGCCGATGTTCCATTGTTTGGCGTGATGCGCGATGCGCTCCAGCAGCTCAGCCTTCACTTTCTTATGCACGATCAGGCGTGACGAGGCCGAGCAGTTCTCACCCATGTTCCAGAATGCGCCATTGACGATATGCGCCGCCACCCGGTCGAGGTTTTCGGCATCCTCCATGACGATAGCAGGGTTCTTGCCCCCCATCTCCAACACCACCTCTTTGGCGTTGCTTTCCGCCGAATAGGTCAGAAAACGTTTGCCGGTCACGGTCGAGCCTGTGAAGGATACCATGTCGATATCCATATGCCGCCCAATGGGTTCGCCCACCTCGGCCCCGCCACCGGGAACAATGTTCAATACTCCGCGTGGCAAGCCGGCCTGCATCGCCAATTCGGCAAGGCGCAGGGTCGTCAAAGTGGTTTCCATCGCCGGTTTTACAACAACAGAACAGCCTGCCGCCAGCGCTGGCCCGATCTTCCATGCCAACATCAGCAGCGGAAAGTTCCACGGCAGAACCAACCCTACAACGCCGATTGGCTCGCGCACCACCATGGCGATGTGATCGTCGCTGGCGGGTGAAACCTGATCGTAAATCTTGTCAATCGCCTCGGCGTGCCACTTCAGGCAGTGGATTGTCTCGGGCACATCAACAGTTTCGCAGTCGTAGATGGTCTTGCCGCTGTCGATACTCTCCATTACCGCCAGTTCACGGGCGCTGCGAGCCATCAGTTTGGCCAGCCGGATCAGCACATCCTTGCGCTCGGCGGGGTGCAGTTTGGACCAGCGGCCATCGTCGAACGCCTCACGAGCTTTCTTGACGGCAAAGTCCACATCCTCCGCGCCACAGGATGCGATATCGGCCAGCTTTTCACCGGTTGCAGGGTTCTCTGTCGCAAAGGTCTGGCCCGAAACCGCCGGACGAAACGCGCCGTCGATAAAGGCGCCTGTCGGCAGGCTCAGACCTGCGGCGATGGATTTGTACTCGTCCTGTGTCAGCAGATCCATGTTTGTCACCCCTCAGCCACGATGTCGGCGATTGTCTTTCTCAGCACGCGCGTCACCTGTTCTAGCGCGCGCTTGTCATCTTTGTTCAGGCCCTTCAGCGGAGGCCGCATGATACCCGCGTCGATACCGTTCATGGTGACGCCATGCTTGATGGTCTGGATAAACTTGCCGCCCTGTTCCAGCACCCGCATCAGCGGCATCATCGCTGACATGATCCGACGCCCCTTGACAAAGTTGCCTTCGATCACGCAGGCCTGATACAGCGCCACATGTTCCGCTGGCAGGAAGTTCGAACCGCCACACACCCAGAATGGTGCGCCCCAGGCGAAAAACTCAAGTGCCTGATCGTCCATGCCGCAGCCCAGCTGGATATGCGGATAATCCCGCGCCAGCAAATGGACCCGGTTGATATCGCCCGAGCTTTCCTTGATGCCGCAGAAATTGCGGCTACGGCCAACGCGGTCAAGGAACTCTTCCCCCATCATTGTGCCGGTACGGTGCGGATAGTTGTACAGCATCACCGGCAGGTCGGCGGCCTTGTCGATGGCCAGTGCATTCAGCGCGTTTTCGCGATCCGTCGGCACCGAATAGGGCGGGCTGGCCAACAGGATGGCGTCCGCGCCGATATCGCGCGCGCCAGCGGCCAGCGCAATCGAGTCCGAAGTCAGCATCGCGCCCGTGCCAACGACCAAGGGCAACCGCCCTTTCAGGTGCTTATGCGTGAATTTGGCCAGTTCCAGCCGCTCCGGCACGGTCTGGGCATAATTCTCACCCGTGGATCCGCCGGAAATCAGGCCGTGCACACCATTTTCGATCAGGTATTCGATCACGTCGGACAGGGCGTCCCAGTTCACGCTGCCATCGTCGTGATAGGGGGTGACCACAGGAGTATAAATTCCTTCGAACTTGAAAATCGGGTTCATTCCGTCCTCATGCGGGTTTCGAAAGTGGTGGGATACCCATTGGGACATCCAGTGCGTCAGGCATCACGAACATCCCGATCTGATCCCGGGACAGGTTCCAGTGATCCTCGGCCAGTTTCGCCGCCTCAGCTTCATCGCGTGCCTCGATGGCTGCGATGATCGCGTCATGCTGTTGGCTGGCCAGCGACAGGTTTTCGGACATTTCAACTGTCTGCGGCCGATAAAACGTCATACCAATCCGTGCGTGATCGATCAGCAGCCGGTTGAATGACGGAAGCAGGTAGACATTGCCGGACATCTCTCCGGTCACGTCATGAAAACGGTTGTTGGCAAGTGCGCAATCCTCGGCCGACCCTGAATGAAGGGCAGCTTTGAACGCGTGCTGAGCCGCTTTCAGGTCAGCGATTTGCGCGTTAGTCGCGTTCTCTGCCGCCAGACGCAGGATAGCCCCGTAGATCATCGGTGCGGCAAGGAAGAAATCGCGCAGCGTGGTGTAGGACATTTCCGAAACACGGGCACTGCGGTTTTTTCGCAGATCCAGATAGCCTTCGCCAGCCAGTTGACGAAACACTTCGCGCAGAGGTGTGCGCGACAGGCCGAATTCATCGGACAGATGCGCCTCATCCAGATCGTCACCTGGACGAAGGCGCAGAGTCAGGATGGACATCTTCAGGTGTTCTCTTAGCGCATTTTTGCGCGACGTGGCTTCGTCTTTCATCCTTTGGCCTCACTATGTCCTGTGGCAGCTGCGTTCGAATCGCGGAGGTCACAGTTTTGTATTTCTAAAAAATACAACTTGTATACAAAAAAATCTCGTGCAGCATGGATGTCTGCTAAATAGACTCACGTTCGGGCGTCGGCCCAGTTTGGAAATGGTTCTGCTCATGCCTCAGACGCAGCACTTCGCCTTCATCCTGGTCGAGGAGTTTTCGCACCTCGCCTTTTCCTGTGCGGTCGAGCCGCTGAGAATCGCCAACCTTGTGAGTGGCGAAGAGCTGTATCGTTGGTCATTTGTATCCGAACAGGGCGAGCAGGCCGTGTCTTCCAATGGGTCCGTCACCCTTGTGCATTCCGGACTTGAGGAACTGTCCAAGTGCGATCAGCTCTTTGTTTTGTCGGGCATTCACATGCGTGACCACGTGACCCGTTCCCTTCTGGCCACACTGCGGCGCGAACGAGCGCGTGGAACGCGGATCGGGGCATTGTGTTCCGGCGCGTGGCTGCTGGCCGAGGCCGGGTTCCTCAACGGTATGCAGGCGGCGATCCATTGGGAATACCACGACGCGTTCATGGAAGCCTTTCCGGATATCAATCTGGTGCGCAGCGTCTTTGTCGCCGACGAAAAACACATTACCGCATCAGGTGGGACCGCGACCGCAGACCTGATGCTGCATCTTATTGAACGCGACCATGGCGAAGAGCTGGCCACCGATGTTGCGGATCAAATGGTCTATAACACTGTGCGTAATGCGACCGCTAAGCAGCGCGTTTCGCTGCAGTCGCGCAATGGAATGCGCAATGCCCATCTGGCAAAGGCGATAGATATTATGCAGGACAGTCTGGAAACCCCAGTTTCACCATCCTTCATTGCAGACAATTTGGGTATCTCAACCCGTCAACTTGAACGGTTGTTTGGCAAGTACCTCAACACTTCGCCCAAACGGTACTTTATGGAAATGCGGCTGGAACGGGCCCGGAAGCTGCTTTTGCAAACCGAAGCGTCGGTCACCGAGGTCGCCGTGGCCTGTGGTTTTGAAAATCCGGGACATTTCTCTCGGGTATACCGGTCCAGTTTTGGCATCACACCGCACGCGCAGCGCAACAAGATCAACTGAAATCGGATAGATTGCTGCTTCTACCTGCCGACGGGGGTGCCGCGATCCGCTGACCTTGAACAGGTCCGACCTGGCACCCCCTGATCCCGCCGAGATACCCCCTCGTTAAAACTGGACTAGTCAACAGATCGGCAGGATTACCCACCAATAAATCTCGATATTGGCATAAGTATATCAAGAACTTGTCATCGACAGGTTTGTTGTGCCCTGTTTCGTTAATCTACCGTTAATTTAAGGCTCAAGTTGAGGCTTTGATTGGGGGTAATCTGCAATATCGACGTGCGGTCGCCGCGATCTGTTCAAGCTGATGGCGTTTCGAGATTTGGGTCAGGTCCCAGTGGTTTCCGAAAGGAATCTGATTCACGGTTCAAAACAAGTAGTGAACACACCACAAGGGTTTGGTCGACCGACGCTCGGACGACGCGCCTGCCGATCATCTTGGAAGGCAAGAAAACGAACGAATCCTATTTCTGTTAGAATCAAGACAGCATTCGACGAGCAATTTTGCAGTTTGTGAGGAAACCCAGATCAAGCTTGCTCGCCGTCGGAATACGCCTTCGAGGCCGTAGATTGTACTTATCTGGTATGGCGCGCTGACGACGCTGATATCCTGTGCGACCAGAAGCGATCGGGATCCGTCAGTCCAGATGATAGGACAGAAACCGTTCCGTCCCGCCGGCACTATACCCCCACTGTGCTTTGACACCGAAAACTTCTGAAACGGTTTGCAAAGACAAGGCTTGTTCAGGCGGGCCAAGAGAAACCAGCTGTCCTTTTGATAAAACAGCCACGCGATCACAGGCCATTGCCTGATTCAAATCGTGCAGTGCCATCACCGTTGTCACTTTTAGAATTCGAACACAGTCCAGGATCGACAGTTGGTGATGTATGTCCAGATGGTTGGTCGGTTCGTCCAAAAGCAAAAGGCCCGGTTGCTGCGCCAATGCACGCGCGATGTGCAACCGCTGGCGCTCTCCTCCAGACAATGTTGCCCATTCTCTGTGTGCCATATCGGCCATTTCCACAGTTTGCAGAGCTTTGTCGACTTGTCTGGTATCTTCGGCGCGCCAGGGCCGTAAGGCCGACAGCCAGGGCGTGCGGCCCAGCTCGACCACGGACCGTGCAGTTACGCGTTCGGCTGTATCAGCCTGTTGTTCAACAATGGCAATCCGTTGGGCAATCTGTCTGCGCGACAAATGCGAAACGGGATGGCCCGCTATGACGACTTTTCCCGAAACCGGACGTGCCAAACCCGCCAACAGGCGCATCAGAGTTGATTTGCCCGAACCGTTGGGTCCGACCAAAGCCAGTGTTTCGCCGGGCTCCACGACAAACGATACGTCTGACAGCAAAGTCTTGCCGCGAACCGAAAATGTCAGGTTTTGCGCCTCGATCTTCATTGGGCGTTCCTCTGGCCGCGCACCAGAATTACGGCAAAGGCAGGCGCACCGATCAGGGCGGTAACCACCCCAATCGGCAGAACCTGACCCGGGATGATGATGCGCGACACTATATCGGCGCCGATCAGGAAGACCGCTCCGATCAAGGCGGCCGTTGGGATAAGCCTGCGATGCCCCGGTCCTACAAGGAACCGGGCAGCATGAGGGATGACCAGCCCGACAAAGCCGATGGACCCGACGATCGAAACCATGACCGCTGTTGTCAGCGCGGTGGCGAAGATCAGGGTTGCCTGCACCCGCCGCACCGGTATGCCCAGCGAGGCCGCTGAATCAGTGCCGAAAATAAATGCGTCCAAAGCTCTGGCGTGAAAGCGGCAAATAAGCCAGCCGGCAAGGGCCACCGGAATGGCCAGATATACATCCGGCCAGCGCACGCCACTGAGGTTTCCCATCAGCCAGAACATGATCCCGCGCGCCTGATCGGCATTGGCGGATTTGGCGATGATGAAGGCCGTTAGCGCATTGAACAACTGAGACCCGGCAATTCCCGCCAAAACGATTTGCGCCGTCGCAGCCCGCCCGCCGCCTGCGCCGGAGGCTCGGGCCAGCAACGCGACAAAACCGAAAGCCAAAAGCGCGCCATTGAACGCGCCAAAAGACAGCGACAAAGCTCCCCCGCCCAAACCAGCGATGGTAACAGCCACGGCACCCGTCGAGGCCCCGGCAGAAATGCCCAAAATATAAGGGTCAGCCAACGGGTTTCGCAGCAATGCCTGCAACACGACCCCTGCGACAGCCAGACCGGCACCGCAGGACGCAGCGACCAGAGCGCGAGGAATCCGGTAGCTCCAGATAATACCCTGATCAATTGGGTCGACGGGCAGGTCCGCTCCGGCCAGCTTGTTGACCAGAACGGAGAGAACCAAATCGGGCGACAACGAGGTTTCCCCGATCATCGCGCCCGCAAGGACCGCCGCAATCAACAGTGGCACAGTTAGGCACGCGGCCTTGAAACCCTGCCGAAAGATTGCGGCGACCTCGTTCACAAGTTGTTTCCGATGGTATCCAGCTTCTCGGCCAGATCCTCCAGTGCCGGGATTGCGCGGATGGTGGCGTCCATGGCCTGCGCATCCATAACGACAATCCGGTCATTCTTGACCGCATCCATCTGGCTGGTCACCGGATCAGCGCGCAGGAACTCCAGCTTTTTCAGGTAGTCGTCCGCAGCAAAGCGACGGCGGTCCATCTTGGCAATCACGATCACCGTCGGATTGGCCTTGGCAATGGTTTCCCAGCCCACTGTTGGCCATTCTTCATCCGTCTCGACGACGTTGCGGATGCCCAATGTGCTCATCATGTATCCCGGTGCGCCCTTCTGCCCGGCCACAAACGGATCGCTTTCCATTTCAGGAGAGGAAAACCAGAATACGGCGGACACATCGTCCAGCTTCACGGCTTGCGCCTTGGCGACGGCTGCGGCTTCACGGGCCTTGTACTCGGCAACCAGGTCCGTGCCGCGTTCGGACACATCAAAGGCTGCCGCCAGTTCTTCGATACCCTGATACAGCGTATCGGTCGAGAACGCTTGCAGGCGGGTGCCATCACCGCCGACCGTATTGTCTTTGCCGACGCAATCCGCAGGCATCACGTAAGTTGGAATACCCAGTTCGTGAAATTGCTCACGCGTGGCGACGATGCCCTCGGGTCCGACATGCCATTCATATTGCGCTGCGACCAGTCCCGGCCGCTTGGCAACAACGCTTTCAAAGCTGGGATCATTGTCTGCCAGACGCTCTACCTTGGCATTCACCTCGGCATATTCAGGCAGCACCTCGTTGAACCAGACCGAGGTTCCAAGAACCTGCTCGCCCAGACCCAGAGCATAAAGCACCTCGGTCGCGGCTTGGCCGACCGTGACTGACGACGTCACTGGCGCGTCAAACGTGACCGAGTGACCGCAGTTTTCGATGGTTAAGGGAAAGTTTCCTTCGGCGGCAGCGCTGGTAGCCAGCAAGGAAAGGCCAATCAGGCCAGTGCGTAGAAACATGACAATCGATCTCCATGTGTCAATGACCAGAGAACGGGTGAATGGGCATTTACCGAAGCAACAGACGCTTTTCTGCCTGCTGTGAGCGCAGAGTGGTACATAGCCCGCCCGGCGCGTTTCTTCGGCAACCTCCCCGGACAACCCCGCCCGGTGTGTTTCGGTTTCATACCGGCAGGTCTCCTGACTGACGGGTCTTTGTCTGTCCTGTCTTCCCAGACCGAAATGGCCCAGTGACGGAATGGACAGCGCTCGCCGCCTACAGTTGCGGGGGCAGTTCCGGTTGGCACCAAAAGGCACCTCGGATTCCCTCTTAGCCACATCGGGACCGGTAAAACGCGGGTACCTTAACACTTACTCTGCGGCAAGAAAAAACTCGGGGGTCTTTCCCATTTTCTCCCAAGGGCATGAACCTGCGCGTCTCAACATGGTGCTGACGTCAGACAAGCCGCTGAGAAGGCGCTACAATCCGCCCCGAGGACGTCGGTGTGTGATATATAGGAAAATCATGGCTGGGGTGGTAGGATTCGAACCTACGATACACGGTACCAAAAACCGCTGCCTTACCACTTGGCTACACCCCAACGGTGAGCGGCTATCTACGATTGTTGATGGCAGGGTTCAAGAGCGTTTTGCAAAAAAAGCGAGCGCCGTAAATTTTTTTTGAAGGCCCCTCATTTGGTATCGATCAACACCGCTCCGGTACGGTTGCCTTCTTGTACCAGCGCATGGGCCGCAGCGCATTCTTCCAACGTAAAGACCTTGTGAACGGGGCAGATCAGTGCGCCATCAGTCAGTGCCTTGTGTAATGTCTTTATTGCGGTGGCGCGCAAGTCCGCGGGCAGCAGGTAGATCAGAACCGCTTCGAGCGTCACGGCCTTGAACATCATGGGTCCAAAGGGAAAGACAGGTGTCATATTCCGGGCAGATCCATATGCGTTGATACGGCCGTTTTCGGCGATGACGGCAATGTTGGTGGCAAGGTTCTGTCCAAATTCGACATCGACGATTCGACCGATTGCATGCCCATCATTTGCATCGAGGATCTGATCCGAAAGGTGTTCACCGGTGTAGTCGAGCACGACATCCGCACCAGCTGCCTTGACCCGGTCAAAGTTGCGGGCGCTGGCCGTTGCGATCACTTTGGCTCCGGCCCATTTGGCAAGCTGCACAGCCAGATACCCGACGGTGCCCGCCCCGCCATGGATCAATATGGTTTGCCCGCCCGGTGCGCCGCCCGAGAACACCGCATGGCTTGCGGTTAGGCCCGGAATTCCAAGAATTGCCCCGGTTTCAAGTGACACTGTCTCGGGCAGTTCGACAGCCTGAGATTCGGGCAGGGTGATGTGGCTGGCAGCTGTACCAAATGCGCGCTGCCATTGCCCGTTCCAAATCCACACGCGCCGGCCAATCCGCGCCGCGGGTACTCCATCACCAACCGCTGTGATGACTCCAGCCCCGTCGCTGTGCGGAACGATCAGCGGAAACGGGGGTTCCGTGACACCCGGCCGGGTTCCCGCACGGGCCTTGATATCCGAGGGGTTTACGCCGGAATAGGACAACTCGACCGTGACTTCACCTGGTTCAGGCTGGATCAGGGGAATATCCTGTATACGCAAGACATCGACAGCGTCTCCGAAGGCTGAATAAGTGACTGCGCGCATAGCGTCCTCCATTTAGGTCGAGTTAAGCGGCGATTGGGCCGGTAACTCAAACACCTTGTCGCGCTTTTTCAGGGCGATGCGCAACCGCGGATACCGGAATTCGTCTTTCGCCTATTCCCGAATTTCGGAAGGATCGACGCCCCAAAGGTTCGATTTCAATGTCCAGCCACGGTATCCGCCAGCGGTGATCCGGCACCAGTCCTGCGAACAGGTTCCAAGGCGCGCCACTACTCCGGTCTCGAAATGAGCGTTCACGGGCGAGGCTGGATCGGGGCGGGCATAAACAGGCAGCATCTCGGATTCGATCAGCACCGTTCGAACGCCAGACAACAAGGCATAGTGAACCCAGCCACCCGCGCCGTCGCGGTCCTGAACCTTGCGCCAGTTTCCGTATTCGGCGGTGACCTGCAGCGGCATGCCGCGCCGTTTGAATACCCAGTCGATTCGGTGGGTTAGGGATGGTCCGCGTCGCACGTTGCCTTCGGCTGCCTTCATCGAAACATAGCGGGGCAGGGGTAGGTTGGTGACCGAACCGCGTTTGACCTCGGCATGTGCGGCACAGACACCGAACATGACCAGAAATACGGAAACTGCCGCCAGAGATTGGCGTTTTACAGGTAGAATGCCACTCACTGACTGCCCGCTCTTATGCCTGTTGATCCGGTTTTGAAAAAAGGTCGACTCAATGCCATTGGGGTTCTTGTGCCCCGCCTTATCCTGCGCCACGATGCCATGGCGCGCGTCCGTTTGCAAAGCAGTGGGAGAGCCGAGGTGCCAAGAGAACGTTTAAGTGTTGTTGTTACGCGACGGTTGCCTGAGGCAGTAGAAACCCGGTTAAGCGAATTGTTTGACGTGCGCCTGCGCGACGACGACACCCCAATGACGCGTGAGGAATTAGTAGCAGCGGTGCAGGATGCCGATGTGCTGGTGCCCACGGTGACCGATACCATTGATGGCGGGCTATTGGGTCAGGCGGGTGAAAAGCTGCGGCTGATCGCCAATTACGGGGCTGGTGTCGACAATATCGATGTGGCGACGGCGCGGCAGCGCGGCATATTGGTGTCCAACACGCCCGGCGTGCTGACCGACGACACGGCAGATATGACCATGGCCCTGATTCTCGCTGTGACACGGCGCATTCCCGAAGGGTTGAGCGTCATGCAGCAAGGCGACTGGACCGGGTGGGCACCCACCGCGTTTCTGGGTGGTCGCATTGGCGGGCGGCGACTGGGAATTCTGGGTATGGGCCGGATCGGACAGGCCGTGGCCCGCCGCGCCAAGGCGTTTGGTATGCAGATCCATTATCACAACCGCCGCCGATTGCGCCCAGAGATTGAGCAAGAACTGGAGGCGACCTATTGGGAAAGCCTGGATCAGATGGTGGCGCGTATGGATGTGATATCGATCAACTGTCCATCGACGCCGTCGACCTTCCACCTGATGAACGCGCGCCGCCTGAAGCTAATGAAACCCTCGGCAGTGATCGTGAATACTTCGCGGGGTGAGGTTATTGACGAGAACGCTTTGACCCGGATGATCCGTACGGGGGAAATTGCGGGCGCGGGGCTGGATGTCTACGAACAGGGAACCAGTGTGAACCCGCGCTTGCGGCAATTGCCCAACGTGGTTCTACTGCCGCATATGGGGTCGGCCACGCTGGAGGGGCGGGTTGAGATGGGTGAAAAGGTCATCATCAACATCAAAACCTTCGAAGATGGCCACCGCCCACCGGATCAGGTTGTGCCTGCGATGCTCTGACGCGTCGGAAAGGATCATGGATGGATTTGTTTGAAGGGGGATGCCGCTGTGGAAATCTGCGCATCAAGGCTTCGGGCCGTCCTCTTCGCGTCGGGATTTGCCATTGTCTGGACTGCCGCAAACACCATGGCGCGTTGTTTTATGCGGCAGCCATTTTCCCGGCGGATGCGGTTAAGATCACCGGCAATGTGAAAGGTTATTCTGACCGGTACTTTTGCCCGGATTGCGGATCTCCGGTATTTGCCCGAAGCGGTGCCGAAGTCGAAGTGTATTTGGGGAGCCTTGACGCGCCTGACCAATTCACACCGACATATGAATGCTGGACCACACGGCGCGAGGCGTGGCTGCCCGAATTCACCGGAATGACCCGCTATGATCAGGATCGTCGCGCCGAAGAAACCGAACCATAGCGGATATGGCGAAACTTCGCTGTGATAACACGCTACCATGCCTGATCGTTGCAGAGGGGGCAAAATCCTTACAGGATTGAAAATAAAGATTGTATTGGAGGGTTAGAACAGATGAGACATGTTTCAGCACTGCTGCTTACTACCGCACTTACTATTTCGACACCGGGGTTCGCGCAGGAAACAGCCGACGCCGTCGCCCCTGAGGGCGCGACAGAGGGGCAGGTTCAGGCGATGACCGATGAGGTTATTGCAGCCCTCGAAGCCAAGCTTGAGGGAGTTCCGGTCACATCCGAAAACTGGATGATAGCTGCGGCCAATCCGCTGGCGGTGGAGGCCGGGGCCAAAGTGCTGCGCGCGGGCGGGTCTGCCGCGGATGCGATGGTGGCTGTGCAGGTCGTGCTGGGGCTGGTCGAGCCGCAATCCTCTGGTCTGGGCGGGGGTGCGTTTCTGGTTTGGTACGACGCGGCCAGCGGGCAAATGACGACGCTGGACGGCCGCGAAACAGCACCGCTTGCCGCAACCCCGACGCTCTTTCAGGACGAAAACGGCGAACCGCTGAAATTCTTCGATGCGGTGGTGGGCGGATTGTCGGTGGGTACACCGGGTACGCCTGCACTGCTGGAAGAGGCGCATCGAAGATGGGGGCGCGCGTCCTGGCCCGGGTTGTTTGCCGATGGCATCCGATTGGCGGATGAAGGGTTTCTGGTGTCCCCGCGACTTGCCAGCCTTGTTGCAGACGATTCCGAACGCTTGTCGCGGTTTCCGGAAACAGCCGCATATTTCCTGCCTGATGGTCAGCCGTTGCAGCAGGGACAGCGCTTGATGAACCCGGATTATGCCGAAACATTGCGCGTGCTGGCCAGCGATGGCGCTGCGGGGTTTTACGGAGGTGAGGTCGCTGCGGATATTGTGCGAACAGTCCGAAACGCCCCCGGAAATCCCGGCGTTCTTGCGGGGGTGGATCTGGCGCTCTACCAGGTGATCGAACGTAAACCGGTCTGTGCCGATTACCGCGCCTACGAGGTTTGCGGCATGGGCCCGCCGTCGTCGGGTGCCCTGACCGTCGGGCAGATTCTGGGGATGTTGAACAGCTATGATCTTGCAGCAATGGGCGCCGAAAGTGCCGAGGCATGGCGCCTGATCGGCGATGCTTCGCGCCTCGCCTTTGCGGATCGTGGGCGGTACATGGCAGATAGCGATTTCATACCCATGCCCACCAAGGGGCTGGTTGATCCGGGTTACTTGTCCCAGCGGGCGGCTTTGCTGGAAAGCGAAGTGGCCTTGTCCGAGGTCGCACCGGGTAAACCGGAATTTGACCATGCTTTGATTTGGGCGGACGACGTGTCGCTGGAACTGCCGTCAACCTCGCATATCTCGATCGTGGACAGCTATGGCAATGTGTTGTCGATGACGACGACGATCGAGAATGGTTTTGGGTCGCGCCTGATGACAAACGGGTTCCTGCTGAACAACGAGCTTACGGATTTCTCGTTCAAGACACACAGCGACGGTGTGCCGATTGCCAACCGGCTGGAGCCCGGCAAGCGTCCGCGCTCATCCATGAGCCCGACTATCGTGTTGCAGGATGGTGAGCCGGTTCTGGCTATCGGGTCTCCGGGCGGCAGCCGGATTATCGGCTATGTCGCCAAGTCCATCATCGCCTGGGCCGATTGGGGAATGGATGTGCAGCAAGCGGTTTCCCTACCTCATCTGGTCAACCGGTTCGGAACATATGATGTCGAGGCTGCGACTTCGGCAGAAGGTTTTACAGACGCGCTTGCTCAGCTGGGTTTCGAAGTCAACGCACGCGACCTGACTTCGGGGCTGCACGCCATCGAAATCGGTGACAGGCTGAGCGGTGGTGCCGACCCGCGCCGCGAAGGGATTGCGCTGGGCGAATAGGCCCTCGGTATTTGTGGGGATTGCCTGCTTTTAACGGGCCTTTTAGTCATAGGCTGAAAGGCCCAAAACGTTTTTGGGGCTGGGGAGGATGACAATGGTACAGGCAACCGCATTACCAAGGAATGAAGCTGGTATTGAAACCGTAATAGGCATTCTCAAGCAGCGCTTTGGCGACAGGTTGCAAACGGGTGCCGCTGTCCGTGAACAACACGGGCACACCACGACCTGGATCGAAAACCAAAGCCCCGATGCCGTGGTTTTCCCGCATTCGACGCAAGAGGTTTCGGACATCGTCAAAACTTGTGCGGCGCACCGGGTGCCAGTGATCCCGTTCGGAACAGGAACATCGCTGGAAGGGCATGTAAATGCGCCGGCGGGGGGAATCTCGGTCGATCTGACACAGATGGACAGTGTGCTTGCAGTTCATGCCGAGGATCTGGATTGTGTCGTGCAGCCCGGTGTCTCGCGCGAAGCGTTGAATAAACACTTGCGCGATCTGGGCCTGTTCTTTCCGATTGATCCCGGGGCGAATGCGTCGCTGGGTGGGATGGCTGCTACCCGCGCGTCGGGCACCAATGCAGTGCGCTATGGGACGATGAAAGACAACGTTCTCAGCCTTGAAGCCGTAATGCCAGACGGTCAGATCATTCGTACCGGGCACCGGGCCAAGAAATCTTCAGCCGGCTATGATCTGGCCCGTCTTCTGATCGGGGCCGAAGGCACGTTGGGAATCATCACCGAGCTGACATTGCGGTTGCAGGGTATCCCCGAAGCGATCAGTTCGGCCCGGTGTTCCTTTCCGACCGTCGACGCCGCGTGCCGTGCGGTGATGATGACAATTCAGTACGGCATCCCGGTTGCCCGGATCGAGTTGCTGGACGAGTTGTCGGTTCAGGCCGCCAACGCCTATTCCGGGCTGAGTCTGCCGGATACACCGTTGTTGTTGCTGGAATTTCACGGCTCGGAAAGCAGTGCGGTAGAGCAGGCTGAAACCTTTGGTCAGATCGCCGAGGAATTTGGTGGCACGGATTTTGCAGCAACTTCGACCACCGAAGAACGGAACAAACTTTGGCAGGCGCGGCACGATATGTATTGGGCGTGTCTGCAATTGCGCCCCGGTGCGCGGGGTATTTCAACCGATGTCTGCGTACCGATCTCGCGCCTGGCCGAGTGTGTGACCGAGACGCAGAAGAAGGCTGCCGGCCTCGGCTTGTTGGCCCCCATCGTGGGCCATGTGGGGGACGGCAATTTTCATACGCTGCTGCTGATCGACATGGAAAACGTGGAAGAAGTTACCAAGGCCGAGGCGTTTGTCGGCTGGCTGAACGACATGGCGATATCCATGGAAGGCACATGTACCGGTGAACATGGCATCGGGCAGGGAAAGAGACCGTATCTGATCAGGGAACTGGGCGCCGCCACGCGATACATGGCTGCGATCAAGGCCGCGCTGGACCCAGACAACATCATGAATCCCGGCAAGATCTTGTCGGATGACACGTAGCCATATTCACCCCCTGGTCCGTATTTGCGCCCTCAAAACGTCCACATGTCATGGTTTCAAAGGGTTGATGACAGAGGATGGTCGACATGAGCGTAAAATATCTGGCGGGGTTTGTAGCCATCTGCGGGTTGGCCGTTGCAGGGCTGGACTATGTTCAGCAAGCCAAAGCATCGGAAAATGGCTTTGGCATGAAAGAATATCTTGCCTCGGTATCCTCGCGTGTCGGTCTTTCTGACGGCTGGTTCACGGCAGAGGCGCAGCCTTCGCCATCACAGGAACCGGCGGTGAAAAGTCCCTCGGACGAAAGCGGCAAATTGGTCTGCGTCTCGGTCGGAACAAGCAAACGCTGCCGTTCCAGTGGTTGAGGGCAGCGGCCGGACGAATGAATTGCGACCCGCTTTCGATATTCGGGTCGTTTTTTTCATATCACTGGTCGGATGAATGTCGCGCTATCCCCCTTAAGTACGCCATATGGTGTCAACTGATTTCAAGGGGAGACGCCCGGTTATGAAAACCCAAGTCAAAGCATTGGTCGTAGGCGGCGGCGCCGTCGGGACCTCGATTGCCTATCACCTGGCCAAAGCAGGCTGGGACGATGTGATGTTGATCGAACGGGACGAACTTACGTCCGGGTCCACCTGGCACGCCGCGGGCCTGTTGCCGCTGTTCAACATGTCTTATGCGACGACCCATATCCACAAGTATTCCGTGGATTTCTACAAGACGCTTGAGGAAGAAACCGGCCTGAATGCGGGCTTCGCGGTTGTGGGCAACCTGCGCATGGCACAGACGCAAGAGCGTATGGACGAATACATGCTCTATGCCTCGACCGCCGAAACCTGTGATGTGAAATACGAGTGGCTGACCCCGGACCAGATCAAGGAACGCTGGCCGCTGATCGAGACATCGGATCTGAAGGGCGCGATCTATCACACCGAGGACGGTTATATTAACCCTGCCGATGTGACTCAGGCAATGGCCAAGGGGGCCCGTCAACGTGGCGTCGAAATCGTGCGCAAGATGCAGGCTGACGCGTTCCACTGGAACGGCACGCACTGGGAAGTGACCTGCACCAAGATGGTCGAAAAGGGCGGCAACCTGGTGCCTTCCGACGAGCAGGTCGTAATCACCGCCGAACATGTTGTGACCGCGTCGGGCAACCACGCGCAGCGCACCGCCAAGATGCTGGGCATCAAAATGCCTGCTATCCCGGTGGAACATACCTTTATCGTCATGGATAAAGACCCCGAGTTGGTCAAATGGCGCGAAGCAGGCAACCCCGAGCACCCCGTTGTCCGCGACGCCGACAACGAATCCTATGCGCGTGAAGAACGCGGTGGCTGGATTCTTGGTATCTACGAACACGGCGCCCCTGCGCAGTTCGAATTCGGCGTTCCGGACAGCTTCCGCGCCGACCTGTTCCCACTGGATCTGGACCGGATCGCCGAGCAGTACATGGCAATGGCCGAGCGCGTGCCGTCCTGTGCCGAATCCGGCCTGAAGGATGATTTCAACGGCCCGATCTGCTATACACCGGATGGCAACCCGCTGGTTGGTCCGGCTCCGGGTTTGCGCAACATGTGGCTGGCCGAGGGTTTCAGCTTTGGCATCACCGCTGCGGGTGGCACCGGCTATTATCTGGCACAGATGATGGTCGATGGCGAAGCCGAGATCGACATGGCATCGCTGGACCCTAAGCGTTACAGCAGCAACTGGATGACCACCGAGTTCGCGGCACGCAAGAATGAAGAATGCTACGAGCATGTCTACATCCTGCACCACCCGGATGAAGAGCGTGAAGCCTGCCGTCCGCTGCGCACCGTTCCGGCCTATGATCGCCAGAAGGCTCGCGGTGCTCAATTCGGCTGGGTCAATGGCTGGGAACGCCCGAACTATTACGGCCCGCTGGACGCGCCCGAGAATTTCGACAAGGAAGCACGCTCGTTCCGTCGTGGCGGCTGGTGGCAATATGCCGTCGAAGAGGCCAAGGCGATCCGCGAAGGCGTTGGCCTGATCGACGCATCGGCTTTCACCAAGCATGTTGTCAAAGGCCCCGGTGCCACTCAGTTCCTGGACTGGTTCACCTGCAACAAGCTGCCTAAGGTCGGTCGTATCAACCTGACCTACGCGCTGACCTCGCACGGGACCACCCGTACCGAATACACCATCGTCCGCAATGGCGAGAACAACTACTACATCGTCTCTGCCGGCGCATGGACCGAGTACGACGCCGACTACCTGCGTAAAGCGGCCGAGGACAAGATGGAGGAGTTCGGCTACATCGAGATCCAGGACGTGACCACCCAGTGGGGCGTCTTCGCGATCGCCGGACCCAAGTCGCGTGACGTTCTGAAAGAGGTCATCAAGGACGCCGACCCGGAAACCGCGCTGTCCAACAAACGCTTCCCTTGGCTGTCGGCCCGTCAGATCGAACTGGGCATGTGCCCGGTCAACGCGATCCGCGTGGCCTATACCGGTGAGCTGGGCTGGGAACTGCACCATCCAATCGAGATGCAGAACTACCTGTTCGATTTGCTGGAAAAGGCCGGTGAGAAGCACGGCATGAAGCTGGTTGGTGCCCGTGCCCAGAACTGGCTGCGTCAGGAGAAATCTTACCGCGCCTTTGGCACCGAACTGGGCCGCGATGCGACCCCGTTGGAAGCCGACCTGCCGCGCTTTGTCGACCTGTCCAAGGACTTCCACGGCAAGGCCAAGCTGGAGGAGACCGGTGTGCGCGCCAAGTGCTGCACCTTGTTGATCGACGGTCCAGCCGATGCTGACCCGTGGGGCCGCGAGGCGCTGTACACGCCAGAAGGCGAGCGTGTAGGCCGTCTGACCTCGGGCGGCTATTCTGTCGCGTTCGAGAAGTCGATCGGGATGGGCTATGTGAAGCCTGATCTGGCAGTCGAAGGCACCAAGCTGAAGGTCAAGATGCAGGACAAGCTGTGGGATGCTGTCGTGACATGCGACAGCCCCTATGATCCGAAAAACGAAACCATCCGCAAGGACGGCTGATCAATCTAAGGCCCCGGAATTTCCGGGGCCTTTTCTGTTGGTTACGCGGATAGTTCGTCGAAACATTCCAACGCCTTGGCAGCATACATCATGGCTGGTCCACCACCCATCTGAATGGCCATACCCAAAACGTCGGACACCTCTTCGCGTGTTGCGCCTGCTTTGACCAACGCGTCGGTGTGCAGGGTAATGCAGGGCTCGCAGCGGAGCGACACCGACATGCCCAACGCTATAAATTCCTTTGTTTTATAGTCGAGCGTTCCGCCTTCCTTCACAGCCTTCCCGAGTGCGCCGAATGCGCGCGACGTGTCGGGAATGGCCCCGTTGAGATTGCGCAAACTTGTACGAGTTGCCGAGAGCTTTTCTTGCCAAGCCATTTTGAGTGCCTTTTTCATATAAGATAACGGGAATATGTGCGGGCAGTGGTAAGTTGACCTTGATCTCGATCAGTTGGCAGGGCGCTCGGAAACAAATGCAAGGTTATTTGCGGGCATGTCGATGGTTTTCAGCACGCGCAACCCTACCTGCTGGAACAGGCCAAGCATATCTTTGTCGTTCTTGTAGCCAATGTCGGGATCTTGTCCGATCAGAGCCTCGTGAAACCTTTTGTCCCCGTCGCTTGTCAATTGGCCCGAGCGTTTGAATGGGCCGTACAAAACGAACCTCCCGTTTTCAGTCAGGGACTGAGCGATTTCGGCGAAAATGGTTCTGGTATCCTGCCAACTGATCAAATGTATCAGGTTGATCAAGACGATCAGGTCCTGCGATGGGAAGCGCGCATGCCAGCCCGAATTCGTTGCGTCCAGATGTTCGGCGCTTGCCACGTTGGGTAAGGCGCAGGCATAGGCGTCGATGCTATTGCGGCGTTCAGGGTCAGGTTCGGTGGGATGCCACGTCAGATCGGGCAGCAAATCAGCAAACGCACAGACATGCTGACCGGTTCCGCTTGCAATCTCCAGTGCGTGCCCGCGGCGCGGTGCCCAGTCTTGTAGCACCGCACAAAGCGCATCGGAGTTCCGCGTTGCAGCCGGGGCAACAAGTTTACCATCCTCCCCCACGTTGGCGACACTCGCAGAGGGAGGTAGATAGCGTTTGATCATCTGTTCAACCTGTTTGGGGTCAGCGACTTGACACTGTCAGGATCCAGCACCGGCGTGTTTCCAACCACCAGATCACACAACAACTGCGAAGCCGCTGGTGCTGTTTGGAAACCATACCCGCCTTGACCCGCAGACCAGATAAACGACGGGTCAATCGGGTCGGGCCCAAGCACCAAGGTTCCGTCCGGTGCGAAACTGCGCAATCCGGCCCAGTTCGTTTCGACCCGTGTTACTGCCTCGGTCATCAATTCTTCGTAGCGCGCCAGACCTTCGGCCAGCACCATGTCGTCGGCATAGGCGTCCTGAGGTGGTACGGGGTCGGCTTCGGCAGGCGAAACAAGCAGCTTGCCCGCGTCCGGTTTGGCGTACCATGTTTCGCCTGTGCCCAGCATCATGGGCCATCCGGATACATCATGGCCTCCGGGGGCGGGCAGCCGCGCCATTGATCGGCGGCGAGGAGAGATGCCGATAGGTGGTACCCCGGCAAGCATGGCGATTTCGTCCACCCATGCACCGGCCGCATTCACCAGGTTGCCGGCTTCGAAGATCTGCCCGGCCTCGACCAGCCAATGCCGCTCTTTTCGAATGCCGGTTACTTTGCTTTTTGTTGCAACGGTTCCACCGTTCTTGCGAATGGTCCGCGCGAAATCCTGCAACAGACGGTCAGTATCGATGTCAAATGCGGCTTCACTGATTGCCGCGAAACCCACCTTGGCCGGGTTCAGGATCGGAACGCTCGAAATCGCCTGATCCATCGAAATTCTTTCCATGTTCAGGTCTGTGCGGTCGGCTTCGAAAACTTCGCTCTGGTCAAATGAACCGATCAGCATCAATCCGCGCGGGGTCAGGTACCCACCGTCCTGCGTGCGCAGGAATTCCGCTCCAGCCCTGTTCAGCGCCACCACGGACGGCGGACCATAGCTTTCTTCAAACAGGGCTGCCGAGCGACCCGACGCGTGATACCCCAAGGCGTCTTCGGCCTCTAAAACCATCACGGTTCCATATTGCGACAAGCGCGCTCCGGCGCTCAACCCGGCAATTCCGCCCCCGATGACGAGGAAATCGATCATTATTTGTGTTCCTTCCGCAGCAGGTTCGCCACAAGTTTTCTGGGTTTCATTTAGCTTTTTGGGTCAAGCATTTGGCATTTCGAAGATTCTCCAAAATATATGCAGCCTTGAATTTGGGCTTCAACCCGGTCAAAGAAGTATCAAAACGAACAGGAGGGCAAGGTGACCGCAGCAGATCTTCATCCAATGGCCACTGGGCACATTCCCCGATACGTCGTCGCAGCTGACGGAAGCGATTACCTTTTTTCGGCTATGGTCGTCTTCTTTGTCATTCTCGTGGTGCTGATCGGTGTTGGGTACCTGACGCTTCATTCCGTTCCGGAAAAAATGGCGCACGAGAACAACCATCCGCAATTTCAGTTGGTGGGTATTCTGGCACTGCTGGCACTATTTACACATAACGGGATATTCTGGATTGCCGCCGTACTGGTCGCAGGGTTCCAGTTTCCGGATTTTGCAACCCCGCTTAAAAACATCGCCGATGCCATTCGTTCTCTTGGACGTGCGATTGCTCCGGAACCGGTGCCCGAGGCACCTGCGCCAACCCCTGGCGTTTCAGAATCCACCGACGTTCAGGAACAAAACACATGATTGAGACCCTGCTTTGCGCCCTGATCACGGTGCTGCCCGATTATCTGTTCCGCCGGTTTGTTCAGGGCAAACGTATCGGTCACGAGATCACCCTTTTCACCATGTGGTACGAATTGCGCTGGGGTCTTACGACCTGTGCCATTCTGGCGCTGACGGTAATCACCACGCTGTTTTATTTTCACCCAGCCAGCAAAACCGCAGCGTCCTATTTTCGAACCGTGACGATCCTGCCGCAGCTAGGTGGCCGTGTTTCGGAAATTTTCGTTAAGAACAATGAACTGGTAACTGCTGGCCAGCCGGTTTTCAGGATCGAAGATTTCAGCCAGACAGCACAGGTTCAGGCGGCAAATGCACAGATCGCACAGGTTCAGGCCTCGCTGAAAGTGGCTGAAACTGATCTGGCCGAGGCTGATGCAGGTATTGCCGGTGCCAAGGCGGCTTTGGCGCAGTCCTTGGACGATCTTGAAAGAAATACGACCCTGCGCGACCAAGGTTCAAGCGCTGTCCGACTGACCGAGATTGAGCGGTTGGAAAACCTTGTTGCCGAGCGTGAGGCGCAGGTTGTTGCGGCCGAATCCAGACGTGCGGCAGTTGAACAGCAGATCGAGGAGCTGATCCCCGCGCAACTGGCCAGTGCCATAGCACAGCTGGACGCCGCGCAGACCGAGTTGGACAAAACACTGATTGTCGCCGGTGTTACCGGACGGGTCGAGCAGTTTAGCCTGCAAGTCGGTGATTACGTGAGCCCCTTGTTGCGTCCTGCTGGCATCCTCGTTCCATCGCATACCGGACATGACCGTTTTCAGGCGGCTTTCAACCAACTGTCTGCTCAGGTGATCAAGCCAGGTATGATCGGTGAGTTGGGCTGCATGACCAAGCCTTTCACCGTTATCCCCACTGTGGTGGTCGAGGTGCAGGATGTCATACCGTCCGGCCAGATCCGTCCATCAGATGAATTGCGGGATGTACAGAACAATACTAATCCCGGATCAATTCTGGTCTTTATGGAGCCGCTGTATAAAGGTATGGCCGATGACATTCCTCCAGGCAGCAACTGTCTGGCCAATGTCTACACCGACAACCATGACCGTCTGGAACACGAGGATTTGGGCTTTTGGCAAGCTGCTTTCCTGCATGTGGTTGACACAATTGGCGTGGTCCATGCGGCAGGTTTGCGTTTGCGCCTGATCCTGATGCCGGTCAACACTCTGGTACTGACCGGGCATTGATCCGGCACCGGTAGAACAGTTCTTAAAGCGCCCGGCAGGTTCCTTGCCGGGCGCTTGTTTTTTTACAGTGCTGCTTTGAACAGCTGTGTCAGGTTTTCTTTGGTCAACTCAATCGGGTTCCCGCCGCATGAAGGGTCGATGATTGCGCCTTCGACGAGGGTTGGGATTGAGGTTTCGGTCACGCCGAGGTCTGCCAGCTTTCGCGGGATACCAAGGCTGTCGTTGAATTCCTGCACAAAGGCGCGGAAGCCATCGAACCCTCCGTTGATGCCCAGATAGGCGGCAGCGTTCTGGAACCGGTCGGCGATGGCGGGGGCGTTAAAGTCCAGCACGGCAGGCATACAGACCGCGTTTGTGGTGCCGTGATGAGTGTTAAAGTGCGCGCCAACCGGGTGGCTCATGGCGTGGATCGCACCCAGTCCCTTCTGGAACGCGGTCGCGCCCATGGCCGCCGCGCTCATCATCTGGGCGCGGGCCTCAATGTCGCTGCCATCTGCGTAGGCGCGCGGCAGATAGTCTTTCACCAAACGCATGCCTTCCAGTGCGATGCCCTGGCTCATCGGGTGATAATGCGGGCTCGAATAGGCTTCGACGCAATGCGCGAAGGCGTCCAGACCGGTGCCTGCGGTGATGAATTTGGGCATCCCAACCGTCAGTTCCGGATCGCAGATCACCACCGTTGGCAGCACCTTGGGGTGGAAGATGATCTTCTTGGCGTGGGTCTCGGAATTGGTGATGACACTGGCACGACCAACCTCTGACCCGGTCCCCGCAGTCGTTGGAACCGCAATGATCGGTGCGATTGCATCCGCGTCGGCGCGGGTCCACCAGTCACCGATATCTTCAAAGTCCCATACCGGGCGCGTCTGGCCGCACATGAAGGCGACCATCTTGCCCAGATCCAGCCCCGAGCCGCCGCCAAAGGCAATCACACCATCGTGCCCACCGGCCTTGTATGCCGCAACGCCCGCGTCGAGGTTTTTCTCATTTGGGTTTGGGTCCACATCACTGAATACACCGCGGCCCAGACCGGCCGCCTCCATGATATCCAGCGTCGCCGCTGTGATCGGCAGATCGGCCAACCCCTTGTCCGTGACCAGCAGGGGTTTCTTCATCCCGGCTGCGGCACAGGCTTCGGGCAGTTCCTTGATGCGCCCGGCACCAAATTTGATTGCGGTCGGATAGGACCAGTTTCCAACAAGTGACATGTCAGGTTTCCTTTGTGATTTGAGACCTGCTCGGGTGAGGGGGTCAGCCCCGAGCAGGCCGTCGTCCTTAGCCGGTGACCTTCTTCAGGTGGTAGGATTTTGGACGGGTGAGATTGTGATAGCCGATGACCGAAAGACCACCGCCGCGCCCGGTATTCTTGCAACCGGTCCAGCACAGCCCAGGGTCCAGATAGTCGGCCCGGTTCATGAAGACGGTGCCGGTCTCGATCTGGTCGCCCACACGCGCCGCGCGGTCCACATCGCGGGTCCAAAGGCTGGCTGTCAGACCAAACTCGCTGTCGTTCATCAGCGCGATGGCCTCAGCATCCGAGGACACTTTCATGATGCCCACCACCGGGCCAAAACTTTCGTCCCGCATCACCCGCATGTCATGTGTGACGTTGGTCAGGATCTGTGGCGTGAGATATGCGCCGCCGTCGTCCTCGGGGAAGGGGTCGATATGCGCGATCGCACCGGCCTCAACCGCTTCGGCAATCTGCGCGCGCACCTCGTCAGCGAAACGTACATTGGCCATCGGACCTATGGTTGTTTCGGCGTCCAGCGGATTGCCCAGCTTATAACCCTTCACGATCTCTACCGCCTTGGCGACAAAGTCATCGTACAGGCTTTCGTGAACGTAAATCCGCTCGATCCCACAGCAACACTGGCCCGAATTGAACATCGCGCCGTCGATCAACGTATCGACCGCCGCGTCCAGATCGGCGTCGTACATGACATAACCCGGATCCTTGCCGCCCAGTTCGGTGCCCACGCCGGTAAAGGTACCCGCCGCCGCACGCTCCATCGCCTGACCGCCACCGACCGAACCGGTGAAGTTCACAAAGTCGAAGGCGTTGCCCGCGATCAGATCATTGGTCACGTCGTGGCTGAGGAACACGTTCTGGAACACGTCTTCGGGCACCCCCGCCGAATGGAACGCCTGCGCCATCCGCTCACCAACCAACAAAGTCTGGGTTGCGTGCTTCAGAACAACCGTGTTGCCCGCGATCAGCGCTGGCGCCACCGTGTTGATCGCCGTCATGTAAGGATAGTTCCAGGGGGCAACAACAAAGACCACCCCATGCGGAATACGCTTGATATAGCGTTTGAAGGTTTCATCCTCGCCCACGGCAATATCGGCCAGTGACGTCTCGGCGATCTTTGCCATATGGCTGGCACGTTCGTTGAAGCCACCAAACTCGCCGCCATAGCGCACCGGGCGACCCATCATATGCGCCAGTTCCGGAACGATCTCATCATTCATCGCGCCGACAGCCGCGACGCCCGCCATCACCAGATCAATCCGCTCCTGCAACGGTCGCGCTGCCCAGGCCCCATGCGCTGCCCGCGCCCGCGCTGCGACCTCAAACGCAGCCTCCCGCGACAGCACCTCGCGTTCCGCATAAACCGATCCATCGATCGGCGAGACACATTGCAACATCTGCCCCATAGTTACTCCATCTCTAAAGACAGCAGGATCCCTGCTTCATCTGGCCAAAAATATCCCGGGGTGCGCGAGGGGCTGGCCCCTCGCTTCCTCCCTCTCAAGCCCGCTCAAACCCGCGGGCAATTTCCCAATCGGTTACCACGCGCTCGAATTCCTCGATTTCGACCTCAGCCGCACGGGTATAGTGATCGACAACGTCATCGCCCATCGCCGCGCGCAGCATCTGTGATCCGTGCAAAGCGTTGCGTGCATCCTTCAATGTACCCGGGATCTTTCCCGTCTCGCCCTGATAGACATCACCCTTGGTCGGCGGCTGCAACTCCAGCCCTTCTTCGATCCCTGCGATCCCGGCCGCCAGCATCCCTGCAATCGCCAGATAGGGGTTCATGTCCGACCCGGGGATACGGCACTCGACCCGTATCGCCTTGGTGCCATCCCCGCATAGGCGGTACCCGGCCGTACGGTTGTCTACAGACCAAATGATCCGTGTCGGTGCAAAAGTACCCTTCATGAACCGCTTGTAGCTGTTGATGTACGGTGCCATGAAATACGTGTAATCAGCGGCGTATTTCAGCAGACCGGCCATATAGCTTTTCATCAGCGCCGACATGCCCAGCTCATCCCCGGCATCATAGAAGGCAGGTTTGCCATCCGCCCATAGCGACTGATGCACATGCGACGAGCTACCAACCCTTTCATGATGCCATTTCGGCAGGAAGGTCGCCGCATGACCCTGCTGCCAGGCGATTTCTTTCACCGCGTTCTTGGCGATCGAGTGATACTCTGCCGTGTCCATCGCTGGTGCGTATTTGATGTTCAGTTCTTCCTGCCCGGCCTCGGCCTCACCTTTGGTGTTCTCGACCGGGATGCCCGCATCCCACAGGTGGTTGCGGATCGGGCGCATCACATGCTCTTCCTTGGTGGTCTGAAGAATGTGATAATCTTCGTTATAGCCCGAGATCGGCTCCAGATCGCGGAACCCTTCCTTTCGGATTGCATCAAAACTTTTCGCGAACAGGAAGAATTCCAGTTCGGTGGCGCACATCGCCTCATACCCCATCGCCTTCAGGCGGTTCACCTGTTTCTTCAGGATCGAACGCGGCGCATGTGGCACTTCCTCATGGTTGTGGTGATCCAGCATATCGCACATGACCATCGCGGTGCCTTCCAGCCAGGGCACCGGGCGCAATGTGCTAAGGTCTGGCTTCATCACATAGTCGCCATAACCCCGCTCCCAGCTGGTCGAGGCATACCCATCCGGCGTCGCCATCTCGAGGTCCGTGGCCAGCAAGTAGTTACAGCAATGTGTCTCTTCCCACGCGCCAGCCACAAAATGACCTGCATGAAAACGCTTGCCCATCAAACGACCCTGCATGTCAACCATGCAAACCAATACTGTGTCGATCGCGCCGTCTGCGACAAGCGATTTCAGGGTTTCGAAAGTCAGAGTTGCGGTCATGAAACAAACCTCATGCGTTGAGTAGGGGCACCGAATGACAGCACCCCTGTTTTGATATCAATCGAAGGTGTAAGGGGCACCGGCCTGGTTAATGACCGAGTTATACTCACGGAAGATACCAACGATCTTCTGGTGAATTTCGCCTTCCTGTGCGACCTCGTCCCAGAATTCGATAGCGGCATTTTCCACTTCTTTCCATTCCGCTGCCGGAACCTGACGCAGCTGTAGCTTGTCACCTTTTGCGCGCAAGGCCGCTTCACCGCCCCAGTACCACTGGTTACGATAGGTGTGGCCTGCTTCGACGCCCGCCATCACAACCGATTTCAGGTGGTCGGGCAGCTCGGCCCAGCGTTCCTGGTTTGCAAACCAGGACCCAATCCACGCGCCCGAGATGTTGTTGGTCAGGAAGTAGTCGGTCACATTGGCCCAGCCAACGGTGTAGTCTTCAGTGATGCCCGACCAGGCCATTCCGTCCAATTCTCCGGTTTGCACCGCCACTTCCGCGTCTTCGTAGGGGATATTGACCGGCACAACGCCAAACTTGGCCAGAAAACGCCCGGCCGTCGGGAAGGTATAGAGCTTCAGCCCATTCAGATCGCCAAGGCTTTTGATTTCCTTTTTGGTGTTGAAGTTGCAGGGGTCCTGACCCGCTGCCGACAGCCACGTCACACCAACCTTCTCATATTCCGAGCGCCAGATATCAGCCAGACCGTACTGGTTGAACAGCACCGGAACGTCCAGAATATGCTTGGTAGCGAAGGGGAAATAGCCACCGAATTGACGCAGCGGAGTAGGCGAAGCCATGGAATCGTCGTCCGAATGAACACCATCAATCGTGCCGCGTTGCAGGGCCTGGAACAGTTCACCTGTCGGAACGATCTGGTCCGCATAGAACAGTTCGATCTCAAGCTCGCCATTGGCATTGGCGTTGATGTAATCGATGGCTGGCTTGGTCACATGCTCGCCCAATGCGCCACCGGCATAGGTCTGGAACCGCCACTTGATGGCGGATTGCGCTTTGACGATCGCAGGAGAGGCCAGTGTGGCGGCCCCCGCCAGACCGGCGGAACTTAGAAATCTGCGTCTTGTAGTCATTGTCTTTCTCCTCTGTTTAGTCTTGCTGAACTTCGCCCCTTGCCGGGGTCTTGTGACTTAATTTCCATAGACATAATTCGGCAGCCAAAGCGCGATTTCAGGAAAGATGATGATTATGGCCAAGGCGCAGACCATCACCAGAACAAATGGAACGATCGAACTGTAGATATCGCGCAGCGATATTTCCGGTGGGGCCATCGCGCGCATCAGGAACAGGTTATAGCCGAATGGCGGCGTCATATAAGCGATCTGCGTGGTGATCGTATAAAGCACGCCGTACCAGATAAGATCAAAGCCAAGCGCACCCACCAGCGGAACATAAAGCGGCGCGACGATAACCAGCATGGCCGTATCGTCCAGAAACGTACCCATCAGGATAAAGCTAAGCTGCATGAGAACCAGGATCATCCAAGGGGAAAGCCCCAGTTTTTCGGTGAACAGGCTTTCGATTGCCTTGACCGCGCCCAACCCGTCGAAGACAGCGCCAAAAGCCAGAGCCGCCAGAATGATCCACATGAACATGCACGAGATGCCCAATGTGTACCGAATTGAATTCTCGAAAACCGTGCGTGTCAGCCGTCCTTTCAGAAAGGCGGCCAGCATGGCCGTGGTGGCTCCGATGGCAGAGGATTCCACCAATGATGTCCAACCGTTAACAAAAGGGACCATCATCACCATAAATATGCCCAAGGGTAACAACCCGGCTTGCAACAGCAGCAGCTTTTCTCGCAACGGAATGTCGCGGTCTTCCGCGGGCAGGACCGGGCCGAGCGACGGGTTGATGCGGCAGCGGATGACAATGTAGATGATGAACATGGCCGCCATCATCAGCCCGGGTATCACTCCGGCAAGCCATAGCTGGCCAACGGGTTGCCGCGCGATCATGGCATAAAGAACCAGAACAACGGATGGTGGCACCAGAATCCCAAGGGATGATCCGGCCTGAATGACGCCGGTCACCATGCGCTTGTCATAGTTCCGGCGCAGCAGTTCCGGCAAGGCGATCGTAGCGCCGATTGCCATTCCTGCAACGGACAGCCCGTTCATTGCCGAGATCAGAACCATCAGCCCGATGGTTCCGACAGCCAGACCACCGGACAAGCCGCCCATCCAGACATGGAACATCTTGTAAAGGTCATCTGCGATCCGACTTTCGGAAAGGATGTATCCCATGAAGATGAACATGGGCAGTGTCAGCAGCGGGTACCACTTCATGACTTTGATCGCAGCGGCAAAACCCAAGTCGTAGCCGCCCCTATCCCCCCATAGGAACAAGGCCGAAACCACAGCGACACAGCCGATTGCACCAAAGACGCGCTGGCCGGTCAGCATCATAAGCATCATTGATGCGAACATCAGCAAGGCAATCATCTCGTATGACATCAGATTACCTCACGCGGGATATCGTCGCCGCACAGGCGCAAGATATCCTTGAACAACTCGGAAACGGCTTGCAGCAGCATCAGGAAGATACCGATAACCATGATCAGCTTGACCGGCCACAGGTAGGGCCGCCAGATCGTCGCGCTGCGCTCACCGCCATATTGGAAAGAATACATCAGGCTGTCCCATCCACCCCACAGCAAGATGAGCAGATAAATGATCAGGAATACGATTGTGAAGGCATCCGTCCAGGCCTTGCGGCGATGAGACCATTCGCCATAAAGCAGGTCCATTCGCACGTTTGACCCCATCTGGATCGAATAAGGGCCACCAAGCATATAGTAGGCCACCATGGCGAACTGAGCCATCTCGAGTGTCCAGAGCGACGGTACGAAAAAGGTTTTCGAGACCGAAGACCAGAACAGAATACCCATCATGACGAATATGCCGTACATGACGACGCGCCCGATCCAGCGGTTCGTTCGATCAATGACCGCCACGTAGCCCCGCAAGAACTTCATCTCGATACCTCAACTCTCATTGTTTCGCCTCTGTGTGCGAATACGCATCAATTACCGTTTGCAGGATCGGCGTCAGGATCCCGGCAATGCGGTCGACTCCCGTTGGAGTGTCGATGAGATCGTTTCGAACCTCGACCATGACATTCGGAAGCCCCCGACTGATCGCATGTTCCTGCAATGTATGCGTGACGCCATCCGTGGCAGAGTAAGGTTCGTTCAACGCGGCTTTCAGACCCGAGCCCTTGGCACAGCGCAGCATAAGTTGGGCCGCCCTGTCGTCTTCGTCATGAAGAATGCCCAGTTCGACTGATCGGGTCTTTCCATTGTAGACGGGCGTGAAGCTGTGCATCGTGACTACGACAGGCGGCCGCTCCCGTGCGTCCAGAGTAGACGACAACAGTTGTTTGAACGGCTCATAAACCTCGCGGATCCTTTGGGCACGTTGAGCGTCCGTCAGGCTTTCGTTGCCGGGGATGGAAAACACTTCGCTTACCTGCGGCATTGCATCTGCACGTTCAGGTGAGCGGTTGCAGTCGTAAACAAGTCGGCTGATGCAGGAATGAACCAGCGGCGCGTCCAAGGCCTTCGTCAGTTCGACCGAAAGCGCCAATGCGCCAATATCCCATGCTGCATGAGACAATGCTGCGTCCTCAGTCAGGCCCAATCCGTTCAATGACGCTGGGATGAATCGGCTAGCATGTTCGCATACCAAAACGCACTGCGCCCGGCCGTTGGCATTCTGCGCGCGGGCTGCTGGAGCTTCGGTTGGTAGTAGCATTGGTGTCTCGGAATCGTGGTGCATAAGAAGCATTTGTTACAGCAACCTCAGACCTGTCAAGAAAATTACTGTAGACAAAATTACAAACAATCATATCCTGTAAAAAATTTGAGAAATGAAGGTGCCGATGGCCACCGTTGCGAAACTTGTCAAACAGCGGATACAGGAAGAGCTTGACGATCTGACACGGTCAGAACGGCAGCTGGCCTCGGTACTTTTGCAGGATTATCCAATGACCGGCTTGCAATCGATCACCAAGCTGGCCGCTGCCGCGCAGGTCTCGACCCCGACGGTCATACGTATGGCACGCAAGCTGGGTTTCGACGGTTTTCCCGCCCTGCAGGACGCCCTGCGAGAAGAGGTGGCGGCACAGATCAAAAAGCCGATCTCGAAACGGGATGCCTGGGTTGTGGATGACGCGGCGGAGCATCCCACAACGCGGTTTGCGCAGGCTGTTTGGACAAATATGCGCCACACGCTGGAACGTCTGGACAAAGAGATGTTCGACACCGTTGCCCAGCTTCTGGCAAATACGGATCGCCATCTTTACGTCGTGGGCGGGCGTATCACGCGTTCAAATGCGGACTATCTGTTCAATCACATGCAGATTATTCGACCCAATGTGACGATGCTGGGCAATTCGGCAAACGTTTGGCCGCAGTACCTGCTTGATATGGATGAAACCTCGGTTCTGGTGATTTTTGATATCCGCCGATACGAGGCCTATCTCGAGAAATTGGCGCAGGTCGCATCAAGCCGCGGTGTGACGGTTATCCTGTTCACCGACCAATGGGGATCACCGATAGGCAAGACCGCCAACTACACCTTTCACGCACTGGTCGAGGCGCCATCCAGCTGGGATTCAACAATAGCGCTACAGCTGATATCGGAGACCCTGATCGCTGAAGTGCAAGAGGCACGGTGGGAAGAAAGCAAGGAACGCATCGAGGAACTTGAGCGGTTTTTCTCCTCGACGCGGATATTCCGCAGTCACGATTGAAGGCCGTACATCCACCGGGAAATATCACGGTTTTGGTCGCGCGAATTTTCACACTTCCCGCTTGACGCGCCCCGGCGCATGACTTAACCAGCGCAAACCATTTGCGGGTATAGCTTAATGGTAAAGCCCCTGCCTTCCAAGCAGGCTATGTCGGTTCGATTCCGTCTACCCGCTCCAATCCCCACTGATTTCTGCGTCAAATGGCCCTTATGGTTGGCTGTTTCTGGCAGGAATGCTTGACCGGAACGGCGGCTGGGGCCAAGAAAGCGTTCACTTTGTAGCGTTCAATACACAAGGGCCGGACATGGCAAGACAGACCGCCAATAAACCAGCACAATCAGCGGCTCCTGGCGCTAGCGAAGAGCGGGCCCGCTCAAGGAAAATCGGGGTGCTGGGGTCGCTTTGGCCCTTCATGAAGCCTTACAGGCTATTGATGATCGGGGCGACAATGGCGCTGATCCTGACGGCCAGCATGACGCTGACCCTGCCATTGGCCGTGCGGCGCGTCGTCGACAATTTCCGCATTCAGGACGGTGAATTGCTGGACTGGTACTTTTTGGCAGCGTTGGGCATTGCCGCTGTTCTGGCTGCGGGAACCGGTATCAGATATGCGTTGGTCACACGGTTGGGGGAACGTGTGGTTGCTGACATCCGCAAGGCTGTATTTGATCGTGTGATCGGCATGAGCCCCGAATTCTACGAACGCATCATGACCGGTGAAGTGTTGAGCAGGATCACCACCGACACGACACTCATCCAATCGGTTCTTGGCTCATCCGTTTCCATCGCGCTGCGCAATATGCTGATGTTTATCGGCGGGCTGGTTCTGATGCTGTTGACCTCGGCCAAGCTGACCGGGCTTGTCTTGCTGCTTATCCCCGTGGTGGTGGTGCCGATATTGATTCTGGGTCGGCGTTTGCGCGTGATCAGCCGTGAAAACCAGGATTGGATCGCTGCGTCATCCGGAAACGCGGGCGAGGCATTGGGGGCGGTACAGACCGTGCAGGCATTTACCCACGAACAGGCCAGCCGGCAGCAATTTGATGAGATGACCGAGATGTCCTATACCGTTTCACTGCGTCGGATTCAGACGCGCGCGGTGCTAACGGTGATTGTGATATTTCTGGTATTTTCAGGCATCGTTGGCGTTCTGTGGATGGGTGCAAATGACGTACGCAACGGTGTGATGACCGAGGGCGTTCTGATTCAATTCGTGATCTACTCGATCATCATGGCGGGTTCAGTCGCGGCCCTGTCCGAGATTTGGAGCGAGCTTCAGCGCGCCGCCGGAGCCACCGAGCGTCTTGTCGAGTTGCTGAATGCCGAAGATACGGTTTCGGACCCGGCCAAACCCGCTCCTTTGCCAAAGGACGTCCGGGGCGAAATCCGGTTCGAAGATGTAAGTTTTCGCTATCCAGCGCGCCCCGATACAATCGCGCTGGATCACTTGTCGCTTCAGGTAAACCCGGGCGAGACCGTTGCCTTTGTCGGACCGTCAGGGGCGGGCAAGACGACGATCATTCAATTGATTCAACGGTTCTATGACCCAAATTCGGGCCGGGTGATGTTGGATGGCCATGATCTGCGGGAACTGGATCGCACAGATTTCCGAAAGTACATGTCATTGGTGCCGCAGGATCCAGTGATCTTTGCCGCCTCAGCCCGCGAAAACATTCGTTTCGGTCGTCTGGACGCAACGGATGCCGAAGTAGAAGCCGCAGCCCGTGCAGCCATCGCACATGATTTCATTGCCGCATTGCCCGGTGGGTATGACAGTTTTGTCGGCGAACGCGGTGTCATGCTGTCGGGTGGGCAAAAGCAGCGTATCGCAATCGCCCGCGCCATATTGCGCGACGCACCTGTGCTGCTGCTGGACGAGGCGACCTCGGCCCTTGATGCGGAGAGTGAGCGAGCGGTGCAGGGCGCCGTGGATCAGATGCGTGCCGGCCGCACGACCCTGATTGTTGCGCACAGATTGGCCACCGTAAAGAAAGCCGACCGCATTGTCGTGCTGGACGAGGGCCGTATCGTGGCGCAGGGCAGCCATGATGATCTGGTGTCCCAGGATGGGCTATATGCGCGCCTCGCACGGTTGCAGTTCACCGATGGCGTAGCAGCAGAATAGGAGTGACGCTCGGGCATTTGTGAATTCGCCGTAGCGTCATTCTACAGTTTACTCTCTTTCAAAGCTAAGGCCTCGCTTGCGCGAGGTTTGTTTTGCTTCCATCTTGGATGCGAACAACAAGCTCGTGCAAAAACACGGGAGAAAAACGGGAGGAACCACATGGCCTTTGTGGGATTGGAAGACAAAACGCGCATGGAACAGGAAATGTCGTGGGAGGATCGGGATCTGCCTGTCACCTTCCATCAGCTCCTGTCGCGCACGGCAGAGAGATTTCCCAACCACAACGCCATCAGTTTTCAGCTACTGTCCGGGCCCACGGACAAGGCTGAGACCCTGACCTGGTCGGAACTTCTGGGCAAGGTCAATCAGGCGGCAAACCTGTTCCGCTCGCTGGGTGTCGGTGAAAAAGACGTGGTGGCCTATGTGCTGCCAAACTGTAACGAAACACTGATTACAATGATGGGCGGTGCAGTTGCGGGAATCGTGAACCCGATCAATCCGTTGCTGGAGCCCGAGCAGATTGCGGCGATCCTGCGCGAGACAGGCGCCAAAGTGGTTGTTACACTAAAGTCTTTCCCGAAAACAGATGTTGCACAAAAGGTAGAAGAGGCGGTGCGCCACGCGCCCAAGGTCAACACCATTCTGGAAATCGACCTGAACCGGTACCTGACGCCGCCCAAGTCGTGGCTGGTTCCCTTCCTGCGCCCCAAGATGGGCGAAAAAGAAAAGCTGGCGCACGCGGATTACAAAAACTTCAACAAGGAACTTGCCAAGCAACCGGCGACGCTGACATTCGAGGACAGCAAAGAAGATCGCGTTGCTTGTTATTTCCACACCGGTGGGACCACCGGGATGCCCAAGGTGGCGCAGCATAAATACTCGGGTCTGATCTACAACGGCTGGCTAGGCAACACGCTGTTGTTTGATGAGAATGACGTCATCATGTGCCCGCTGCCGATGTTCCACGTCTTTGCCGTGCATGTTATCGTGATGGCGGCCGTGTCGTCGGGTGCACATGTGATTTTCCCGACACCTGCAGGTTATCGCGGTGACGGTGTGTTCGACAATTTCTGGAAGCTGATCGAGCGCTGGAAAGTGAGCTTTATCATCACTGTTCCAACCGCCATATCAGCCAAGATGCAACGCCCGGTGGATGCAGATATCTCAAGCGTGAAAACCGCCTTTTCGGGTTCGGCGCCACTGCCGGTGGAGTTGTTCCGCCGCTTTGAAGAGGCGACGGGCGTCACCATCGTCGAAGGCTACGGCCTGACCGAGGCCACCTGTCTGGTCTCGTGCAACCCTGTGGATGGCGAGAAAAAGATCGGTTCGATCGGTATTCCGTTCCCCTATACGGATGTCAAAATCCTGCTGGACGGGCCGGATGGGCCGACAGAGTGCGGCACTGATCAGATTGGTGAGATCTGCATCTCGAATCCCGGTGTGTATGCAGGCAACACGTATACAGAGGCCGAAAAGAACATTGGTCTTTATCACTTTGACAAATACCTGCGTACGGGCGACCTGGGGCGGTTTGACGAAGACGGCTACCTTTGGATCACCGGTCGCGCCAAGGACCTGATCATTCGCGGTGGTCACAACATCGATCCTGCTGAAATCGAAGAGGCGCTGCTGGGTCACAATGCTGTTGCCTTCGCGGGGGCGATTGGTCAGCCGGACGCGCATTCGGGCGAAGTGCCCTGCGCCTTTGTTGAATTGGTCGATGGAGCGTCGGTCACTGAAAATGAGCTGCTGGAATATTGCAAGGTTCACGTGCATGAACGTGCCGCACAACCCAAGCATATAACCATTCTTGACGAGTTGCCGAAAACTGCCGTCGGCAAGGTATTCAAGCCGGACCTGCGCAAACAGGCCATCACCCGCATTTACAATGGTGCTCTTGACGCTGCGGGTCTTGCCGCGCGGGTTGTTCTGGTGATCGACGATAAAAAGCGTGGCCTTGTCGCGCAGCTTGACGCGAACGGATCTTCGGAAGACGATGTCTCGAAAGTGCTGGGCGCTTATACCCGGCCCTGGGAGTGGTCCAAATAAGCCGGAGGAACAATGGACTATGAACGCCTGATCGACGAAGAAACCTGGGCGTTCATACGCCGCACGGCCGAAAGCTATCCGGATGATGCGGTCGATTTGTCCATCGAGGACCAGCGTCGGGTCTATGACACGATGTGCAAGCAGTTTCGCCAACCGCGCCCTGCCGGTGTCGAAACCCAGGACCTGTACGCCGATGGCGTGCCGGTCCGCCATTATACCGCCGGGCATCCGACCCGAACGGTTGTCTATTTTCATGGTGGTGGCTTTGTCGTTGGCGGGTTGGACAGCCACGATGATGTCTGTGCCGAGTTTTGTGCGCAGACGGGATACCGCGTCGTTTCAGTCGACTACAGGCTGTGTCCTGAACATGTGCATCCAGCGCAGTTCCAGGATTGCTGGACGGCTGTGAAATGGGCGGCGGTCGAGTATGGCGACCCGCTGGTTCTGGCCGGGGACAGCGCGGGAGGAAATTTGTCAGCAGCTATTGCCCACCATGCGCGCGGGCGGCTGGACAAAATTCTGGGGCAAGTCCTGATCTACCCCGGCCTTGGCGGAGATCAATCGCGCGGCTCATATCTTGAGCACGCCCATGCTCCTTTACTGACACTGGACGACATCAAATTCTATGAAACCGTCCGATACACAGGCGCCCAGCCGCAAGGCGATCCGACTTATGCGCCGCTACAGGACAATGATTTTTCGAAACTGCCGCCAACTGTTGTGATTACCGCTGACTGTGACCCGCTCCGCGATGACGGGAAGGTCTATTGCGAGCGGATAAGCGCGGCTGGTGGTCAGGCCCATTGGATCAACGAACCTGGCCTTGTTCATGGGTACCTACGTGCGCGAACCTCGGTAAAGCGCGCAGCAGACAGCTTCGAACGGATCTCGGTCGCTATCGAAGCACTGGGGCAAGAGATCTGGCCCTACGACTGAAGTGAGTCAGTTACATCAGGAACGGCTTAGCCCTCATCGTGTCTGCGAGGGGCGCACCCAATCGGCTCAGAATGGTCGGGGCCAATTGGATCTGGTCGATTACGGTTTCTACGTCAGGCCCGTCGGCATCGCCGAAGTAATACAGCGCGGTTTCCTGTTGCAGGGGGCTGCGCCCTCCGTGGTGTCCGCGCTCGTCTTGGCCATGATCGGCGGTGACGATCACCTCATACCCCAATTGGCGCCAGCGAGGGATGAACGGGGCCAGCATCTCGTCTGCAACAAAGCAGGCATGATCCATTTCTTCGCAGTCGTGATAGAAACGGTGACCCATGCTGTCCAGTGTACAGGTGTGCAGGATGCCATAGTCCAGCCCAAAGCGCAGACACAGATTGGTCAAGGTGGCAAATAGATCGACGTCGGACGGGGTCATCTGGTTGTCTTTGCCGTAGCCGGTCATGCTGTGAAAGCGACCGTGATTGATGGTCTGGCTCTCTGGCTCGTCATATTCGACGTCGCGGACATAGTCGAACGGGTGACGGTTGAAGAACTGCGACCAAAAACTGTGTGTGACAGCCCCAGTCACGCCGCCGGCCTCACGTACCTGGCTAAAGACATCCTTATGGCTCAGGCGAAAGACGTTGCCGTTTCCGGTGCAGCCGTGTTCTTGCGGCGTTACGCCCGTATGGATCGATGCATAGCAACTGGCCGAAGTTGAAGGCAGCACTGCGCGGTGCTTCCACACCCGAGCTTCGCCGCTGTCGACCCAGCCTTCGAGGTTGCCGAACAGGCGGCGGAAATTCCGGTATGGTACTCCGTCCAGAATGATCAATAGTAGTTTACGGTCCATGGCTTGGCCCTTTGATCTGAGTATTTCATGCGGACGATACGCGAGTTGAAACCACGCGCCTGCCAAATCGCGTCCCAAATAATAAATTCCCGACGTCAGCCAAGGTGCAAAACGCCGGGAATCCATTTCTTCAAAGTGATGTTACAGGCGCAGAGATCAGTTCCCCGCACTTTCCATTTTGCGATGGGCAACGACCTCTTCCAGCCAGCCCAGATGCATCTCGGGCACCGAGCTCAGCAGAAGGTCTGTATAGTCGTCGAATGGCGGGCTGAGCACCTGACTCTTTGGACCATAACGGGCCACGCGTCCCTGATACATCACCGCGATGCTGTCGCTGATCGCCCGAACCGTCGCCAGATCGTGGGTGATGAACAGATAGGCCACATCCTCGATCTTCTGCAAATCCAGCAGCAGTTTGAGGATACCGTCCGCTACAAGCGGGTCGAGCGCCGATGTCACTTCGTCACAGATGATCATCTTGGGCTTGGCTGCCAGTGACCGCGCGATGCAGACGCGTTGCTTTTGGCCACCGGACAACTCGGCCGGATAACGGTCGATGAACTTCTCGCCCAACTCGATCTCGTCCAGCAGTTCGACGACCCGTTTGCGCTTTTCGGCACCGCGCATGTTGAAGTAGAACTCCAGCGGGCGTCCGATGATCGTACCCACTGTCTGGCGCGGGTTCATTGCCACGTCAGCCATCTGATAGATCATCTGCAACTCGCGCAGGTCCTCGCGGGATCGTCCGGCAAGGTCAGGCGAAAGCTTGCGTCCGGCAAACGTAATCTCGCCGTCGCGCGGCGGCAGCAGGCCGGTGATCACTCGGGCAAGTGTCGATTTACCCGACCCGGATTCACCCACAACCGCCAGCGTCTGACCCGGATGAAGCTCGACATTGACGTTGTGCAGCACGTCGAAATTCAACCCCTTGTAGCGCGCGGTGATACCGTCAACGCTCAGCAGCGGTTCCGCTGTGGGCTGTTTTTCCTCGTGCTCGATCGAACGGACCGAGACCAGAGCCTGCGTGTACTCTTCCTGCGGGTTGTTGATGATCTGATCGGTTGACCCGTATTCAACCGTATTCCCCATCCGCAAAACCATGATTTCGTCGCTGACTTGCGCCACGACCGCAAGGTCGTGCGTGATGTAGAGAGCAGCAACACCGGTATCGCGAATGGCTTCTTTGATCGCCATCAGCACGTCGATTTGCGTGGTCACATCCAGTGCCGTGGTGGGTTCATCGAACACCACCAGATCGGGTTCAGGGCACAGCGCCAGCGCCGTCATGCATCGCTGCAACTGTCCGCCTGAAACCTGGTGTGGGTAGCGTTCGCCGATATTATCCGGGTCGGGTAGGCCTAGTTTGGCAAACAGTTCCCGCGCGCGGCCTTCGGCCTCTTTTCGCGAAAATTTCTTGTGCTCGACCGCAGCTTCGACAACCTGATCCATGATCTTCTTTGCCGGGTTGAACGACGCGGCTGCGGATTGCGACACATACGCAACCTCACCCCCGCGCAGATTGCGGATATCGCCATGCGACGATTTCAGGATATCGCGCCCGTTTACCCAAACCTCGCCGCCGGTAATTTCAACACCGCCCCGGCCATAGGCCATAGAAGCGAGGCCGATGGTGGACTTACCGGCACCGGATTCTCCGATCAGGCCCAGCACCTTGCCGCGTTCGAGGTCAAAACTGACCCCGTGCACGATTTCGATGTCATGGGGTTTTTCACCCGGTGGATAGACCGTTGCACCGATCTTGAGGTCACGGACCTTGAGAAGGGTATCACTCATCCCCGGCCTCCTTTCAGCGATGTGGTTCTGTTCAGGACCCAGTCAGCGACAAGGTTGACCGAGATCGCCAGCGTCGCGATGGCCACAGCTGGGTACAAAGCTGCGCCGATGCCATAAACGATGCCGTCCTTGTTTTCCTTCACGATGCCGCCCCAGTCGGCCAGCGGTGGCTGAACGCCCAGCCCCAGAAACGAAAGGGTCGAGATGAAGAGGACCATAAAGATAAACCGCAGCCCAAACTCGGCCACCAGAGGCGACAGGGCGTTTGGCAGGATTTCACGGAAGATGATCCAGGCACGGCCTTCGCCGCGCAACTTGGCGGCCTCGACATAATCCATCACGTTGATGTCGACGGCAACCGACCGCGACAGGCGATACGGGCGTGTCGCGTCCAGAAGACCCATCACCAGGATCAGGATCGGGACTGTCACCGGGACAATGGCCAGAATGACCAGTGCCAGGATCAGGGTCGGGATCGACATGACCAGATCAACTGCCCGGCTGAGAACCTGATCAGCCCAACCGCCCAGAACCGCAGCCAGCAAACCCAGCGACGTGCCGGTTACAAAGCTGAGGATCGTAGCCGCAGCCGCAATGAAGATCGTCGTACGCCCGCCGTAGATCATGCGTGTCAGCAGATCCCGACCTATATTGTCGGTGCCCAACAGGTGTTCGGCGCTTGATGGCTCCCACACATCGCCAACCACTTCGGCCATGCCGTAGGGCGCAATCAAAGGCGCGGCTAAGGCGACAAAGAAATAGAGACCTGTGAAAAACAGACCGATCATCGCCGAAATTGGAATATTCTTCATCATTTCGGATGCCTCAGTCTTGGGTTGGCCAGGATCGACACGATATCGGCCACCATGTTCAGCCCGATATAGACGGCGGCAAAGACCACACCACACGCCAGCACGACCGGCACGTCACGCTTGGTCACCGAGTCCACCAGGTATTGTCCCATGCCGGGATAAACGAACACCACTTCGACCACGACAACGCCCACGACCAGATAGGCCAGGTTCAGCATCACCACGTTTACAATGGGTGAGATCGCGTTCGGAAAGGCGTGTCGCGCAATGACCTGAAAGTTTGACAACCCCTTCAGTTCCGCTGTTTCGATATAGGCCGACTGCATCAGGTTGAGGATCGCCGCGCGGGTCATGCGCATCATCTGCGCCAAGACCACCAGCGTCAGCACGAAAGCGGGCAATGCGATCGCATTGAGTTTTTGCCCGAATGACATCGAGTCATTGATCATCGCAAGCGAGGAAAACCAGCCCAGCTTTACCGAAACATAGTAGATCACCACGTAGCCGATCAGAAACTCTGGTATTGACACTGTCGTAAGCGTGACAGCTGAGATCAGCTTGTCCGGCCAGCGGTTGCGGTAGCGGACCGCCACCAGGCCCAGAAAGATGGCAAGCGGAACCGAAACCACGGCTGCGGCACATGCCAGAAACAATGTGTTGCCCAACCGTTTGCCAATGCTTTCAGCAATGTCGAGCTTGTTGGTCAGGGACTGACCCAGATCACCCTGAACGATACCGCCCAGCCATTCGAAGTAGCGGGTCAGGGCAGGCCGGTTCAGGCCCATTTCTTCGCGAAGGTTTGCAAGGGCCTCTGGGGTTGCGGACTGCCCCAGGACGGCTTGCGCTGCGTCTCCGGGAAGGGCTTCGGTCAGGCCAAAAATCAGAGCCGAAGCGCCAAACAGCAATAGGAGTCCCAGCGCAAGGCGCTGGGAAACCAGTTTGATGATAGGATGCATGATCCGTGGCCCGTTTTAGACGAACCACATTTTGCGGGACATGTTGCCGTTCATCATCTCTTGGTTCGGGTCTGATTCCCAACCATCCAGCTGATTACTGACGCCTTCAACAAAGTTGTTGAACATCGGGCAAATCAAGCCGCCTTCGTCGCGGACCATACGTCCCATCTGGCTATAGATGCCTTTGCGCTTTTCTGCATCCAACTCTGCACGCGCCGCAAACAACAGATCGTCAAAGGCCTGAACTTTGAAACGAGTGTCGTTCCAATCCGCAGTTGACAGGTAAGCGGTAGTATACATCTGGTCCTGTACAGGGCGACCACCCCAGTACGACGCACAGAAGGGCTGGACGTTCCAGACTTCGGACCAGTAGCCATCGTTGGGCTCACGTTTGATTTCCAGTGGAATACCGGCCTGCGCGGCCGTCTGCTGGAACAGGGCAGCGGCATCCACCGCACCTGGAAACGCGCCATCTGCGACACGAAGGATGATCGGCGAACCATCATGGCCGGACTTCTTGTAGTGCTCGGCTGCTTTTTCGATGCTGAATTCGCGCTGCTCGATTGTTTCGTCAAACAGTGGGTAGGCCGCGTTGATCGGCATATCATTACCGATCGAACCGTAGCCTCGCAGAACCTTGTCTACCAGGTCTGCCCGGTTGATGGCGTATTTCAGCGCGGTGCGCAGTTCATTGTTATCAAACGGTGCCGTGTCGCAATGCATGATGAAGACGTAGTGACCGCGACCAGCGGTTGAATGTACGGTCAGGTTGGGTGCGCGGCCCAACAGGTCGGCAACTTTGGGTTCCACGCGGTTGACCGCATGGACCTGTCCGGATTGCAGGGCAGCGGTACGCGCAGTTGCGTCGTTGATGACGATGACTTCGACACTGTCGAAATTGCCGTAATCGCTGTTCCAGTGGTTTTCGTTCTTTGTAAACAAGTGACGCACACCGGGTTCGTCAACTTCCAATTTGTACGGTCCAGTCCCGATACCTGCCCCTGGATTATCCATACCGCCATCAGGCTGAATGATCAGGTGGTAATCGGCCATCAGATAGGGAAGGTCGGCGTTTGGCTCGGTCAGGGTGACCTGGAAGTTGTCGCCGTCAGCTTTCATTGACTCAATGCCCTTCATAATGCCCAGGGCACCGGACTTGGAGTCTTCGTTCGAGTGGCGCTGCATGGTTTTCAGCACGTCTTCGCTGGTCATGGTCTTGCCGTTGTGGAATTCGACACCCTGACGCAGCTTGAAAGTCCAAACCTTGGCATCAGCGCTGCCTTCAACGCTTTCCGCCAGACGAGGCTCGATCGAACCGTCCGGTGCAACTTCGACAAGCTGGTCACCAAACTGTTTGCCGTTCTGGAAGGGAACAGAGCTTGCGTAGGTCGCCGGGTCCAGAGAGTTAGTGGATTCACCACCCTGAAGACCAAATTTCAAATCACCGCCCTTTTTCGGGCCAGCAGCCCGAGCGGCGTCTGCGAACATTGTGCTGGCCATCGCAGCCGAAACACCCAGAGCTGCGGCTTTCCCCATGAATTCGCGGCGGGTCATTTTTCCGGCTGTGACCTGACCGGCCATATGCGTGATTTGTTCGTTCATCGAGTATTCTCCCTATCGAGTGGTTTTAACCCTTTTCGGGTTTTTGTTGACGCATGAGTCAACGTTGGCTTATTTCAGCGAGCCGGGCAAGGGTATTTCTCCTCATTGCCGAAGGTCGAAGCGCAAGTAACCTTGTTCGGTGCGAGGCCCTTTCCACAAGAATACTATGATACAATCGTGTTTCAGACCAGTTTCCGAGCCTTTACGGTCCGGGGCGGCATGAAATACGCCAAATCATCCACGTATTGCGACAACCAAGTCCATGACATTGGTGCCAGTTGGCCCGGTTGTCAGCAAGGCTTGGGCTTTGTCCAGAAACGACCCGCTGTCAGCATTTATAAGCGCGGTCATCCCGCTGTCGTTCCATGTTGCACCGGTAATGATTCCCCCTGCCGCATTGGTCGGTCCGTCTGTGCCGTCCGTTCCGCCGACAACAACTGTCAGGTTTGGCTGCCCGGCAATCTCCTGCGCCAGCGCAAGTGCCAGCGCTTGGTTTCGTCCACCGCGCCCAGGGTGATCCGGCAAGACCACAGTCGGTTCCCCACCGAAGACCATCACGCCTTTTTCCATTCCGCGCAGCAGTTGGCCAAGGTGTGCGGCGACCTTCAGATAGTCATCATGCAGCGCCTCTTCATTGGCCCAAACCTTTAGCCCAGCTGCTTCGGCGGCTTGCACAACCGCATTGCGGGCATGGGCGTTCGAGGCCACGATCCGCGTGGTGGCTCCAAATGTGTGGCTGGAAGGCAAAGCGCCGATACCCGATCCAATGACATTGAGGTCGTCGCCCGGTACGTCCGAGATGGCCAGAACGGTCGCGCGCGCGCCCGCAAAGTGCGACAGTAACCCCCCGCCTTTGATGCGGGACAGTTTGCGCCGCTCAGCGTTCATCGCACCGATGTCCATCCCCTCTGAAAGCAACTTGCGGTTCAATGCTTCGAGATCGCTCAGTGATTTTCCGGGCAAAAGGTCTTCGGCCAACGAGGATGCGCCACCCGACACCAGAAGCAGCACATGTGATCCGGGGTCCATCTGTTCCAGCGCCTTACGCAGAGCACGCCCGCCCGCAAGGCTGCGGTTGTCCGGAACCGGGTGCGAGGCTTCGATCACCTCGACAGTGTCCGGCAAGTCACGGCCGTGATCGTCCTTGGTCACAACAAGCGTGGGAACCGTGCCGAACCGCGCCAAGGCCGCCCGTGCCATGGCGGCGGCGGGCTTGCCTACGGCCAGGATACGATCCGGATTCGGGATGTCGTGCAGAGCAGCTTCGGTGGCGGTGTATCCATCAACGGCCTCAACCCCGGCGCGCCAAAGTTGAACGGCTTGCTTTTCAGTATCCATCAAGTCTCCACCCAGATTGTAACCGGTCCGTCGTTGACAAGTTCAACGGCCATGTCGGCCCCGAATTGTCCAGTTTCCACCGCTACACCTTGCGCAGCAAGGTAGTTTGCGAAGGTGTTATACAGATGCTCGCCCAGTTCGGGCGGTGCTGCAGTTGAAAACCCCGGCCTGTTACCGCTTGTTGTATCTGCCGCCAATGTAAACTGGCTGATCACCAAGGCTGACCCTTTTACATCCAGAAGCGATCGGTTCATCTTGCCCGCATCGTCCTTGAAAATCCTGAGTCTGGCGGTTTTCCGGGCCAGTTTTTCAGCCTGGGTTTCATCGTCCCCCTGCATGGCGCAGACAAGAATCAAAAGCCCCGGACCGGATGCGCCAATGACATTGCCATCGACCGATACTTTGGCTTGCGAAACTCTTTGCAGCAATGCGCGCACGCGGTTCCCCCCCTTGGCGATTATCTTGCCTGAGCGATGGTTTAGCCGCGCCAGTCGACAAAGTCACCCAGCGCGGCACGATCTGTGCGAAAGTTATTTGCGGGATGCTTTCTGTCGGAATATCCAAAGGAAATCGCGCACAGGATCAGGCGGTCTTCCGGGATCTGAAAATATCTGTGCAGGAACGGGCCATACGCAGCTAATGCGGCCTGAGGAATGGTTGCCACGCCCAACGCCTGCGCTGCCAACGAGAAAGCCGTAACAAACCCTCCGCAATCCATTGCGCCATATGGTCCAAGTTCCGTCGGGCTTGAGACGATGGCGCAATGCGGTGCGTCGAACAGAGCGAAATTGCGCATCATTTGTTGGGTCGATCCTGCCCGGTCCCCGCGTTCCACACCGACTGCTTCATAAAGCGCCCAACCGCACGCGCGGCGGCGGTCTTGATAGACGCCTGAATATGACGCGGGAAACGGAAGATCGGGGGCCGGTGCGCCTGTTTCAGCTTCGTTTTGCATCGCCGCGCGGAACCTGTCGGTCTCTGCGCCGCTTGTGATCACCAATTGCCACGGCTGCGCGTTACACCAGCTTGGGACCCGGGCCGCGCTGGCCACGATTTGTTCGATCTGCTCCTTTGGTACAGGGTCGGGCATGAAGGCCCGGCAGGAATGGCGTTTCTCCAGAAGGTTATTCAGTTCTGCAAATGACACTAGCGCCTCGTTGTTATGTTCCGACCCTTAGGATGATCATGCCGCGCGAGATGTACAAGCAGTTGCTATTGCTGCCCGTTGGCTGCCAGATACCCGACAACCCCGGCAACAAGCAGGCCCAGAACAACGGCAATCGTGATCTTGATGGCTGACCAGGGACGTTCCCCCTGAACCCGCCCGGTTCGACCGTTCACCACAAATCGATAGGTCTGCCCGCGATATTTGTAAGCCGCCATCCAGATCGGCAGCAGAATATGTTTGAAGGTGACATCGCGCACCTCGGTGTCCACCGCGTGGATACGCTGCTTGTCACCCCCAATATCGAAGCGAACATCCCGTTCGATCACGCGCGCCATATGCGCGCGGGCCTCGGTATAGCCCTCTTTGAGTTCAACCGTATACGCCTCGGCGCGAAACCCGGCGAGGTATTCTGGCTGGTAAGGTTCAAGTGCCGGCAGATCCCAAGGCTGTAACGCGTCAGTGTAAGCCTTGGGCAGCGACTGCGAGGCCAGCACCAGAACGTCATCAAAAAACCGCGCAACACGACCTGATTTGGGCGACCAGCGCACTTTTGGCACCTGTTGCTGAACCCGTTTACCGTCCCGTATCACGGTGTGGGTTTCATAATAAATCACGCCGCGCTCACCACGGTAGGTGGACTTGGTGTCGGCATCAAAGGTCCAGTAAGGCACATAGATGCCCTGCATCTTGCGGCCCTTGCGGGCATAATCCTTCAACCCGTTTGGCGCGAACCATAACCGCCCCAGCCAATCGCTCATCGCCTTATGCGCCTCGCGCTCGTCGAAAGCAAAAGGCAGAACGCCCTTCGGTTTGATATGCCGGTTCACACCGGTGTCGGTTACCACCGGCGTGGCACAGAACGGGCATTCCGCAGCGTGCGTATTGGGGTCGAATTCAACCTGCGCCGCGCAGTTCGGACAGGACAGAACGCGGGTCTGTTCCAGCTCGCTGTCAGGCAGACGATCCGCAATGGCCGCGTCAAAATCCAGTTCGCGCAGGCTGGCACCTTGCCAGGGACCCGATCCGATGGGTTCGGAATGACCACAATGATCACATGTCAGCGTACCATCGCCAGGGCTGAACCGGTAATCTGCGCCGCATTGCTGGCAGGGGAAGCGGTGCTCTGCAAGGTCAGGGGCGTGTGTCATACATTACCCAATAGTGTCAGGACAGATGGAGGAGTATCGCGTTTTGGTCAGGCCCCCGGCGGCGGTGGCGGCAGAATGGTGAACAACTGCGCCAGTTCCTGCACGTCTCCGGCCTTCTTCCAGCCGTCCTGGCCCGCGGTCCAGACATAGGTGTCGCGCGTCAGATCGCCCTCGCTGACCATTCTGCCCATCCTGGCTTTGGAAAACGGGCCGCTGGTCTGCCCATCTACGGCGATATGCCAAACATGCTCGACCGGTGGCGGCGGCGGGGCCACATAGGCTGCCGGTCGCGGGGCAGCGGGGGCGGGCGCTCCCCACGGGCCGCTTGGCTGGCCTGCTGCGATGTTTGACATCTGCTGTGCCATTGCCATGCCCATTCCCATGCCAAGACCTGCGCCCATGCCACCGCCTTGGTTGGGGTTGCTGGCCGCAGCCGTCATCGCCTCCGCCGCGGAATACTGTGTGAATTTACCCAGATCTCCGGCCAACCCCATCGAGGTTCGCTTGTCCAAAGCGGCCTCGACCGCTGGCGGAAGCGAAATATTCTCGATGTAGAATTCTGGCATTTCCAGCCCATAACCTTCCAGCACCGGGGAAACTTCGGCCGCGATCAGTTTGCCCAGATCAGCCGTGTTTGCTGCCATGTCCAATACGGGAATGCCAGATCCCGAAATAACGCGGCTGAACTCCTGCACGATGATGTTGCGGACCTGAAAGCTGATCTCGTTCATGGTGAATTCGCCGTCGGTTCCAACGATTTCCACAAGGAACCTGGCCGGGTCTTTTACGCGCACGGTATAGGTGCCATAGGCACGAATGCGGGTCGGCCCAAACTCGGGGTCGCGCAACATGATCGGGTTCTTAGTCCCCCATTTCAGGTCGTTGAACCGGGTCGTATTGACGAAGTAAATCTCGGATTTGAACGGCGACTGAAAGCCATGATCCCAGTGCTGTAACGTGGTCAGGATCGGCATGTTGTTAGTTTCAAGCATATAGAGACCTGGCGTGAACACATCCGCCAGCTGCCCCTCGTGCACAAATACTGCCGCCTGACCTTCCCGCACCGTCAGCTTGGCACCGTATTTGATTTCATGGCCTTCACGCTCGAACCGCCAGACCATGGTGTCGCGAGTGTCGTCAACCCAATGGATGACGTCAATGAATTCTCCGGTCAGAAAATCGAATATTCCCATTTGGGTTCTCCTGTCCTTGGGGTCAGAGCGGCTGCCCCATCAATTCCCGGGCAATGACTTGCACGATGGGGCGGGCCTGATCGACTGTCACGCCGGGCTCAAGCCGCTTGTCATAAAGCATTGTCAGCAGTTTTTCGTCATGGCTCGTCAGCAGGGCAAACTCGTCATCATCATTGAAGATCGATGGGCGCGCTGCCGGGCTGTCGTTCGACAATCCCAGCCCCTGTGCGATTTCTTCGTGGATACAGCTGCGACGGACCAGATCAGTCAATTCGGCCCGGATCAACGCAACGGCGCGTACATATTTATACGGAGAGGCCGTTGTCGCCGAGGCAAAAACAAAACAATCGAAATTCGATCTCGGATTTGCGACCAGATCAAGCGAAGCCTGACTGATATTCGGGATCAGCTGTTTCAGTCGGGACACCACATAGGCGCTGTCGTCCTTGCCCGCGAAGAAGACGTGGAAGTTAGCGTTTCGGGAGACCACGGAAATCGGATGATCCGTCAGCCTCGCCAGGCGCGACGCAAAGGATTGAACCCGTTCCGCATCTTGTTGCCGTACGGCGGGCAGCACGGAAGGCCCAAACTCGGTCTGGATGCGCACCGGCCCCGACCACCGGCTGAGCTGCCCGTCTGTCTGGCGCGAACCGATGGAAACGTTTTGGGTCGGATATTCGCTGTAGAACGCAATCGTTTCGAAATTTCGCGCCAGATCCTGGGCGTCATAAGGTGTATCAGGGCCGCCCCCGTCTGTCCGCAATAACCCCCGCACCAGAAGGTCGCGTTCGACACGCTGGTAAAACCGCGCCAGATCCTGACTTGCGGCAGAGGGCGGTACATAGGCATTCGCCGCAACAGAAACAGGCGCTGGGAGCGCTTGCGGTGGAATCGAGGAAGTCAGTGTTTCATCGCAATTGGCCAAAGCCAAAAACGCCGCCATCCCCAGCGCCTTTTTCAGATATTCGTAGGCCTTCACGCCACTCCCGCCTTTAGCCAGGAACTGCCGTGCCGGCGTTATCGCCGATTCCATCCCGCCGCGCCTTGGCAGACGCCAAAGTGTCGCGCAGTTCCACCTCCATCTTCTGCAGCTCGGCCTCGGCCGCGGCACGTTTGGCTTTTCCTTCATCCGCAATGGCAAGGCTTTCGTTGATGGTGCCGATCAGGTCTGCGTTGGCCTTTTTGACAGCTTCGATATCGAACACGCCGCGTTCCATTTCCTCGCGTATCATCTTGTTCGACTGGCGCAGATTGGCAGCATTCGAGGTCAAAAGTTCGTTGGTCAGATCGTTGGCGTCGCGCACCGCGGCGGCAGCTTCGGCGCTGCGCTGAATGGTAACGGCCTGTGCCAGTTGCGTTTCCCACAGCGGCACGGTGTTCACCAGCGTCGAGTTGATCTTTGTGACCAGAGACTTGTCGTTCTCCTGCACCAGCCGGATCGAAGGCAGCGACTGCATCGTGACCTGACGGGTCAGTTTCAGATCGTGCACGCGGCGCTCCAGATCGTCACGCGCGGCGCGCATGTCACGCAGTTCCTGTGCTTTCATCACTTGTTCTTCTTCTGGCGCGGCCTGAACAGCAGCTTCCCTTTCGGGGATGTCGTGGCTGTCCAATTCGGTCAGCTTTTCTTCACCCGCCGCGATGTACAGCGCCAGTTCATCATAGAAGCCCAGTGTTTTTTCGTACAGCAGGTCCAGCGATTTGATGTCCTTGAGCAGTGTATGCTCATGCCCCAGAAGATCGTCGGTTATGCGGTCGATTTGCCCCTGAACTTCTTCAAACTGAGCGGTGAACTTTGCAAATGGCGCGGCCCTGCCCAGCAGCCTTTCCCACCAGCTGCGCTCGCGGCGCACGTCCAGTTCACTGACCGAAAATCCGCGGATCGTGGTCACGATATTGCGCAGACTGTCGCCTGCGGGGCCAACATCCTTGTTGCGCACATCCGCCAGCATGGCCTGACTGATTTCCTGCAATTCGGCCTGAGCGGAAGATCCGAAAGCAACAATCGAATTGGTGTTGCTTATGTCGATCTCGTCCATGCGCTTGCGGATCTCGGCACTCACTGGTTCGTCGGCTTCTTCAAGCGAGATAACCTCGGCCTTTGGTTCGGGCAGGGCAACTGCGATGACTTCCTGCACCAGTGTTTCGGCCTGAGCCGCCTTGTTCTTGATCTCATCGGACATGGGGATGTTCCTCGCTCAAATAATGGCCGGTCAGTCCAACCGGACGCCTTCGCGCTGCAGTCTTTCGCGCAGCACGTCGATTTCGACCGTCAGATCACTGCGGTCATCCAATAGCATTTTGCGCGTACGCGCGGCGAAATTCTGTTCTAGGTCATCCAGCAGCGCGACGTAGTCCGTCATCGCCTGCGCATCGCGGGTCCGGGCATAGACATCGGCGAACTTGACCGTCGCATCACGCGCGCCCTGTAGATAAACCGTCATGTATTTTCGCGCGCCCGCCAGATCGCGGGGGTCTTCCTCGACCGTTCGAAAAAGGTCACGTGCAGTGTCCTGAAACCGTTCCAAACGGGCTTCGATCCGGCGATCACCCGCACGTTTGATGGCGTCCGTCATCTCGGAAAGACGGTTTTCCGCATCCTCAACGACCCGGGCAACGCGATCTTGCTGAAAGGTGTCAATTCCTTCCATGCCCTTGTCCTTCATCGGGTCAAACCCGAAGGAGGCCGAATGCAGCACGGTTGCTGCCGCGCCGAACAAGACAGGGGCAAGCAGGCTGACTTGCGACGCCGTTTCCGCATTCAGAAACTCGGTCCGATAGGACGCAAGAGCGGCGCCCAGACCTGTCAGAAGGCTGGCAAAGATTTTACGGGGAAACGCAGGCCGGCGGGCAGCCTTACGGGCGTTAAACGCGGCTTCGGCCCGCAGACCTTCGCGCAGCAAAAACGCAGCTGCCGTCAGCAGGCCAGCTGCGATCAGACCAATGGTCATGCCAATCGCGCCGTCGTTCAGCGACAGAAATACCAATGGGATCGCCGGTATGAACAGGACATTGGCCCGTGCACCCGCAGGTTCGACCCGCGCGCCATCGAATTGTCCACGGGGCTGAAGAGTGTCACCGGACGCATTGTCCTGAGGGCTGTATTTGCCGCCAAATCGCTTTGCCATGCGTTACAAGCCCCCAAGCACGCCTGTGCACACGCCAAACAAAAGCACCAGCAATACGGCGTAGGCGAATTTTTGCACTCCGCTTCCGGACATCACGCTCCCCAAATAGCAGCAATCACAGAAAATTTAGGGGATACGCATGCTTGGCGCTAGGGGGAAGGTTGCCGAACCTGCATCACTTGCGGGGATTCTTGCCGATGGGCGGGCGTTTTCTTTGTGGTCGCGTCGGGCGTTTGGGGGCCGCTTCGGGTTTGGCATCCGAATCCAGGCCAAGTTGATCGCGCATAACGCGGCGGCGGATTTCTTCGACTTCGCCCGGCTTCAGATTGCCCAATTGGAACGGTCCGTAAGAAACCCGCAACAAACGGTTCACATTAAAACCGATATCTTCCATCGCGCGGCGGATTTCACGGTTCTTTCCTTCGCGCAGACCGATGGTCAGCCAGGCATTGGCCCCTTGCTGGCGATCCAGCGTGACGGTCATCGGCTGGAACCGCTCTCCCTCAATCACCAGCCCTTTGCGCAGCGGTTCGAAATCTTCGTCTTTCGGGCGGCCGTTTACCCGCACACGGTATTTGCGCAACCAGCCGGTCGCTGGCAGTTCAAGCTTGCGCTTGATAGCACCATCATTAGTCAGCAGCAGCAGACCTTCGGAATTCAGGTCAAGCCGGCCAACGCTCATCACCCGCGGCATGTCTTCGGGCAGCTTGTCGAAAATCGTATCGCGCCCTTTTTCGTCGCGGGTTGTCGTGACCAGCCCAGCAGGCTTGTGATACAGCCACAAGCGCGAGGGTTCCGGTTCCGAGACCGGTTTACCGTCGACAACGATCTTGTCTTTCGCCGTCACGTTCAGGGCGGGGCTGTCGATGGCCTTGCCATTCACGGCCACGCGGCCAGCTTCGATCATGCGCTCGGCCTCGCGCCGCGACGCGACGCCGGCGCGGGCCAGGACTTTGGCGATCCGGTCGCCGGGAGGAGGGGTCTTGTTCATGTCTGGGCCATACCCTATCCCGCGCGCTTGCGAAAGGCAGGTTTCTGATGCAGTCAGGGGCATGATGTTCAAATCGCATATGGAACAGGCACTGCGTGAGGCGCGCGCTGCAGCGGATCGCGGCGAAGTGCCCGTTGGCGCGGTCATTGTCGGGCCGGACGGCTCTGTTGTGGCGGCGGCAGGAAACCGGACGCGTGAGTTGAACGATCCTACTGCGCATGCAGAAATCTTGGCTTTGCGCGCGGCCTGTGCCTATGCCGGATCTGAAAGACTGCCCGGATTTGATATCTATGTGACACTGGAACCCTGCGCCATGTGTGCAGCGGCACTGGCGGCCGCGCGCATCCGGCGCGTTTACTATGGGGCGTCCGATCCCAAATCCGGCGGCGTGGCCCATGGCGCGCGGGTTTTTTCCCACCCGCAAGCACATCACAAGCCCGAGGTCTATGACGGCATAGCCGCCAAAGAATGTGAAAACCTGCTGCTGGATTTTTTCGCGGAAAAACGAATAGAAAAATGACCGTGATCTGACAGGACGGCCACTGTCAGTTCCAGTCCAGGCGATACACTGTCTGCTGCCCGCCGAACCCTTTCAGTGCGACCGATTTTGGCGAGCTGAACCTCAGACCGCCCTCCGGGCTGACCAGCAATCTGGTCACGTCGGTGACATGAATTTCATTCGGGCCACTTACGTCTGTCACGCGCGCGGCCTTATTGACGACGGACCCGAAGAAATCCTCATCTTTCTGTATGACGTCGCCTGTATGAATTCCAATCCGCAGACCCAGAGGTGTTTCGGCATTTGCCAACGCGTTCTTACTTTGCAGCTCGATTGCTGCCTGGATTGCATCCTGAACCGTTGGGAAGATCGACATCGTGCCGTCCCCAAGGGATTTGACCAGCCGTCCCTGATGGGCGTGGATGAGGTTTTCAGTCAGATCAAAATGACCGGAAATAAGCTGGGCCCATTTCTTGTCGCCCAATTGCCGGGTGATATCTGACGACCCGACAATGTCAGTGAACATGACCGAGGCGGTTCCCTCGGTCTGATCCTGTGTGAACTCCTGCTTTGCGGCTTCGATCAGTGCATTCAACGCCGCATGTTCGATGCCGATCTTTTCCATGTTCGAGGTTGGGTTGGACACATGCAGCTGCACCATTTTCCAGACGCCGTCTTCCAGATGCAGTACAAATGTAAAGCGGTGCCAGGCTGAATTGCCGTTCGAATGAAAGGTCAGCGTCGCTTCGCAAAATGCCCAGCCCACATCCCCACATTCAAAAGCTTCCAGTGAATGTTCCTGCCAGTCATAGTCCGGGATTTCCTTGGTGTGATCCGCGAAGCCACGGCGAAACACCTGCCCGGACCATGCCTCTTCATCCGCCGAGCCCTGATACCGCAGGTGTTCCGAGGATGACAACATATTGACCAGCACAGCCCGATCCTTGTCATGAACGGCTTGATTCCATCGCCGTACAACTGCGATCAGTTCAGGTGAAGGGACAATGTCGCTGGTCATATCATCCCTACAGCTTTATCGCCTGCATAACCTGCGGTTCGATGACGTCTACACCCGGCAAAGCACCTGCCAGCGCCTGAGCGGATTGCTCAAGAATCGGGAAGGTCTTGTAGTGGCAGGGGATCACAGTTTTGAAGTTGAAGTATCGTTTGGCTGCATAGGCGGCGCCTTTCATATCCATGGTGAAGTGCCCACCTGCGGACAGGATGCCGATATCGGGTTTGTAGTAATCCCCCATCCAGTCCATATCCGCCGTGATATCCGTGTCACCTGATACATAGACCATGCGGCCCTCGGTACTGATCATGAAGCCGACCTCGCTGCCGCCCGTGCGCAGGCCATCCGGTGTCGAAAATGTCGAGCTGTGAGAGGCCGGGACCATTGTTACCTTGACCCCGTTCAGGTTGACCGTACCGCCCTTGTTGAAACCAATGGTCTCGATGCTTTCGGCTTCGGCCCAGTACCCCATCAGGTCATATTGTCCCACAACCGGAATCTTCAGGTGTTTGGCCAAAGGCAGAACGTCGACGACATGGTCAAAATGTGTATGGGTCAGAAGGATATGGGTGGCGCCATCAACGGCGGCGTCATGCTGTTCCTCGGGCAAGACCGGGTTGCCGGTCAGCCAGGGGTCGATTAGCAGCACCTTTCCCTGGGTTTCGATACGGAAACTTCCATGGCCCAACCAGATAATGTTCATAATTATTTCCTCCCAATCATTCTGTTGGCGGCAGCCTAACATCGGATAAGTAAATTTCCATGGATTGGTTTCGTGAAATAGACGGGTACTGCGAGCGGCTGTCTCCAGCCTACTGGGCAGAGCCCGTTAACGCGGTCACAAACGCTGCTTTTCTGATTTGCGCATGGGTCATGTGGCGGCGCGTGCGCAATCAGAACATGCCGCTGGCCAAGGTTCTGGTGGCGCTTCTGGCGATCATCGGGTTTGGCAGTTACCTGTTTCACACGCATGCGCAGGTATGGGCGGCTTTGGCGGATGTCGCGCCCATACTGTCGTTCATTTTGGTCTATATCTTTGCGGTGAACAAAAACATCTGGAGGATGCCTTTGGGGCTGGCGTTCGGGGGAATGCTTCTTTTTCTTCCCTATGCGGCTGCTGCTGTCCCACTTTTCCAACAGGTTCCGGGGCTTGGAGGTTCGGCGGTTTATGCGGCGGTCGCTTTGCTGATCCTGATCTATGCTGTTGCGTTGCGCGGCCGTGATCCGATTCTGGCCAAAGGAATGACAATCGGGGCGTTGATCCTGATCTTGTCGATTACCTTCCGTGCCCTCGATATGCGTTTCTGCGGCCAATGGCCGGTGGGGACACATTTCATGTGGCATATCCTGAATGCTATTATGCTGGGCTGGATGATCGAAGTGTATCGTGCGGCCCTCATCAGGGGCCGCTTCACCCAAACTCGTGGATCATGAGCATATGTCGGGGAGGCCTGTCGTGACCATCCTTCAGACTTATGATTCGGTCGGTGAAACGGCGCGGCCCTTTTCTCAGTCTTGAAAGGCCGCGGCCAGATGATCCGGCAGGTCGAATTCGCACAAAACCCGTGCGCGGCCCTCGGGCGACATCTTGCGGGCAGTCTTCTCAACGATGCTTTGGATTTTCTCGGCTGAGTGTTTCGCCGCAAAGGGCTGGAAATACCATTTCAGAAATACAAAGCAGATCACATCTTCCAGCGCCTGCACCTCTGCATCGCGTTTGATGCCTTGCTTGCGCAACATGCGACCCGCGGCTTCGGCCTGCTCGGCGTCATAGCCTTCTTGGGTCATCAAACTCATCACCACATCCGCGTGATGCACACCCTGCGCCTTGCGCCAGGCCAGATAACCCGCCCGGCCTTGCGGGAATTCATTGCGGGCAAGTTTCCACCGCTCCACATGTTGACCACGCGCCGCAATCTGCAAGGCGTCGGACGCGCCCGGAAACAGTCGGTCAAGCTCTGCGCTCATCCGCTCGCCGTAAAGCTGCGCTTCGGGGCGGCCATCATCGCGGTTGGGGTCATTTGCGTTGGCCGCATCGATGGCATCCAAGACCGCTTGTTTTTGCGTGTTCATCAGCTGCTCCACTGGCTTATTGGAGCCGCAAGTGCCTTATGCAGTTCCATTTTGGTATTTGCAGCAATGCTAACGACTCGGATTGGGCTGTGCACCCTCGAATATGCGCTTTGGCCGGGTCAGAGAGGGGAAATCCGACCCGGCCGGAACCTGCGCGTCACTTTGCAGGCTTAACCTTGTCCTGTGTGACCGGTTCCGTCACAGGCGACGGGAAGGTCAACGTGCGTGTCAGGTTGCTTGTGTCGATACCCAAGGCCATGGCCGGTGCGGCCAAAAAGGTGGCGGACAAGACTGCGGCAATCATCAGGGGTTTCATGGTTTTCTCCGGTTTGCGTTGTGTCGCACAATTAGAAATGAACAGTATAGTTCAGTTTTCAAGATCAATATTGAACTAATCAGTTTACTTTTTTGCATACCACTCATTCAGTTTTGAATGGCGGGTGTCATGTGGGGGATCAAAAACTCGCCACGGCCTGTGGCGCAGCGGTCTTGCGACTGCCGCGACAGACAGGTAAACGCCCCATAACGTAGATGAGGGAAGCCGATGTCGATTGACCAAAGCACCGCCGCCAAAGTGGCCAAACTTGCCCGGATCAAGGTCGAGGATGACGCGCTGCCGGCGCTGGCATCCGAGTTCAATACCATCCTTGGGTTCATCGAACAGCTGAACGAAGTGGACGTCGACGGTGTCGAGCCGATGGTCTCGGTCACGCCGATGCGGCTGAAACGCCGTAAGGACGAGGTGACCGACGGCAACCAGCAGGACAAGGTTCTGGCCAACGCGCCTGACGCCCGCGAAGGGTTCTTCGCAGTTCCCAAAGTGGTGGAGTAAGACATGAGCGATTTGAACAAACTGGGTCTGGCCGAGGCGCGCGATGCCCTGCGTTCCGGTGACGTCACATCTGTCGAGTTGACCGACGCCTGCCTGAAAGCCATTGACGAGGCAGATGCGCTGAACGCTTTTGTCCACAAGACGCCGGAAATTGCGATGGAACGCGCCAAGGCCGCGGATGAGCGTATCCAGCGTGGCGACGCACCGTCGATGTGTGGCCTGCCGATCGGTATCAAGGATCTGTTTTGCACCAAGGGTGTGCCGTCGCAGGCGGCGTCGAAAATCCTGGAAGGGTTCAAGCCGGAATACGAATCCACTGTTTCACAGCAACTGGCCGACGCAGGCGCGGTGATGCTGGGTAAACTGAACATGGACGAATTCGCCATGGGATCGTCCAACGAAACTTCGACCTATGGCAATGCGGTCAGCCCGTGGCGCCGTGGCAACGATGATGCGCATCTGACACCGGGTGGCTCCTCTGGCGGCTCTGCGTCTGCCGTGGCTGCTGATTTGTGCCTGGCGGCGACAGGTACCGACACCGGTGGCTCGATCCGCCAGCCTGCGGCCTTTGTTGGCATCACGGGCATCAAACCCACCTATGGTCGTTGCTCTCGTTGGGGCATCGTCGCCTTCGCGTCCTCGCTGGATCAGGCAGGACCAATGACCAAGAACGTACGTGATGCAGCAATCATGCTGGAAACCATGTGCGGGCATGACCCCAAGGATTCGACCAGTGCCGAACTGGCCGTCCCGAATTTCGAGGCCATGCTGACTGGTGACATCAAGGGCAAGAAGATCGGTATCCCGAAAGAGTACCGTATGGACGGCATGCCCGCCGAGATCGAAAAACTCTGGGCCGATGGCGCAGCGATGCTGAAAGCCGCGGGTGCCGAGATTGTCGATATTTCGCTTCCGCATACCAAATACGCGCTGCCCGCCTATTACGTGATTGCCCCGGCCGAGGCATCTTCGAACCTCGCCCGCTATGACGGTGTTCGCTATGGCCGCCGCGCACAGCTGGCGCAGGGCGATGGCATCACCGAGATGTACGAAAAGACCCGCGCCGAAGGCTTTGGCCCCGAGGTGCAGCGCCGCGTGATGGTCGGCACATATGTGCTGTCCGCAGGTTTCTATGATGCCTATTACAACCGCGCGCGCCGGGTCCGGACCCTGATCAAGAAAGACTTCGAAGACGTGTTTGCCGCGGGCATCGATGCCATTCTGACACCGGCAACCCCTTCGGCGGCGTTCGGTCTGGGGGAAATGACCGAGGCGGACCCTGTTCAGATGTATTTGAACGACGTCTTTACGGTTACCGTGAACCTCGCGGGCTTGCCCGGTATCTCGGTCCCCGCAGGCCTGGATGCACAAGGTCTTCCATTGGGGTTGCAGCTGATCGGGCGCCCGTGGGAAGAAGGTGACTTGCTCAACACCGCTTATGCGCTGGAAAACGCAGCCGGATTTGTGGCCAAGCCCGGCAAATGGTGGTAAGCCTTCGGGAAAGTGGATTACCAAAAACGGAGCCAAACAATGCGTGTTTTGCTTTTGGTCCCGGCCCTGACACTGGCTGCGGCCTGCACCAATGTCGCGCCGTTGACCAGCACGGGTTTCAACACGCCTGAATATCAGGCGCGGCGCGAGGCTCAATTGGCCGGGCAGGGTGGAGCGGTCAATCCGCTGCTGGCTCCGGTCGATGTTTCCCAGCAACCACTGGGCGCGTCAGGAGCATCAACCTTTGCAACGGGTGAGAATGCGGACATCGCCAACCAGACTGCCGCAGCGTTGGCCAGCACGTCTGGGCAATCCGCGGTCCCCGCGTCGCCGGCTTCCGGCTCCAGCAGCAGTGCGATCTCTGACGAGCAGGACTTCGCGGCCGTATCCGAGAGGCGCAGCATCCAATCCGATGCCGCGCGGATTGAACAAAACCGCCAGACCTACGAAGTTGTCGCACCAACCGCCGTGCCTGAGCGCACAGCGAGCGGCCAGCCGAATATCGTACAATATGCGCTAAGCACCTCCAATCCGGTGGGCACGCAACTCTACAGCCGCTCTGGTTTCAATCTGCAAGCCAAGGCACAGCGGAACTGTGCGCAATTCCCGTCACCGGATCAGGCTCAGATCGAATTCCTGTCCAACGGCGGTCCGCAACGTGACCGCAAGGGTCTGGACCCGGACGGCGACGGCTATGCCTGTGGCTGGGACCCCAGCCCGTTCCGCAGTGCCGTTAACAACTGACGCCCTGACGCCGATCTGGCATCCGTCTCCGAATTTCGGCAAGCGCCGGGGCGGGTTGGTGCCATTCTTGATCGTGATCCACTATACGGCCATGGACAGTGCACTGGCGGCTCTGGATCGCCTGTGCGACCCGGCTTCCGAGGTTTCGGCTCATTACCTGATCGGCAATGACGGCACCCTTTGGCAAATGGTGCGGGAAGAAGATCGCGCCTGGCATGCCGGGGCAGGGGAATGGGGCGGCAAGGACGACATCAACTCGCGCTCGGTTGGGATCGAACTGGATAACACCGGCAAACATCCGTTCTCGCAGCCGCAAATGGCAGTGCTGGAACAGCTGTTGCCCCTGATCATGACCCGCTGGTCCATTACGCCGTCCGGGGTCATCGGACATTCCGACATGGCGCCCGGGCGCAAATCCGACCCTGGGCCGCGCTTCGACTGGAACAGGCTCGAAAGGCAAGCGCTGGCCAAACCGCGCGGCACAGGAGTTGATCCGATGTCACCTGATGCAGAAGCATTTCGCGCCTCTGCTCGGATGGCAGGTTTCACCGCCCCCGTGGACGATGCAAAACTGCTGGCCGCTGTCCGATTGCGATTTCGACCCTGGGCGAAAGGTCCGCTGGACATGGCGGATATGAATGCGCTCACCCCGTCGGACACAACAACCTGATCCGCTCTTCATCTGGCCAAAAATATCCCGGGGTTGAATTGGCCGCAGGCCAAGAAGGGGCTGGCCCCTTCTCTGATCCGTCAGCTCTTGACGCCGCAGACCACAAAGCCTACCCAGCCCAGGCGCGGAGGGCCGGATGGCCGCTGGGGCGTACGCCCGAGAGGAAAGTCCGGACTCCACAAGACAACGGTGCCGGGTAACGCCCGGGCGGGGCAACCCGACGGAAAGCGCCACAGAAATCAGACCGCCCAGGGCCTCGGCCCCGGGTAAGGGTGAAACGGTGGGGTAAGAGCCCACCGCGCCGCTGGCAACAGTGGCGGCACGGCAAGCCCCACCGGGAGCAATGCCAAATAGGGTCCCCACGCGGGCCGGTCGGCGCAAGCCGATACCGCCGCTAAGTGCGTCTTGGCCGAGAGGGACCGGGTTGGCAGCTTGAGCCGTGCAGCAATGCACGGCCTAGAGGAATGGTCATCGAAGGGGGCAACCCCGGAACAAGATCCGGCTTACAGGCCCTCCGCGCGTATCCTCTTATCCTCCGGGCGGCGTGTACGTCCCCGTCAACCTTGCGGCTTTCTCAGTGACCGAAACGAACTCGTCCGCGGTCCAGGCGCGAACCGTTTCTATGTTCGTGACCGCACCCGATGCCGCGACTGCCATGCCGACCGCCACAGCATCTGTTCCGTCTGGCGCTTCGCTGATCACAACCACGTCATTGCTGCCGGTTGTCATGTAGAAGGACAACAGTCGACCGCCGACTTTCTCCAGCAGTGCTTTCACCGGGCCGGTGCGGTTCTCGGGCTTTTGCAACATGCCTTTGACGCCAGCCTGCGAGTAAGTCGCATAGGTAATGAAAATGGGCATTGGAACCTCCGTATTAACGAAAATTACAGGGCCTTTCAGTCAGCCGACCCCGAAGGCTGTCACGTGTCAAATGTCAAAAATCAACGGTGCCACGAAAAACCAAAGACCTGTGCCGATCAGTGCCACACCTGACACTGGCACCAACCACCTGGTCCTGGGTAGAAGCTTTTCCAGTGCCACGTAAGCGGCGATACCGACAATCCAATAGAGGTTCATTATCCCCCCGATGAATAGCAGCAACATCAGAGCCCAGCAGCACCCAAGGCAATGTGTGCCGTGCAAGGCTCCGGTTCTGAGCGCGCCGAAGGGGCCGGGCCGGTTGTGACCGGCCAGAAACCTTGCGGGGCTTTGGCAGTAACGAAGACACGCGTTCTTAAAACTCGAAAACTGGTAAAACCCGGCAGCCAGCAGAACACATCCCGCGAAGAGGCCGGAGCGGATTGTCATCATCGGCCCGTTCGACAGCCCGATATGTTCCAACTCCCACTGCATTGCCGTTGCAGCCAGGCTGAACGCACCCCAGGTCACCAGATAGCCCAACAGGAAACACAGGCTGAACTTTGCCGCACGGTCTTTCTCAGGACCCATTCGCTTTGTTGCGGCAAACAAAAGCACGGCTGGCGCGGCACTTGGGGTCATCATGGCAATCATCATGATCCACCACATCAGGAAGATGAGCAGGGTGTAACCGAAGCTCCAGACGGTTGCGGAACCCATCTGCATGGGCTCTCCAACCGGGCCTGCCATGCGGGTCATTTCGACCGCAGACATATTCATCCCGACGCCGGCAACTGTGTACCAAGTGGCTGCAAGAATGATCAGAAGGACGCTGCCCAACACGATTGCATTGTCCTGCCTCAACAGCCGCTCAATCGCCCCGGCAGGGGCTGTGTCACTCTGTCTGGTCATGAGAGGGTCTCCGGTTACGCGCCCAGAACACCGTGACCGGAGAGGTTCAGATGTGCGAGATGAGCGTGCGTGGCGTCAAAGGTAAGACTGATCTCACCACCCGTTGTTTTGGCCGACCCCGAGGCAGCCTCGGCGTGGCGGTACTCAAAGCCGTTCGGCAACTGGATCGATGCCCTGTGCGCAGCGCCCGATACGATATGAGGAATCGGGCTGACCTCGACGTCGAAGACCCCTTGAACCCTGGCATAGCCACTGCGATCATCGCGGTTCCAGTTCAATTCGATCGGTACAAAAAGCGTTTCATGTTTCGTCGGTGCCATCGCACTGTAAACGTACCACATGGTCGCCATTTCATCGGTGTCTTCGCCGGTCATGATGGCCTGCAATGCTGCGCGCTGTTCGGCTGTAGCACTTTCGTCAATGATCAGTTGCATCTGACCATTGCCTTCGTGGATCGGTCCCGGCCAGTGATAAACACCTGCTGCCCGCAAACCTGCCAGATCAGTATCGCCATAATGTCCGATTTCGATGTCGAAAACGACCACTGCCTCGCAATTGCCATGAGATGGAAGAACGCTGAATTGGCAGGGGCAACCGAAATTGCAATTACAATTGGCCAGTTCTTCGCCCTGAATAACCCACTCTGTCATGATAGCCCCCCAAGAAAAGCTGCGTAAAACAACACTGCTCCGCGCGGGCATTACCTGTTTACACTGCCTTGGCCGTCGAGCCTGAAGTCGGCCTCTTGGACGTATCAGTCGCGGTAAACCTATCACGATATCGTGATATGTACAAACTTAGTCACTGCCGTCCGGTCCTCACCGGCTTGGAAATTCAGTCCAGAATCCCGTGGGGGTTGAACGTGGTATTCGCCTTTGCATTCCTCTGATAGAATTGGGGCATATTTTGAAAAACCGGGAGGATTGTCATGAGCTTTATGAAGACACTTGCGTCCGTTGCAGTTGGTTTCGCAGCCGCGAAGGGGCTGGAAAAATACCAGAAAATGGGCGGAATGGCTGGCCTGCAGGACATGATGCAAGGCGCAGGCGGTGGCCTTGGCATGGATCAGCTCGGCAAGATGGCCGAACAGTTCGGCCTTCCCGGAGGTGCGACAGGCCTTCAGGATATGATGGGCAAGATGGGGTTGGGTGGCAGTACCGCCGGTGCCGCCGGTCTTGGCGGGCTTTTGAATGCGATGCAGGGGGCAGCCAGAACTGGCAGCCAGCAAACTACCGACATGATGGAGACTGTGTTTGGCGGAACACCAGCCGGGGCTGCGATGGAAGCTCAGGCCAAGCTTATGTTGCGGGCAATGATCCAGGCGGCCAAGGCAGACGGCGAGTTGGATGAACACGAGAAAGAAACGATCCTGGGTGAACTGGGCGATGACATCAGCGACGAAGAACGCGCATTTGTGCAGGAACAACTGAACGCACCCGTCGACGTAATGGGTCTGGCAGCTGATTCTGGGGCGCCTCTCAGAACGCAGATTTATGCGACTTCTCTGGCGGCAATACGGTTGGACAATGATCGTGAGGCCGCATATTTGCGGCAATTGTCCACTGCGCTGGGCCTTTCGGACGGTGAAAGAGACCAGATTCACAACTATATGGGCGCACCAACGTTACCGGGTTGAACCTGTGCCCGATTCCTGGGCTGGGATCGTCCGATTGGCCTTGACATGCACGGCGTAGCGCGTAAAAGCGCACGCTCATAGGAATTCAACCGAAAGGCCCCTGCCTTTCCGGACGCAGGAGATAACCATGGCGAAGCCGACGACAATCAAGATCCGTCTGAACTCGACCGCGGGCACGGGCCACTTCTACGTGACCAAAAAGAACGCACGCACCATGACCGAGAAAATGACCATTCGTAAATACGATCCGGTCGTTCGGAAGCATGTCGAGTACAAGGAAGGCAAGATCAAGTAATCTTTCCGTTCCATTTGGACTTTCCCAAAAAGGCTCTGCCAAGCAGAGCCTTTTTTCGTGCTGAATTCCGGTGGATGGTTGCCAGAAACGTCAACATACCCTTCTGGGGCCGTTGCAGGAGCGCATCAGCCACCGATGCAATCGCATGGCCTGTGGCTTGCTTTTTGTGCCGACCTGCAAGTACGCTTGAGCAAACCGCCACAAAATGTTGACCGCCATGAAAAAAATCTTGTTATCCACAATAGCCGTTCTGACTTTGGCGGCCTGTGAAGACCCGTTCAACCGCAAAGGTGTCGGGTTTACCGGAATCGATGGCGAACCCCGCACGATTTCCGACGTTCCCGGAGCCGTCGCTTTTCTGCCGCCCGAAACGAACGTCCCTGCCGAACTGGCAGAGCTTCAGACCGTCACTCTCTTGGTTGATGAAGTGGATCCATCCAAGGTGGCGTCCGTTGCCATCGACAATGGCGGGCAGACGCCGGGCAATGCGGTCCAGCTACAGGGCAGCGATACGAATCTGTTCTTGAGCACCGTCAGTGTCAACGGAACCTTGTATGGTGTCCTTCGTACGCCGACGAACAGCGTTAAGGTCGACAACTCGGTCGGCGTTGGTTTTGCGCAAGAGGCCGAGCGATTCACCGGGTGTCTACCTGCCGGCGATGTGTTCCGCAAAGGCACGTCCGAGCGTAGTTCGGGCTTTGCAGTACCGTTGAACTGTAGCTAAGTCTTATACCTTCTGATGTATCAAGCCCTCGCCGATCTAGCGGGGGCTTTTTCTTGACCGGGTGCGCGTACATCGCTGCCTTTTCCGGTAGAACTTGTGTGCCGGACAAGCTCTATCACCAGTTGGTTCAAAACGAAAAAAAGGCCGGTCTGATGACCGGCCTTTTCCCATACCAATGGTATGCAATTACTCGCGGTTGCCCAGGAATTGCAGCAGGAACATGAACAGGTTGATGAAGTCCAGGTACAGTTTCAATGCACCCATGATAGCGGCCTTGCCCAGCCATTCCTGATCGCCACTATGGGCCATTTGCAGGTATGTGGTCTTGATGTTCTGGGTGTCGTAGGCGGTCAGGCCCGCGAAGATCAGAACGCCGATGGCCGAGATTGCAAAGGCAACCGCCGAAGACGCCAGAAAGATGTTCACAACCATCGCGACGATCAGGCCGATCAGGCCCATCATCAGGAAAGTGCCCATGGCGGACAAGTCTTTCTTGGTTGTGTAACCGTACAGGGACAGGCCCGCGAACGCGATTGCGGTGATCAGGAAGACCTGGATGACCGACTCACCGGTGAAAACAAGGAAGATCCAGCTGATCGAAATGCCCATCACCGCAGCAAAAACGTAGAACACCAGCTGTGCGGCGGCTGCCGACATGCGGTTGATCCCGGCGCTGAAGCCGAAAACAAACAGCAAAGGTGCAAACATGATGACCCAGCGCAGGGGCGACGCGTAAATGCTATAGCCCAGCGATGTCAGATAGGTATCGGCATTCAACTGTGCCGCCGCGGCTGACGGATCGCTTGTGGTTGCCAGGCCCGCGATGGCCCAGGCTGCTGCGAACGTAATCAGCATGCCGACGGACATAGTGCCGTAGACTTTGTTCATATGGGCGCGCAGGCCCTCATCAATCTCGGCAGCGCGCGCGCCGGCCGCCGTCCGGATCGTGTCGAATTGTGCCATCAAAGGGTCTCCCTTTACATAATTATTCAGCCCCCCTGCTATGAGGGAAGCGTTCTAGGCAAATATCGGCAACTCAGGGCTGTGTTTCAAGTATTTACCGCGGAAAACGTACTAATTTACGCAACAAAAGTGGCGATCCGCAACACGTGACCGCCACTCATGAACTAAAGATATGTATTTGCATCATTTCTGCCAGAATTCCGGCGCGTCCCAGACGAAACGTCTGGCTTCGGCATCAGCCTCTGATCTAGAGACTCCGATGTCCTGAAGGGCGCGATCATCAAGTCGCGCCAGCCGACGGCGTTGACGCTTCAGGGAAACAGCACGCCTGATGATAGTGCCGAGCGATTGCTTCTTGGGATTGCAATGGTGACGAATGGCAATTTGGGTCATATTTATTGTCCTTTCGTGCATTCTCGATGGTTTATCTCGTCTTCATCAATTTCCTTGATTGATATGGGGGAGTATGACATATTTTTAAAACGAATATTTTTGATGAAACACATAAGGAATCGTGAAGATGCGGAATCTGGACATCACAACCCTTCGGTCATTTGTTGCGGTGGCGGATCAGGGTGGGGTGACTCGCGCTGCCGGATTTCTGCATCTGACGCAATCTGCGGTCTCGATGCAGTTGAAACGGCTGGAAGAGTTGCTTGGCCTTCAGTTGTTGGACCGCAGTGGCAGAACGATTGCCCTGACCGCGTCTGGCGAGCAACTGCTGGCCTATGCGCGCCGTATGATCGCATTGAATGATGAGGTCATCTCGAAACTGACCGATCAGGCCTTTGAGGGTGAGGTGGTATTGGGGGTTCCTCACGACATAGTTTACCCGGCCATCCCACGGGTCCTGCAACGGTTCAACGCGGATTTCCCACGGGTCCGAGTTCAGTTGGTCTCGTCTTATTCCTTGCAGTTGAAAGACATGTACAAACGCGGCGAATGTGACGTGATCCTGACCACGGAACCGTCGTCGGTGGACGGTGCGGAAACCATTGCAGAGCTGCCCTTGCGCTGGATAGGTGCGCCGGGTGGATCGGCCTGGCGCAAGCGTCCGCTGCCTTTGGCACTTGGACGTCGCTGCTTGTTTCGACCACAGGTGATCTCTGCGCTGGATGCAGCCGGTATTCCCTGGGAACTGTCGGTGGAAACTGAAAACGACCGCACAATCGAGGCCACAGTCAGTGCTGATCTGGCAGTGTATGCGGCACTGGAAGGTACCGAAGCCGCACATCTTGAACAGATCGAAAGCGGGGGTGCGTTACCGGACCTGCCTGCGCATATGATCAACCTGTATGGTGGCGAACCGGGTCGAGACGCGGTTGTCGAAGCGCTGGCACAATTGGTACGTCAGAACTTCCGCCTTCTTGGGGGGACGCAGCTGCGTGCCGTAGTAGGCTGATTGTGGTCAGGGGGTGATCACGATTTTGCCTGTCGATTTCCGCTCTTTCAGCAACCGCATGCCCTGCGCGACCTCATCAAGAGGCAAGACGTGGCTAATGTGCGGATTGATACGGCCTTCGGCGTGCCAGCGGAAAAGAGTGTCAAAACTTTCCCGCACGGCTTCTGGCCGGAATTTCAGATACCCGCCAATGTAAAAACCGATAACGGTCAGATTCTTGACCAGCAGATGATTGGCAGGGATTTGCGGAACATCGCCGCCGGCAAATCCGATGGGCAGTAGGCGGCCTTCGGGATTGGTGGCGCGGAAGGCCGCCTTGAACACATCGCCGCCGATTGCATCATAGACGACATCCGCGCCGCCAAGCGATCTGACCCGATCCCTTAGATCCTCTGAGGTATCAATCAGGTGGTCGGCCCCCGCCGCACGGGCAACGGCCAGCTTTTCAGGGCCGCGGGCCTGTGCGATGACGGTGGCGCCCATGAGCTTGCCGATCTCAACCGCGGTCAGCCCAACGCCGCCTGCTGCGCCGGTTACCAGAAGTGTCTCGCCGGGTTGCAGCCTGGCGCGGTGGTCAAGGGCCATGTGACTGGTACCATAAGCAATCTGGATCGCGGCGGCATCTTCGAAACGGGTCGTGTCAGGCAACGGGATCGCGCGATCGGCGTCGAAAACGCCATACTCTGCCAGCCCGCCCTGACCAGAATAGACGGCGATCCGATCACCCGGTTTCAGGGTGGGCACACCTGGACCGATGGCATCCACGACACCGGCTATTTCCATTCCCAAAGTAAACGGCGCAGGCGGTGTATCCTGATACGTTCCTTTCTGCATCAACAGATCAGCGAAATTCAAACCGCAGGCTTTGATCGCCACCCGCACCTGACCCTCACCCGGCTCGGGTTTCGGTACATCGCACAGCTGGGCAACTGCCCCCTCGGATCGAATACAAAAGGCCTTCATGTGGCTCCTCACGTGTTTCGGGCATTGGCACGTCGGCTGTACAAGATGTCAATTCCTTATGCGCGGCGTCCTGAAACGACTGAAAATCTGTCGCATGTCCAACCGGGGCAAGCGAAAAGCGCACAGGGCTTTTGACACATACAACCACAGCCCTTGTGAGGGGGGATCGACTCAACCAGCTTGAAAAAAAATTCAAAACGGGCAATATAGACTATCAGTGCTGGTAACGGGGGACGGCACAGTCCGGATTAGGGGGCGGTTAAGGAAGCCCCTGTTGGTATTGCGATCTCGGACGTCGCTCGATCCCGTACAAATGTGTGTGTAGTAGAGGAGAATACCAATGACTCATCACGTCGATGTCCATGTGGGCAAACGCGTTCGGCATCGCCGCTGGCTGATTGGGATGACCCAGCAACAATTGGCGCAGCAAGTTGGTATCAAGTTTCAGCAAATCCAGAAATATGAGACCGGAGCCAACCGAATCAGCGCGTCCCGCCTGTGGGACATTGCCGAGGCTTTGGACGTACCGGTAAGCTTCTTCTTCGAAGGTCTGGAAGAAGCCGAGAAAAGCAGCTCGGACAAGAAATCTGTTCCAGCTGATCTGATGGGCGATAAAGAAGCCCTGGATCTTGTACGCTCTTACTACGCAATTCCGGAAAACCAGCGCCGCCGCCTGTTTGAACTTGCACGTGTCCTCAGCGACGTCGCCTGATCAGACCGGCTTGACTTTGTCAGGTAATGCCCGCACCAGAGTGCCATGCATCCGGCGAGTTTAAGCGACATTGAAATTGCAGAAGAAATGGCCGAAGCGGCACGCGCGGCCATTCTTCCTTTTTTTCGTCAGACCAATCTGGAAACTGCGAACAAGCTGACCGAAGGGTTTGACCCCGTCACCGCGGCGGATCGGGCCGCCGAAAAAGCCATGCGAGAGGTGCTGTCCCGGTTGCGCCCCGAAGATGGCGTGTTGGGCGAAGAATACGGTGCGCATAAGGGCAGCAGTGGCCGAACCTGGGTTTTGGACCCCATCGACGGCACGCGCGGGTTTATCAGTGGCACACCAACCTGGGGCGTTCTGATCGCGCTCAGCACAGCAGACGGGCCGATCATGGGAGTGATTGATCAGCCCTATATTGGCGAACGCTTTGTCGGATCGACAGCTGGTGCGCACCTTACAGGGCCACTGGGGACCAGTAAGCTGCAAACCCGGGGGACGAAATCTCTGGCGCAGGCGACGCTGTTCACCACTTTTCCTGAAGTCGGCACCCCGGATGACCGGGCCGGGTTTCAGGCCGTATCGGAACAGGTGCAACTGACCCGATATGGAATGGACTGCTACGCTTATGCCTTGTTGGCCGCTGGGCAGGCAGATCTGGTGATCGAAGCAGGGCTGAACTCGTATGACATTCAGGCGCCTATCGCGGTTATTCAGGCGGCAGGCGGAATTGTGACCGATTGGCAAGGTGGCCCGGCGCATGAGGGCGGTAGGGCATTGGCCGCAGCCAACGCAGAGATTCATGCAGAGGCCCTTCAGATCCTGCGTCGGTTCTGAAATCTGTTGTCGCAGATCCCGATGACGGGTACATAATACACGGTCGGTTCTTAAGCCCGTTTTCCGCCGACCTTCGCACTCCTTGCAAGAGACGGGCAGATGCAGGAGCGCGACATGACAGAAATCCTACTCAAAAACGCTGACCTGATCCTGACGATGGACGAGTCCCGGCAGGAACTCCCCGGGGCTGACATTCTGATCCGCGACGGCCAGATTGCGGGGATCGGGTACGGATTGCAGACACAAGGCGAGGTTCACGATGTTTCGGGCTGTCTGGTGACACCCGGACTGGTGAACACTCATCACCATCTTTACCAAACGTTGACCCGCGCGGTGCCGGGCGGGCAGGACGCATTGCTGTTTGGGTGGCTTCAAACACTTTATCCGATTTGGGCGAAGTTCGGACCAGACGAGATGTTCACCTCGGCCCAGATCGGTTTGGCAGAGCTGGCGCTGTCAGGCTGTACGCTCAGTTCCGATCACCTGTACCTCTACCCCAATGGATCGCGGCTGGAGGACACGATTGCTGCCGCATCCGAGTTGGGGATGCGATTTCACCCGACACGTGGCGCGATGAGCATCGGTGAAAGCGATGGCGGCCTGCCTCCGGACAGCCTGGTGGAAGAAGAAACTGCTATTCTGGACGACATGATCCGCGTCGTGGATGCTTTTCACGATCCGTCCGAAGGGTCGATGTGCCGCGTAGGTCTGGCCCCGTGTTCACCGTTCTCGGTCAGCCGGGACCTGATGCGAGATGCCGCCCTTCTGGCACGGGACAAAGGCGTGATGTTGCATACACATCTGGCTGAAAACGATGAAGATATCGCCTATTCACAGGCTCAGTTCGGCTGTCGGCCCGGTCAGTACGCCGAAGATCTGGGTTGGATCGGCCCGGATGTGTGGCACGCTCATTGCGTCAAGCTGGACGGGGCCGAGATTGACTTGTTTTCGCGTACGAAAACCGGTGTCGCTCATTGCCCATGTTCGAACTGCCGTCTGGGATCAGGCATCGCGCCGGTGCGGGCGATGCGCGATGCGGGGGTAAAGGTCGGCCTCGGCGCTGATGGCTCGGCCAGTAACGACAACGGTAATCTGATGCTTGAGGCCCGGCAGGCACTGCTGTTGCAGCGGGTGGTTAATGGGGCAGATGCGATGTCGGCCCGCGAAGCATTTGAGATTGCAACACGTGGCGGGGCCGATGTGCTGGGGCGTCCTGATTGCGGGCGGCTTATGCCGGGAAAACGCGCGGATGTCGCTGTCTGGGATATGCGCAGTATCGAATGCGCAGGCAGTTGGGACCCGGCAGCACTGCTTCTGGCCGGTCCGATGCAGGTAAAGCACCTGTTTGTAGAAGGCCGCCAGATCGTGCGGGATAGGCATATCACGACGATTGACCTGCCCCGCGTGATTGAGCGTCAAAACAGTCTTGCCAAGGCGTTGCAGGCCTAAGCGGCCTTCCGCCCACCGATCCAGACCTCGGCCACAGCCCGATCATCACCCATCATGATGGTCGGGAAGATTGCCTCCCAAACATCGTTTGCACAAGCCTCGCGCTGGGCGATGGCCGGGGTCGAGGCGAGATCAATCACGACCAGATCCGCCTCCATTCCCGGAGCAATGTTGCCGATGCAATCATCCATCCGCAGGCTGCGCGCCGACCCGACTGTACCCAGCCACAGCAATTGCGCCGGATGCAGGGGGCGCCCGCGCAACTGACCGATTTCATAAGCGGCAGCCATGGTGCGCAGCATTGAAAAGCTTGATCCGCCACCGGTGTCGGTGGCCAGACCGATCCGGTGGCCATCGTGGATCAAGCCGTTCATGTCGAACAGACCCGACCCTATGAAGGTGTTCGAGGTGGGGCAGTGGATCAGTGACGCATCAACCTCGCGCAGACGATCGCGTTCCCGGTCTTCCAGATGGATGACATGCCCATAAAGTCCGTTCTGCCCCAGCAGCCCGAACTTTTCGTAAGTGTCCAGATAGTCCCGGGCATCGGGGAACAGGGAGCGGACCCACTCGATTTCGTCTGTCTGCTCGCTCAGGTGTGTTTGCATCAGGCAATGGGGATGTTCCGCCCAAAGCGCGCCCATGGCCTCAAGCTGTTCTGGGGTGGACGTGGGCGAAAACCGGGGCGTGATGGCATAGGACAGGCGGTCGACACGGTGCCATTTCTCCAGCAGCGCGGCAGATTGGTCATAGGCTGTCTGGGCCGTGTCCCGAAGGCCTTCAGGCGCATTGCGGTCCATACAGGTCTTGCCCGCGACCACGCGCTGTCCCCGTTGCTGCGCGGCAGTGAAAAAGGCATCCACGCTTTCGGGGTGGATGGTGCAAAAACTGCACATCGTCGTGGTGCCATGGGCGGCAGTCAGATCCAGATAACGGTTGGCGATTTCAGAGGCGTATTCAGGATCACCAAACTTCATCTCTTCGGGGAAGGTGTAGGTGTTCAGCCAGTCGATCAACCGCTTCCCCCAACTGGCGATCATGGCCGTCTGCGGGTAGTGCACATGCGGGTCAACGAAACCCGCAATGATCAGGTGATTGCCATAGTCCTTGATGACGGCATCAGGGTGACGCCGCATCAGCGCATCATACGCACCGACATCGGCAACGCGTCCATTGTCAATCACGACCGCTTCGTCCAGCTGGGTCGCTTCTGTTGGCTCTCCGTCAAAGGGTGAGCCTGTGAAACTCAGAACGCGCCCTTTCAAAAGCGTCTTTTGCGCCATTTGCCCTGTTCTCCACCTGTTTGGGACCGCGCTGTAGCATAGGCAGACGAAAGAAGTGGGTAAATCGGCGCATTGTCATTGTTTTCTGGTAGCTGCTTCTTCTATTTAGGGGCCAATCGCCGAAAGAAGGGGGCAGCGCATGACGACAGGCAATAACCAAGCCGAACACGATCTGCCCCAGGACGAAGACGCGTATGCGCTGGATCGCCGGACCGTGGCGGCGATCCTTTATGCGGTTGATGTGGATGATCGCGACAAGCTGATTGAGCTGATGGAGCCGCTGCACGCGGCCGATATCGCTGACCTTTTGGAGCAGATCAATCCTTATGACCGGGCCCGGCTGATCCGGCTTTATGATAAGGAATTTGACGGCGACATCCTGTCTGAACTGGATGAATCGGTTCGCGAGGAAATCATCGCCGTTCTGACCCCCGAGGTTCTGGCGGAAGCCGTGCGCGAGATGGAAAGCGACGACGTCGTTGACCTTCTGGAAGATCTTGAGGAACCGCAGCAGGAAGCCATTCTGGGTGCGCTCGAAGATTCCGAGCGGCTAGCAGCGCAACAGGCGCTTGCTTACCCCGAGAGTTCTGCTGGTCGTTTGATGCAGCGTGAGGTCGTCATGGCCCCCGAGCATTGGACCGTCGGTCAGGCCATCGACTTCATGCGTGCCAATGACGATCTGCCCGAGCAGTTCTATCATGTTGTTCTGGTCGACCCGCGCCTGAAACCAACAGCGCAGGTGACATTGGGCAAGCTGATGGCGTCCCGTCGTGAAGTGCCTTTGCGCGATCTGGCGGAAGAGGAGTTTCACATCATCCCCGTTGATCAGGACGAGGAGGATGTGGCTTATGCCTTCAACCAGTATCACCTGATCTCGGCCCCCGTGGTCGATGCCGACGGGCGTCTGGTTGGTGTGATCACCATCGACGACGCGATGGTTGTTCTGGATGAAGAGCACGAAGAAGACATCCTGCGCCTTGCCGGTGTGAGCGACGAAAGCTCGCTGTCCGACAGTGTGGCGGCCACCAGTCGGCGACGGTTGCCCTGGCTGGCGGTAAACCTGTGCACGGCAATCTGTGCTTCGTTGGTGATCTCACAATTTGCGGCGGCAATTGACCAGCTTGTCGCGCTGGCCATCCTGATGCCGATTGTTGCATCCATGGGGGGCAATGCGGGAACGCAGTCGCTGACCGTTGCAGTGCGCGCACTGGCGACGCGCGACCTGACCAACTCAAACGTGATGCGCGTTATCAGGCGGGAACTGCTGGTGGGCATGTTGAACGGGCTCTGTTTTGCCATTGTACTGGGGACCGTGGGAATGCTGTGGTTCGGTTCACCTTGGCTGGGTGTCGTGATTGGGTCAGCCTTGGTCGTGAACATGATCATCGCGGGCTTTGCAGGTACGGTAGTACCGGTAGTGCTGGATCGTCTGGGAATTGACCCGGCGCTGGCGTCAGGAACCTTTGTGACAACCACAACCGATGTCATGGGGTTCTTCATCTTTCTTGGGCTTGCCAGTGTGGTGCTATTGTGACCGATCTGACTAAAATCAAAGCAGCTGCACGCAAAGCGGCATTTGCGCGCCGCAAGGTCGCGTTCGACACGCGTGTTCCCGGTGCGGCCGGACGTTTGTCCGAGGTTCTGGCGGGTTATCGCGGCGTGCCCTTGTCAGGCTACATGCCAATCCGAACCGAGATCGACCCGGTGTCTGCCATGGCTGAAGCTGCGGCTTATGGACCTGTCGGTGTTCCCGTGATACAAGCCGCTGGAAAACCACTGAAATTTTCGCGCTGGACGCCAGAAGGACCGCTGAAAGATGGCCCATTCGGTGCCAGAGTGCCCGAGGTCGATGATTATTTCGACCCCGAAATCCTGATTGTGCCGCTGGTGGCTTTTGATGCCCACGGCGGGCGTTTGGGATATGGTGGTGGATTTTATGACCGCACGCTGGAAGGATTGCGATGCAAGCGCGCGACACTGGCAATCGGTTTCGCTTTTGACGCGCAAGAGGCGCAGAAACTGCCGCTGGAGCCGACCGATCAGCCGCTGGACATGGTTATCACCGAAAGCCGGGTGCTGACGTTCTAAGCCTCATTGCTGAAAGTGGCTGCGTAAATAGTCCCAGGCATCCACCTCGGTACCGTCTTTCAGGATGCAGATACCAAAGACGCTTCCGTCTTCGTTCTTCCGAAGTTGGTAAACTCCATCATTCTCGACGCAAAAGGTTGCCGCGGGATTGGGCATGGATGTCTTTGTGCCTTGCGCCATAACACCCGAAGCGACCACAAGGCCGAATGTCAGTATTGCCAATAGCTTCACAACATGTCCTTTTGATTTAAGCGCATGGCTAAGACTTTGCCACGCCTGCATGCAATTTCAAGTTCGGGCTCAACTTAAATTTCACGGTTCCGCCTTGTTATTGCCCAGCACAGCACCTACGACCCGGATCATGAGGATTTTGTTTCTTGGTGATGTCATGGGGCGCGCGGGGCGCGCGGCCGTTCAGCAACATTTGCCGCGCCTGCGCGACGAATGGCGGCTGGATTTCGTTGTGGTCAATGGCGAAAACGCGTCGAACGGCATGGGGTTGAGCGGCGATCACGCCAAGCTGCTGCTGGATGCCGGGGCAGATTGCCTGACATTGGGCGACCATGCGTTCGACCAGAAAGACATGCTGCAATATATCGAGAAAGAACAGCGCATCGTGCGCCCGGTGAACTATGCAAAGGGTGCGCCGGGGCGCGGGCACCGGCTGTTTAACGCACCCGGCGGGCGCAAAGTTCTGGTGGTGCAGGTGTTGGGGCAGGTCTTTATGAAACGGCCATTCGACGACCCGTTCTCGGCCATTGAACCTATCCTGAAGTCGCACCCACGGGGTGGACAGGCACAGGCCATCATCGTCGATATGCATTGCGAGGCGACGTCTGAGAAGATGGCCATGGGTCATTATTGCGACAAGCGCGCCAGCCTTGTGGTGGGAACACATACCCATATACCGACAGCGGATTCGCAGATTCTGCCAGGTGGCACAGCCTATCTGACGGATGCGGGCATGTGCGGCGACTATGACTCGGTCATTGGTATGGACAAGCAGGAACCGATGCGCCGGTTCATAACCGGGATGCCCAAGACCCGGTTTACCCCTGCCAATGGCGAGGCCACGCTGAGCGGAGTTTTCGTCGAAACGGATGATCGCGACGGCCAGGCCAAATCTGTTCGCATGGTGCGCGTTGGTGGACGTTTGGAACAAGCCGGGCCTGATTGACGAACGTCAGGCTTGCCCTGCCACGCGCAATGCGTGAAACTGCATGTCATCAGGCGCTTGGGCCAGGGTTCGGACAGAATACCACGAATGAATTTCCTTTCACTGACAGAGACGGGCAGCGCAATTCTGGCGCTGCTGATTGTTGCGAGCATGTTCGTCATGTTCCTGCGCGAGGTTTATCCGGCCGAGGTCGTGGCCATCGGTGGTGTCTCACTGATGCTGGTCACAGGGATCCTGCCCTATCAAAGCGCGCTGGCGGTCCTGTCCAATCCCGCGCCCTGGACGATTGGGGCAATGTTCATCATCATGGGGGCCTTGGTGCGGACCGGGGCCTTGGACGCCTTTACGTCGACCGCGCAAAGGCAGGCGCAGGTCAACCCGCGTATTGCCATCGGATTGCTGATGGGATTTGTCGTGCTGGCCTCGGCTTTTGTGTCGAACACGCCCGTTGTTGTGGTCATGATCCCGGTTTTTGTTCAAATCGCCCGCACGCTGAACGTACCCGCGTCAAAGCTGCTAATTCCACTCAGTTATGCCGCCATTCTTGGCGGGACACTGACACTGATCGGAACGTCCACCAACCTGCTTGTGGATGGTGTGGCCCGCGCGCAGGGGATGAAAGCTTTTTCGATATTCGAGGTCACGCCGCTGGGGATTGCACTGGTGATCTACGGCATGATCTATCTGCGTTTCATCGCCCCCAGATTGTTGCCCGAGCGGGATAGCATGGCCTCGCTGCTCAGCGATCGGTCCAGAATGAAGTTTTTCACCGAAGCGGTCATTCCGCCCGACAGCAACCTGATCGGGCGTGAAGTGACCGGCGTTCAGTTGTTCAAACGCCCCGGCGTGCGTCTGATCGACGTGGTCCGGGGCGATGAATCGCTGCGGCGCAATCTGAAGGGCGTTGAATTGCAGGTCGGTGACCGCGTGGTTCTGCGCACCGAGATGACCGAACTTCTGAGCCTTCAGAGCAACAAAGAGCTGAAGCGTGTGGATCAGGTTTCCGCTGTCGAGACCAAGACCGTCGAGGTGCTGATCACACCCGGATGCCGTTTGGTGGGTCGGACCCTTGGAATGATGCGACTTCGGCGTCGGTATGGTGTCTATGTGCTGGCCGTTCACCGTCGCAATCAGAATATCGGTCGCCAGTTGGATGATCTGGTGGTTCGGGTAGGGGATACATTACTGCTGGAGGGCGCCCCGGCAGATATCCAGCGCCTTGCGGCGGACATGGACATGGTGGATGTCAGCCAACCTTCTGCACGCGCCTTCCGTCGCAGCCATGCGCCAATTGCAATTGGCGCGCTGGTCGGGATCGTCGTCCTTGCAGCGCTGGGTGTCGCGCCGATCCTGCTGTTGTCGATTGTGGCCGTAGCCGTGGTTCTTCTGACCCGCTGCATCGACGCGGACGAGGCGTTCTCCTTTGTCGAAGGTCGCCTGTTGGCGCTGATCTTCGCGATGCTCGCCATCGGTGCGTCACTGGACAGCTCTGGTGCGGTTTCACTGATTGTCGAGGCCGTGGCACCGGGACTAAGCGCTTTGCCGCCCTTCCTGATCATCTGGGCGATCTATCTGCTGACTTCGGTGCTGACCGAACTGGTTTCCAATAATGCGGTCGCAGTTGTGGTCACGCCTATAGCCATCGGGCTGGCCCAGGCCGTCGGAATGGACCCGCGCCCGTTGGTAGTTGCGGTTATGGTGGCAGCTTCGGCATCCTTTGCAACACCGATCGGGTACCAAACCAACATGATGGTCTACGGCCCTGGCGGCTACAGGTTCACCGATTTCATGAAGGTGGGTGTTCCGCTTAACCTGACGGTCGGATTGTTGGCATCCCTTCTTATTCCATTGATCTGGCCTTTGTGATTTCGGCGCAGAATCGCCACTTTGGCGAAGCACATCTTGCAAAGACCCAAGGGCACACGATCTTTTGCGAAGAGGGTTTGCAAAAGGATTTGACCGATGCAGCATTTGGGTCGCGCAATATGGGCGGGTGCAGCAACTTGGGCAGCTTTAAGCAGTGTCGCTATTGCCGGTATTGTTGAAGGGACCGCAACGTACCGAGAGCGCATTGCACTGCCACCGGACGCAACCCTTTATGTTGAGCTTCAGGATATCTCGCTGGCCGATGCCCCCGCTGTCACTCTTGCCGCGCAACGGTATGCGCTGAGCGGGGTGCCCGCGCAGTTCAAATTGACCTATGACGACGCGCTGATCATCGATGCTCATCGCTATGGCGTGCGGGCTTCAGTGATGCAGGGGCAAAACTTGCTGTTCACCACAGATACTGTGTACCCGGTTCTGACGAATGGGGCAGAGAATGCCGCCGATCTGCTGTTGGTTCAGGTCCAGGGGCAGGGGGCGGCAACGCTGGACAATACCCAATGGACCGCCTCGGGCCTGAATGGTGCGCCTATCGAGACCGAAAAACGCCCTGAGCTTGTCTTTGATCAGGATGGCGTCTTTTCAGGCAGCAGCGGCTGCAACCGGTTCAGTGGTCGGGCCGAGATCTCCGGTAATCGTATTGCGTTTCCTGACAACATGGCGGCAACACTCATGGCGTGCCCGCCCCCGTTGGACGCGGTCGAGCGGCAATTCCTGCAAGCCTTGCAAAACGTCACGACCTTCGCGATGCAGGGCAACGCTCTGGCTCTGCTGGATGCGCAGGGCCAGCCGGTGATCAAACTGATGCGCAAGTAACCGGGAAAGTGCGTCAGGCGACAGCCCTTGAACGCCCGGCATTGCGACCGGAAAAGATGCAGCCGCCCAGGAATGTACCCTCCAGCGCGTTGTAGCCGTGATAACCGCCGCCGCCGAATCCGGCGACTTCACCAGCAGCGAACAGGCCCGGCACGACATTGCCGTCTGATCCAATCATCTGACTGTCCAGATTGGTCTGCAATCCACCCAGGGATTTGCGTGTCAGGATATGCAGCTTGACGGCAATCAGCGGGCCGTTGGCCGGATCCAGAAACTTATGCGGTTTGGCTGTGCGGATCAGTTTATCTCCGCGATAATTGCGCGCGGCAAGGATCGCCATCATCTGCGCGTCTTTCGAAAAGGGGTTGTCGACCTGCAAATCCCGGGCTTCGATCTGGGCACGCAGATGAGCCTCGTCTATCGGAGTGTCGCCCAGATGGTTCATGCCGTTGACCAGTTCAGTCAGCGTGTTGGCAACAACAAAATCCTCACCCTTTTCCTTGAACGCCTCAACCGGGGCGGTTGCGCTGGAACCTGACAGAATGCGTTGGCGGATTACCTCTTTCCAGCTGCCCGAAGTGAAGTCGGGGTTTTGTTCCGACCCGGACAGCGCAAATTCCTTTTTGATCACCTTCTGGGTCAGAACGAACCAGCTGTATTCATATCCGGTTTTCAGGATCTCACGCAGAGTTCCCAAAGTGTCGAACCCCGGCAGACAGGGCGGTGCCAGGCGGTTGCCCCTGGCGTCAAACCACATTGAACTTGGGCCGGGCAGGATACGAATGCCGTGGGCGGGCCAGATCGGGTCCCAGTTGCGCACGCCTTCGGTGTAGTGCCACATCCGATCACCATTGATGACATGGCCGCCCGCCTTTTCGCTGATTGCGATCATGCGGCCATCGACGTGAAAGGGCACCCCTGCAACCATATCTTTGGGCGGCTCACCCAAACGGTCCCGGGGCCAGTTTTGACGCACCATGTCAAAATTGCCACCAATACCGCCGGAGGTGACGATGATCGACGGGGCATAAACTTCGAACTCGCCAACCTCATCGCGGTTGGTTTTGTTACCGCGCTGGGCGGTGTCATCGGCCAGAATTTCTCCGGAAACACCTTTGGCGGTTCCGTTCTGCATGATGATATGGCTGACTTGGTGGCGGAACTTCATCTGGATCAATCCGGCGCTGACATGGTCGCGGACGCGTCGGATAAACTGTTCCAGAACGCCGGGGCCGGTGCCCCATGTGATATGAAAGCGCGGGACCGAGTTGCCATGCCCCGTCGCATAAGACCCGCCACGTTCGGCCCAGCCAACGACCGGAAACCAGCGCAGGCCCATTTCGTGCAGCCATGGCCGCATTTCACCAGCGGCAAACTCGATATAGGCTTCGGCCCATTTGCGGGGCCATGCGTCTTCGCCACGGTCAAATTGCGCGCTGCCCATCCAGTCGCGCAGCGCCAATTCGTGGCTGTCGCGTATACCCATGCGGCGCTGTTCGGGTGTGTCGACCATGAACAGGCCTCCAAGGCTCCAGAACGCCTGACCGCCCAAAAAGGTTTCGGGTTCCTGATCGACAATGATCACCTTCTTGCCCCGGTCGCCCAGTTCCGCCGCAGCTGCCAGCCCGGCCAACCCGGAACCGACGATAGTCGCATCTGCAGTATTGTTTGTCATGAACACTCCTTTCAGCGGCGGCGGAACAAAGCGGTGAACGGCAGATCCAGGGCAGGCAACATGATGCCACAGACGGCCGAAAGCAGGGTCAGCGAAACAGGGCGGCCGGCAATGGCAACCTGATGATCCGCAATCAACCCCTCGCAAAGTTGCGTCAGATCAGCCTAAGCGAGGCGGAAAGGCGCAGGCAACCACGCCGTTGGGTCACTCGTATCGCTGGACGAAACGGCGCAGGATTTCGCCGGGCTGCGTGACCTTCGCCGAATGGCAGTGGTCGATCAGTTTCTGCGCGTCTTCGGGCGGGAAATAGCCGTGGTTCCTGTAGATGTTGATGCGTTGTTCAAAGTCTTTGGCATCGGCTTCCGGATGGAACTGAGTGGCATAGACGTTCCGGCCCCAGCGGATCATCTGGAACGGGCAGGGGTCGGACGCAACAAGGTGAACGCAGCCCTCGGGCAGGGCTTGAACCGCTTCTTTGTGGCCAACAAACGCATCAAAGGTGGCGTCCAACTCTGCGGTCAACGGGTCTTGTTGTCCTTCGGGGGTCAGGCGGCACCTGGATGGTCCCACAGGCTCGCCATACCGGGCTTTGCTCACTTTGCCATCCAAATGTACGGCCAGAATACCAAGGCCATAGCAACACCCCATGAAGGGATGATCCTGCGCGGTAATCTGCGGCATCAAACCCAGGATCGCTCCTTCGATCCGCGCATCCGTCGCGGATTTGGTCGCGGGGTCATCACTGACGCATCCCGGCCCGCCGCCTACGATAATCCCCGCATAATCGGTGACTTTCAGCCCTTCTGGCAGGTCTTCGCAATCCAGACGGATGCGATGCGTGCGTTCGGGTAACAACCCGCTGCGGTTCAGGATCGAAGCATATTCTGCGTCGGAGGCATCCGTTTCCGGGCGCAATTGCAGGATCAAAAAGCGTTTCATGAACAGCCTTTACCCGTCACAATGGCCAGAAGACAAGGATGGCGGGGACGGAAACCACGATGATCAGAGCCTCCAACGGCAGGCCCATGCGCCAGTAATCGCCAAAATGATAGCCGCCGGGGCCCAGAACCAGCGTGTTGTTCTTGTGACCGATAGGCGTCAGGAACGCAGCCGAGGCCGCAACGGCCACGGTCATCAGGAACGGGTCGGGCGACACCCCGAGCGTTTGGGCCATCTGGATGCCCACCGGGGCCGCGACGATGGCGGTGGCGGTGTTGTTCAGAACATCGGACAAGGTCATCGTCACGACCATCAGTACGCTCAGGATCGCCCATGCGGGCAGACCATTGGTCAGCTGAATCAGCGCATTGGCAATCAACTCGGTGCCGCCGGATGTTTCCAAAGCGCTGCCCAGTGGGATCATCGAGCCCAGCAGCACAACCACGGGCCATTCGATATGGTTATAAATTTCTGTGATCGGCATGACCTTGGTCAGCACAAAGGCTATGACGACAAGACCCAATGCGACGGGAAGGTAAATCAACCCAACACTGGCCGCGAAGACGGCAACTGCAAATAGACCGATGGCCAACAAGGCCTTGTCATTTGCCGTCACGTTCAACCCGCGTTCGGCCAAAGGCAGACACCCCAGCCAGTCGGTCACATCGGCGCTGCGATCACGGGGGCAAAGCAGCAGCAAGATATCGCCCGGTTCAACCTCGGTCTTGCGAACCTGTTCGGTGATCTGACGACCCTGACGTGAGATGCCCATCAGGACGGTGCTCTGGCGCCAAGCCAACCCGATACCCTGCGCTGTACGGCCGGCTATGCGCGCACTTTCCGGAACAACCACTTCGATCACTTCCAACCCGTCGCCTTCAGCCGTCAGCAGCTCCTGCCGTCGCGTGTCCGAGAAATCCAGTTTCAGCGCAGAACGGAATTCGTCCAGCGCTTCGGGGCGCGCTTCCAGTACCAGCGCGTCGCCATCGTTCAGTGTGGCATGGGTTGACCGGCCATATCGCCGTTTTCCATCCCGGATCAGGCCGATGATAGCCACGTCGGATTTTTCGGCCGTTTCATAAAGTTCGCTGACCCGTTTGCCGATATGGGCAGAGCCCGGCGGAATCGTCAGTTCGGCAATGTATTCGGCCAGAACCTCGGATGTTTCTTGTTGCACGCCGCGATTGGGTATCAATCGCCATCCGATCAGCGCGACAAACGCCAGACCGGCGATCGCTGCTATTCCACCAACAGGGGCGAAGTCGAACATATGAAACGGCTCGCCCAGCGTTTCCTGCCGGATCGAGGCGATGATGATATTCGGCGGGGTGCCGATCAGGGTGACCATGCCCCCCAGAATGGTGGCAAAGCTTAGCGGCATTAGGGAAAGGCCCGGGGGCCGACCTGCTTTTCGCGCGGTCTGAATATCCACGGGCATCAGCAAGGCAAGCGCCGCGACATTGTTCATGAAGGCCGACAGAATCGCACTGATCCCGCCCATCAGGGCGATATGCGCGCCCAGCCCCCGTGACGCATCAACCAGAGTTCGGGTGATCAGAAATACCGCACCTGACCTGACCAAACCGGCAGAGATTACAAGCACCAGCGCGACGATAATGGCCGCTGGGTGGCCAAAGCCCGCAAAGGCATCATCGACCGGCACAACACCCAGCACGACACCGATCATAAGCGCGGCAAAAGCCACAAGGTCGTATCGAAACCGACCCCAAAGCAGCATTCCGAAGACAGTGATGAAAAGCGCGAAAAGAATGATCTGATCTGTCGTCATGCCGTCACCATACAAGGCGGTGAGGTCGTCGCAAGCCGCTCTCTTGATCCTGCCCCCCGCAAACGTCTATATGAGCGCCGAACACGCAAACATGATGACGAGGACGCACTATGGCAGGCCACTCCAAATGGGCCAACATCCAGCACCGCAAGGGGCGTCAGGACGCCGCGCGGTCCAAACTGTTTTCCAAACTGTCGAAAGAGATCACTGTCGCCGCCAAGATGGGCGACCCCGATCCCGACAAGAACCCGCGCCTGCGTCTGGCGGTGAAAGAAGCCAAGTCGAACTCGGTCCCCAAGGACGTGATCGACCGCGCGATCAAGAAATCGCAAGCGGGTGAAGGTGACGATTACGAAGAAATCCGCTACGAGGGCTATGGGCCCAATGGTGTTGCGGTCATTGTCGAAACCATGACCGACAATCGCAACCGGACCGCATCGACCGTGCGTTCGACCTTTTCGAAGAATGGCGGCAACCTGGGCGAGACCGGTTCGGTCGGTTTCATGTTCGAACGCAAAGGCGAGGTTGTTTACCCGGTGACCGCAGGGGATGCAGATTCCATTTTCGAGGCGGCCATCGAAGCGGGCGCGGAAGACGTCGAAAGCTCGGATGACGGTCACATCATCTGGTGCGCCGATACCGATCTGAACGATGTCTCCTCTGCATTGGAAACCGCGCTTGGAGAATCAGAATCCACCAAGCTGGTCTGGAAACCGACCACAACGACGGAACTGGGCCTGGAAGACATGCAAAAGCTGATGAAGCTGGTAGATGCTTTGGAAGACGATGACGACGTGCAGCGTGTCACGACCAATTTCGAAGCCACCGACGAGGTCATGGCGCAGCTTTAAGCTGACCCAATACCAACTCATTGAAACCCGGTCGCACGGCCGGGTTTTTTGTTTTTTGATGGTCTTATTGAATTATTGGCTGAAACATTCGATGCGCTTAGGCTGAAAGTGCGGGAAATACAGAAAACACGAAGACACAGTACGAATGACATCCGAAACTTCCGATCAGACCAAGCGCAACGTGCCCGTCCTGGCCGGGCAAAGTATCCTGTCTCAGGTCGCTTGGACGCTCGGCAGCCCGTCGGTTGTTTTGCCGTTTTTAGCCGTTTCCTTCGAGTTGCCGATGTTTGTAGCAGGGGCACTGGTGTCGGTGCGGATGGTCGGTTGCTTGATTGCCGATTTCTTTCTGGCGCAACCCGTTGCAGCAAGAAGCCGGAAGAAACATGCAATTGCGTTGACCGAAGCGGTCATTGGCGCCTGTCTGGTTCTGGCAATAGCTGCGGCAGCGACCGGGGCTGTCCCATTGATCGCAGTGGTTTTCCTGTCTGTATTTCTTGTGATCGGGCTTGTCAGCGAAGTGCAGACCTTGATGCTTACGGATCTGCTAGGGGACCATGTTCAGGCGCGTTCGCGCATGATCATGCAATATCTACAGCTTGGTGCAGGGGGGCTATGTGCCATTGGCCTTGCGTTGCTGGTGCATCAGATCACCAAGGATAATCCACCCTTTTCGCGCCATTCAGTCATGATTGGCGTTTCGGTTTTATTCTTCCTGCTGTCTGGTCTGTTCATGCTGGCGATAACAGAAACCGCGCGTGAGGTCGCGCCGACGACACCGCAGGAGTCCGAAAGGGGCATTTCGATTAAGGCGAATATCAAGGGTGTTCTGGGCATGTTCGAATACCAGTGGTTCCGGAGCTATATGATCATGCGTCTGCCCTTGGTTGCTGTGTCGCTGTCCGTTCCGTTCTTCGCGCTCATCGCAGCCGAAGCGCATCACAGCTCGACACAGGGATTGACCGCGATGATCGTCTCTTCCGCTTCGGGATATCTTGTATCGGGCCCTCTGTGGCAAATCATCAACATGAAATCCCATCGTGCGGTGATGGTGGTCGGGACATTGATGGTCGCCGCAACAGGCAGTGTTCTTTTGGTGTTCCACTATTTGGGCATCGACCATCAGGTTCACTTGCATGCAATTGCACTGTTCGTTGTCACCGTTGCTGTGACCGGGACCAGCAGTGCGCGTAAGCTCTATTTTCTGGATGTGGCACCCAAAGAGCAGCGGGTGCGGGGATCGGCGGCGGTCAAGGCGTTCGCGCGTTTAACCGCGGTGTTGTTGTCTGCGGGCCTTGCCGCTGTCGCCCATATGCACGAGGTCGCGATGGCCGTCGCATTCATCGTCGTCGCCAGTCTGGTGTCCTGTATAAACTGCTACCGCATGATGCAACCAGAACGGAAAAAGGCGGAACAGCCCTCGAATTGAGTTTTTGGCGAGCGTCGCGAAAGCCTCAGAAGAAGGATGAAATCTCTTCCAGGGGTTTCTTGAGTTTTGCCACAGCAGGCACAGTCGCGTCTTCTGACGGATGCCCCACTGCAATAATCATGGTTGGTTTTTCCGACGCGGGCCGGTCCAGCGCGTCGTTCAGAAACCGCATCGGGTTCGGGGTGTGGGTTAGGGTGCTGAGGCCCGCGTGATGCAGCGCAGCAATCAGAAAGCCGGTGGCAATGTTTACACTCTCCGGGACGTAGTAGTTCTTGTACCGCGTTCCATCCTCGAACTGCCCCCAGCGCTGGGCAAAAACCACGATCAGCCAAGGGGCGATTGTCAGATGTTCTTTGACCGCGTTGGTGCCGATGGGCTCCAGCGCCTTGATCCATTCATCCCCGGCGCCACCTGCGTAGAACCGGCGTTCTTCTTCTTCGGCTTCTTCCCGGATGCGGTGTTTCAGGGCAGGGTCCGAGATGGCTGCAAAATGCCAGGGTTGGTGATTGGCGCCTGACGGGGCGGTACCCGCAGTGCGCAGACTGGTTTCGATTACCTCACGGGCAACGGGGCGGGGGCTGAAATCCCGGATAGTATGACGCTGACGCATCTTTTCATAAAATGCCTGCGCCGCGCCCAGCATGTCTGTATCGCTGATGTCGCATCGGTCTGGCAGGGGAATAGGGTCATAGCCAAGAGCGTCACGTGAGAACATCGGTCCCTCCGAAAATGTCGTGTCTGTTTAGCTGCTTTGAGGCGGAAGCAAAATCCGTTCTGATGCACGTTTGACAGCCTGGGTCAGAGGTTTGAGTGCGGGCGCAAGAACACGCCCAACCTGCCAGCTCAGCGCGATATCCAGCGGTGCATCGGGCACGATGGGGCGCAACAGCCCTTGTTTCAGAACCTCCCGCACCAGAGCCGCGGGGTTCATGCCCCACCCAAGCCCGGCAATCGCCGCGTCCACAAATCCGTGTGAAGAAGGCAGGAAATGAGACGGGGGGGAAAGGCGTTTGCCAGTGTGCTGAACAATCCATGCCCTTTGCAGCCCGTCCTTTTGGTTGAAAACCAGGCAGGGTGCCTTGCCCAGTTCTGCCTCGGTCACTTTGTCCCGAAACCAGGTGTTGATGAATTCCGGGCTGGCCGTTGGCAGGTACCGCAACACGCCCAATGGGATCGCGTCGCACCCGGTCACTGTCTGGCCGCCAACGGTGACGGCGGCGCTTACCTCGCCCCGCCGCAGCCAGTCTGCGGAGTGATCCTGATCGTCGATCACCAGATCGAACAGCATGTCAGGCACCTGCGCCATCGCATCAACAAACCAGGTGGCCAGACTGTCTGCCGGTACGGCAATGCGGACGCGGGCGGACCTTGATTCCTGCTCCAGCGTAAGCTCTCGAACCAGCTGTGCCTCAAGCAGTCCGACATCTTCCGCGTAACGGGCGATGCGCAGCCCGGCGGGCGTTCCGGTGCAAGGGGTGCTCCGATGTATCAGGGTGGCTCCAATCCGATCCTCAAGCGCCCTGATCCGCTGGGATATCGCCGAGGGCGTCACCGCCAGCTCTGCCGCAGCCGCATCAAAGCTGCCATGACGCAGAATGGCAGACAAAGCGGACAGGTGAAGAGGATCCAGCAACATTAGTCGGGCTTAACTCGGGATAACATCTTTAATTTGATAGATCGCACCGACGATCTTAGTCAACGTCTTGCAATAGCAGGAGGTCCCATGCCCACGTCCATGATCGCCGGTTTCGCGCTGGGTTTCAGTCTGATCCTCGCCATCGGGGCACAGAACGCCTTTATTCTCCGACAGGGGTTGCGGCGTGAACATGTGTTTCTTCTGTGCCTGACCTGCTCAATGTCTGACGCGGTTTTGATTGTTGCAGGCGTCACAGGGTTCGGGACTCTGGCGCATTCAGCCCCCTGGTTTGAACCTGTACTGCGATTTGGCGGGGCCGCTTTTCTGACGTGGTATGGGCTGCGCAGTTTCGGGTCTGCCCTGCGGGGTGGCGCGGTAATGGAAACGGGCAACGGCCCGCGAACCAGCCTTAAAACCGCAATGCTTACCGTTCTCGCCTTCACCTGGCTGAACCCGCATGTCTATCTGGATACAGTGGTTCTGATCGGTTCCATCTCGGCACAGTATGATGACCGGGTCGGATTTGCCATCGGGGCGGTCACGTCCAGCTTTGCCTTCTTCTTTTCACTTGGATACGGCGCAGGTGTTCTGTCTCCGGTGTTTGCGCGCCCGCGCGCCTGGCAGGTGCTGGATGCAGTGATCGGTGTCGTAATGCTGGGTATCGCACTGAAACTTGTTGTCATGTGAAGGGTTGTTCCCGGCAGGGTTTCGGTGTTCAACCTAAGCCATGACATCGCTTGCCGTTTCGTCGCGCCCGCTTGCCGCTATGTTCTGGATGTTTGCCGCCGGGCTGTCCTTTGTTGTGATGACCGCATTGGTCAAATCTCTGGGCACGACGATGAATCCGATCCAGGCCGCATTCCTGCGTTATGCGCTGGGATTGGTGTTTCTGTTACCGGCCTTGCGGTCGATCATGGCGACCCGGCTGACACCCCGCCTGCTGACGCTGTTCGGTTTGCGCGGTGTAGTACACGCGATTGCTGTCATGCTTTGGTTCTTCGCCATGACACAAATTCCCTTGGCCGAAGTCACTGCGATGAACTACATGACGCCGGTTTATGTCACCTTGGGTGCAGCCCTGTTTCTGGGTGAGAAGTTGGCTTTTCGCAGGGTCGCCGCGATTCTGGTCGCTTTGGTGGGCGTGCTGGTCATCCTGCGCCCCGGGTTTCGCGAAGTCTCACAAGGTCACCTTGCCATGCTCGGAACGGCCCTGATGCTAAGCGGGTCCTATTTGCTGGCCAAGCTTCTTGTCCGCGACGTTCCACCTTCGGTTGTTGTGGCGCATCTGTCCATCTGGGTAACCATAGCCTTGATCCCCTTTGCGGTTGCCGTCTGGACCCGGCCCAGTATGCAAGAACTCGGGGTTCTGTTTCTGGTGGCCAGCTTTGCGACCGCAGGGCATTATTTCATGACATTGGCGTTGCAGGCCGCGCCTGTGGCCGTCACACAACCCGTCACATTCCTGCAGTTGATCTGGGCCACGCTTGTGGGTGCTGCGATCTTCCACGAAAGCGTTGACCTTTGGGTTGTGGCTGGCGGAACCCTGATACTGGGCGCTGTAAGCTTCATCTCATGGCGCGAGTTCATGTTGAACCGTCGGGACTTGACGCCTCCCAGTATTGCGCCGAAGCTATGAAGTGACATCTCTGCGCTTACATTGATTGACGAGTCAATAAAAACATCCTAGCTTGGTCGCATGACACCTGTATGGGGAAAGCGATGCCAAAAGTTGGAATGGAGCCGATCCGCAAGGACGCGATTGTTCGAGCGACGATTGCTGAACTGGGTGTCAAGAAATCCCTGGATGTAACCGTCAGCCAGATTGCCAAACGCGCAGGCATGTCCAGCGCATTGGCACACCATTATTTTGGCGGAAAGGATCAGATATTTCTGGCCGCAATGCGTCAAATCCTCGCCGACTTCAGCGACGAAGCCAGGGCCCAGTTGAAAGCGGCCAAACCGGGCAACCGGGCAGAGGCGATTATCCACGCCTGTTTTGCCCCTTCGTGTTTCACACCTGACGTGACTGCCGCCTGGATGACCTTTTATGTGTTGGCGCAGACCAACAATGACGCGCTGCGTTTGTGGCAGATCTATCAGGCGCGCATCAGGTCGAATTTGATCCATGCCCTGCGCCCCAGGATGCAGGATCCGGTCGAAGCTGCTGAAAACATGATTGCTTTGATTGATGGGCTCTATATTCGCGCAGCGCTCAGCGCCCCGGAAGAACCGCAACTGGCCGTGAACCACGCAATGCGCGTGCTCGATACTCTGCTCGAGGCTGAAAAATGACAAAACCAAACATTCTGATCCTGATGGTGGATCAGCTGAACGGAACCCTCTTTCCCGACGGTCCCGCTGACTGGCTTCACGCTCCGAACCTGAAGAAACTGGCGGAACGGTCGACCCGTTTTGCCAACGCTTATACTGCGTCGCCGCTTTGTGCGCCGGGGCGGGCCAGCTTCATGTCCGGTCAATTGCCCTCACGCACCGGCGTCTACGACAACGCGGCTGAGTTCCGCAGCGATATCCCAACTTACGCACACCATTTGCGCAGGGCCGGGTATTACACCTGTCTGTCAGGCAAAATGCACTTTGTCGGCCCGGACCAGATGCACGGGTTTGAGGATCGCCTGACAACTGACATCTACCCGGCCGATTTTGGCTGGACACCGGATTACCGCAAACCGGGCGAGCGGATCGACTGGTGGTATCACAACATGGGATCGGTGACCGGCGCGGGTGTTGCCGAGATTTCCAACCAGATGGAGTATGATGACGAGGTCGCCTATAACGCAAAGGCCAAACTCTATGACCTTGCGCGCGGCAAGGATGACCGCCCATGGTGCGTGACGGTCAGCTTCACCCATCCGCATGATCCCTATGTCGCCCGTCGCAAATACTGGGACCTCTATGAAGATTGCGCGCACCTGCTGCCCGAAATCGCTGATATCGGCTATGAAAACCAGGATTCTCACGCCAAGCGGATCTTCGATGCCAATGACTGGCGCAGCTTCGACATCACCGAGGAAGACATTCGCAAGTCCCGCCGTGCCTATTTCGCCAACATCACATATCTCGATGACAAGATCGGTGAAATCCTCGAAGTGCTGGAAACGACACGGCAAGAGGCGATCATCCTGTTCGTCTCGGATCACGGTGACATGCTGGGTGAACGTGGCCTCTGGTTCAAAATGAACTTCTACGAAGGCTCGGCGCGCGTACCTTTGATGATATCGTCCCCGGATTTGCCTGCGGGGCGGATCGATACGCCGGTTTCCACCATCGACGTGACACCCACGCTCGGGGCTCTGGCAGGCGTTGACATGGACGAAATCGCACCATGGACGGACGGCGAAAACCTGGTGCCATTGGCGCAAGGTGGCACGCGAACCGCGCCTGTGGCCATGGAATACGCGGCTGAGGCATCTTACGCGCCGCTGGTGTCGCTGCGCTATGGCAAGTGGAAATACAATCGATGCGCGCTGGACCCGGATCAACTGTTTGATCTTGAGGCAGACCCGCATGAGCTGACCAATCTGGCAGACAGTCCCGAACATGCGGGCACGCTGCAAACCCTGCGGGCAAAGTCCGAGGCCCGCTGGGATTTGGAGCGCTTCGACGCGGATGTCCGCGCCAGTCAGGCGCGACGCTGGGTCGTGTACGAGGCACTGCGGCAGGGCGGATATTACCCATGGGATTATCAGCCGCTGCAAAAAGCGTCCGAACGCTACATGCGCAATCATATGGATCTGAACATCGTCGAGGAAAACGCCCGGTTCCCACGCGGCGAGTAATCTCTTCGTCTTTTTGAAAATACTCCCGCCGGAGGCGTTTTTCCCGGCGGGCGGGGAGTTGTGAATATGGAAGCAGATTTTGTCATCGTTGGCGCAGGGTCCGCAGGCTGCGCAATGGCATATCGTCTGAGCGAAGGTGGGGCCTCGGTTCTGGTGATCGAGCACGGTGGTACCGACTTGGGGCCGTTTATCCAGATGCCCGCCGCGCTCAGCTATCCGATGAACATGTCGCGCTATGACTGGGGATATCAGTCCGAGCCCGAACCGCATCTGAACAACCGCCGTCTGGCCTGCCCGCGCGGCAAGGTGATCGGCGGGTCATCGTCGATCAACGGCATGGTTTATGTACGCGGTCACGCACGCGATTTCGACACTTGGGCCGAGATGGGGGCCGACGGCTGGTCCTATGCGGATGTGCTGCCCTATTACAAACGCATGGAGACATGGCATGACGGTGGTCATGGCGGCGATCCGGCCTGGCGCGGAACCAACGGCCCGTTGCACGTATCGCGCGGCCCACGTGCGAACCCACTGTTTCAGGCCTTTGTCGATGCGGGTCAGCAGGCGGGATACGAGGTCACCGGCGACTATAACGGCGAAAAGCAGGAAGGCTTTGGCCCGATGGAGCAGACCGTCTGGAAAGGGCGGCGCTGGTCAGCGGCGAATGCATATCTGAAGCCAGCGCTAAAACGCGACAATTGCGATATCGTGCGGGGTCTTGCGTCTCGGGTTGTCATGGAAAACGGTCGCGCCACTGGCGTGGAACTGATCCGTGGCGGAAAGAAAGAGATCATCAATGCCCGGCGCGAGGTCATTCTGGCTGCGTCCTCGATCAACTCGCCCAAGCTGCTGATGCTGTCCGGTATCGGACCGGGCGCGCATCTGGCAGAACATGGGATCGACGTTGTTGCAGATCGTCCGGGGGTGGGTGCGAACCTTCAGGACCATCTGGAGCTTTATATTCAGCAGGCCTCGCTGCAACCCATCACGCTTTACAAACACTGGAACCTGTTCAGCAAGGGCCTGATCGGGGCGCAGTGGCTGTTTACAAAAAAGGGGCTGGGGGCGTCGAACCAATTCGAGAGCGCAGCCTTTATCCGGTCGAAACAGGGGGTGGAATACCCTGACATCCAGTATCACTTCCTGCCAATTGCGGTCCGCTATGATGGGCAGGCTGCGGCTGAAGGGCACGGATTCCAGGCGCATGTCGGCCCGATGCGCTCGCCCTCGCGGGGTGCAGTCACGCTGCGGTCGGACAGGGCTGAAGACGCACCGGTGATAAAGTTCAACTACATGAGCCACGAAGAGGATTGGGAGGATTTCCGCACCTGTATCCGACTGACCCGTGAAATCTTTGGGCAGGATGCGTTCAAACCTTACGCCGGTAAGGAAATTCAACCGGGTGCCTCTTTGCAAACGGATGAAGAGTTGAACGCCTTTATCGCGGAACATGCCGAAAGCGCCTATCACCCCTGCGGCACCTGCCGGATGGGGCGTGCGGATGACAAAGGTGCGGTGGTCGATCCCGAGGGTCGCGTCATCGGTGTGGACGGGCTGCGCGTCGCGGACAGTTCGATTTTCCCGCAGATCACCAACGGCAATCTCAACGCGCCCTCGATCATGGTGGGCGAGAAAGTATCGGATTCCCTGCTGGGCAAAGACCCGTTGCCCAAGGCCAATGACCGCCCGTGGATTCACCCGGGCTGGGCAACCGCGCAGCGTTAATCCTTCTGAACTGCCCCCGGTTGAATGCGTAAATTTTCGGCGCTTGCCGGGGGTATATTAGCGAAAAGTTCAGTGTTCTTGTCCAGAAAAGCCTGAGCCACGTTTCAGAACAACTTGCCCTCTGCACGGCAGGATGGCGCGTGGCGTTGTATTGGAATTCGCGGGATTATTGCGGGTAGTTGATCCCGGTCAAAGCGAAAGCCCGGTCACGCTTCTATCACTGATTTGCAACGACATATGAAGGAGCGAACAGAGATGTCTCACACCCCGCATGAACTGGCCGAAGAGTTTCCGGACAAAGTTGAACTGATGAGCCAGCTCAAGCAAACGGATGCGCATTTTGCGCGGCTGGCCGATGAATATCATGAGGTCAACCGCGAAGTTCACCGCGCCGAAACCAATGTCGAGCCCATGGAAGAACTGGCTGAGGTTGACCTGCGCAAAAAGCGCGCGGCGCTGAAGGATGAGATTTGGGCGATCCTGTCCAAGGCTTAAACATAGTGACGGGGGCTCTGCCCCCGTCGTGACCAGAGACGCTACACCGGTGGGATAATAAATCAGACTAAGATCAGGTCACTTCATAGGGCAGAGTGCCGCGAATATGGGTGTCGATGCTCAGACGGCGTTCCAGCGGCGGGACCGAACGCTGGTGGCAGGTTTGCCGCTCGCAGATGCGGCAGGAAATACCGATAGGCTCGTAGGCGCTGGCATTGTTGATGTCGAGGTTATCAGCATAAACAAGAGCCGGGGCATGACGGACCTCGCATCCCAGCGCTATGGCGTACCGTCTGACCGGAGCGCCAAACGAGCCCCCAGATTTTGAGACATCCCGCGCCAGCGAAATATAGCGAACACCATCAGGCGTTTCCGCCAGTTGCCGCAGGAAATGGCCGGGCGTTTCAAACGCGCGATGCACGTTCCAAAGCGGGCAGGCCCCTCCAAAGCGCGCAAATTGCAGGCGTGTGGCCGAGTGCCGCTTGGTGATCGTACCGGCCTGATCAACCCGGACGAAGAAGAACGGGATACCCTTGGCGCCGGGACGCTGTAGTGTCGACAGCCGATGTGCAACCTGCTCGACCGACGCCCCGAAACGGTTGCTGAGCAGCTCCAGATCGTGACGCTCTTCCTGAGCGGCGGTCAAAAACGCGGTATAAGGCATCAGAGAGGCACCAGCGAAATAGTTGGCAAGTCCGATCTTGGCGATGGCGCGGGCTTCGTCGCTTTGGAATTTGGCGAAATCCAGCGTCGCCTCCAGCAACTGGTCCTGACTGATCAGCGCAACCTGCAACAGAAGTTGGAACACTTGCGTCTGCGGCGCAGCACGGGAGGACAGGCGCAAAATTTTGCTGTCGACATCATAAGCGCGCAAGGGGCCCGTATCTGAAAAAACCACCTGAATTCCACGCTCTGAAAGGCTGCTCAGGGCGGCTTGCCGGATACCGCCGGGGCCGTCGGCGCGGTTGGCAAACAGTTCCGCAGCCCTGTCCACGGCGTCGATGTAGTTGTCGCAGTAGTGGAAGAAATCGCGCACTTCTTCCCACGGGCTGGCCTGAATGCGCGCATCTTCGCGTCCCAAAGCCTCGTCCAGCGAGGCAAGGCGTTCATGTGTCTGCCGATAGGTTTTATGCAATTCGATAAACGCCCGCGCCAGAGCCGGGGCGTTGGAAGCTGTCAGGCGCAGATCTGCCAGTGGGGGCTGAATGTCCGAAAAAACAGGATCGGCCAGCGCCTCGCGCATGTCTGAAACAAGACGTTCGCTGTCTCCGGTGCTGAGTTCGGTAACATCCATTCCGAATTCCTGCGCCAGAGCCAGCACAACCGTGGTCGAGATCGGCCGGTTGTTGTTCTCCATCTGGTTCAGGTAGGGCAGTGAAACGCCCAGTTTGGCGGCAAATTCGCGCTGCGTCAGAGTCAGGCGCGTACGCATTTCGCGCAGTTTCGCGCCCGCATAGAGCTTTTGGGTGGCCATAGGGTGCCTTTGCAAGTTTTCCAATTGCCGAGGATAACTTTGCAAAGTCATTGGGGCAAGCGGTTACAGCCCTAATTGCCGTTCTCTTCGTACGACAGTTGAAATTGCGACGATCGCTAGAACGGCTGTTGCCAGCATCAGCCAAAGCAGCGGCATCGCGCCGGTTTCACGCGTCAGCAAGGCACCTGCCAGCGCGCTCAGCCCGGCTCCGCCGCCCAACATGATGGCGCCACTCAGGCCCGAGGCGGTTGCAGCCAGGTGAGGGCGCACTGATAGCGCGCCCGAGGTTGCGTTGGGGATGACCATGCCATTGCCGACGCCCACAAATGTCATGAACCCAAAGAAACTAAGTGCGGTTCCGCGGTCCGCTAAAAACAGCAATGCCGATACAGCGACGCCAAACGCATTGAACAGGCTTCCCCACAGCACCATGCGGTTCACGCCGAACCGTACTGAAAACCGCCCACTCATAAAGTTACCTACAAAATACCCAACCGCAGGTGCGCCAAAATAAATGCCAACCTGTGCCGCGCTCAAGCCGAACAGTTCTGTGCCAATGAACGGTGCGCCGCCGAGGTAGGCGAAAAACGAACCCGAAGAGAAGGCGCAAGCCAGTGAGTACCCCCAGAACCGTGGCGAGGTTAGAAGTTCGGGGTATTCCTTGAATTGCTGGACAAGTGTCTTGCCGCTTTTTGCCGATGTTTCCCCAAAGTCCGAATAGGTCAGTGCCATAGTCAGCAGACCTACGGCAAAGGGCAGCCAGAAATTCGCTTTCCAACCAAAACTCACTTCCAGCAAGCCGCCGATGGCAGGGCCAATCATTGGAACCACGGCCATGCCCATCGTCACATAACCGATCATCGAGGCAGCTTGATCCTGATCGTACATATCCCGCACCGCAGCGCGGCTGAGAACCATACCGACGACCACAACCGCCTGACACATCCTGAACGCCAGAAAAACCGTAGCATTGGGGGCAAAGATGCATCCCAGGGTTGCCATCAGGAACAGGCCAAGGCCCCAAAGCAAAACCGGCCGTCTGCCTGCCTGATCCGCGATTGGACCTATGAGAATTTGCAGAATGGCATTGATCAGCAGATAAAGCGCAATCGACAGCTGCATGACCTTGTAATCGGTTTCGAAATACTCGGCCATGTTTGGCAGGCTGGGCAGAAACAGGTTCATGCTCAGGGCGGAAAGGCCCGAGAGTAAAACAAGCGTCGCCAATGTGGGTGGTGTGCGGTGGACCGCGTCAGAGCTGAACTGCATGGTTCACATGTATAGCCGTGGATTTTCGGATTGCCAGTCATTCGCAGAATTGCTCGTGAAAATTCGCAGTTTTGCAGTTTTCCAAATTACTGTTGCTGAAATTTTGCAAATTTGCCGAAAATAGCTTTGGATGAGAGGCCCAAACAGGTAGGGTCCCGGCAAATTTATAAGGGGATAGTCGTCATGAAAGACATTCTTTCCGAATTGGAAGCCCGCCGTGATCACGCACGTCTGGGGGGCGGGCAGAAACGGATCGATGCCCAGCACGCGCGCGGCAAGCTGACCGCACGTGAACGGATCGAACTTCTGCTGGACGAGGGCAGCTTTGAAGAGTTTGACATGTTCGTCAGCCACCGCTGCACCGATTTTGGGATGGAAAAACAAAAGCCTGCGGGTGACGGTGTCGTCACCGGCTGGGGCACGATAAACGGGCGCATGGTTTATGTGTTCAGCCAGGATTTTACCGTCTTTGGCGGATCGCTGTCAGAAACCCATGCTCAGAAGATCTGCAAGATTATGGACATGGCGGTGCAGAACGGTGCGCCGGTGATTGGCATCAACGATTCGGGCGGCGCGCGCATTCAGGAAGGTGTAGCTTCGCTGGCAGGTTATGCCGAAGTGTTCCAGCGTAACATCATGGCTTCGGGCGTGGTGCCGCAGATCAGCGTAATCATGGGCCCCTGCGCCGGTGGCGCGGTGTACAGCCCGGCGATGACCGACTTTATCTTCATGGTCAAAGACACCTCTTACATGTTCGTGACTGGCCCGGATGTGGTGAAAACCGTAACCAACGAAGTGGTGACTGCCGAGGAACTGGGCGGGGCTTCGACCCACACCAAGAAATCCTCGGTCGCTGATGGCGCGTTCGAAAACGACGTCGAAGCTTTGGCCGAGGTGCGGCGCCTGGTGGACTTCCTGCCCCTCAACAACCGCGAAAAGCCGCCCGTGCGCCCGTTCTTTGACGAACCCGGCCGGATCGAGGCTTCGCTGGACACTCTTATCCCAGAGAATCCGAACACCCCCTACGACATGAAGGAACTCATCGCCAAAGTAGCGGATGAAGGCGATTTCTATGAAATTCAGGAAGATTTTGCCAAGAACATCATTACCGGGTTCATCCGGTTGGAAGGTCAGACCGTTGGCGTCGTCGCAAATCAGCCGATGGTGCTGGCCGGGTGTCTGGATATCGACTCGTCACGTAAGGCTGCGCGCTTTGTACGCTTCTGTGACTGTTTCGAAATCCCGATCCTGACACTGGTCGACGTTCCTGGCTTCCTTCCGGGAACAAGCCAGGAATATGGCGGCGTCATCAAACATGGGGCCAAGTTGCTCTTTGCCTATGGTGAGGCGACCGTTCCGAAGGTTACGGTGATTACCCGAAAGGCTTATGGCGGTGCTTATGACGTTATGGCCTCCAAGCATTTGCGCGGTGATTTCAACTATGCCTGGCCCACTGCCGAAATCGCGGTCATGGGGGCCAAAGGGGCGACCGAGATCATTCATCGCGCCGATCTGGACAATGCGGACAAGATTGCGTCTCGCACTAAGGATTACGAAGACCGATTTGCAAATCCCTTCGTGGCAGCCGAGCGCGGCTTCATCGATGAGGTGATCATGCCGCATTCGACCCGCCGACGTGTGTCCCGGGCATTTGCCAGCTTGCGCGGCAAACAACTGAAAAACCCGTGGAAAAAGCACGACAATATCCCGCTGTGATCCTTCTGGGGGCGGGGTGATCTGCCCCGCTCAATCTTTGACCCTCACAGCGGTTCCGAGGCTGAAACCCCCTCAAATTGAGGCGGAATTGACAAAAACCGGCAAATAGTAGAATGATCCGACCCGTCAGACATAGAACCGCGCAGACCAATCGTACTGCGCGCGCGACCCCGGAAGGAGGAGCTCGCCGCTGGTGGGTCCGGGGCCGCGCCATTTGTCTGATTGCTCTCACCTTCAGCCATCCAGCTTTTGCGGACACCGATACGTTGCTGCCGGTGCCGTCGGGCCAGCCAGTGCAACTGAGCGATGTCCTGCTGGACAACAATCCAGGCGAGCTTTGGCTGCGCTTTCGCTTCATCGCGCCCAGAATAGGCGCGTCAGTGGGGCGGATCGGGTATGATGTGGCGTCGAAGGATATGGAGCACCTGTGCCAGATTCTGGCCGTTCCATATGTCGCGCAGCATGAATTGCAGCCGGCGCGTATCGTGATCTCTTTGTCCGATCGTCCGGTAGAGTTTGGTGATGCCGCCCCTGATGCGACCCAGTTTTTTGAGGCCTACCGGCTGGAGCAGTCCCAGTGTATCTGGGAGGGGCTTTGACCATGAACGCAGGAATCCATGAGTACAAAGCATCTCAGACCAACTGTGCGGCTTTGGAGGTGCGCATCATGAACCCATCCCATTTCGGGCTCGAATTGCTTTTGTCTGCAAGTATGACACAAGGGAGCCTTTCATGCTGAAGCATCGTGGTTTTCCCGGTCGCCTTTCAGGCACAGACTTTCAGTTCACCATTCGTCGCGCCAACCCAAAGGGCGCTACACCGTTAACGCGGCGCGAGCGGTTTCGGGACCGTAAACCTGCGGACAGGCGCGCTGATAGTGCGTTCATGGAAGCCCTTTGGGCCCATTTCGGTGACCAGCCGTTTGAACGGGGTAATCTGGATGCGGGGCGTTTGAGTTGGCTGTTCGGGCGCGAAGTCATCCCGGCAGAAGACCCCTTTGATCCGGCCAGCTATGATGCCTTGCTTGTCATCGACGTAAACGCTGCGCGCGCGTCCTTCCCGGACATCATCGACGGGATGGACTGATTGTGACATTCGCAGCCGCACATAATCCAATCACTGCCAGTTTCGGGAAATTCCTGCCCGAAACCGGGCAGGAATCATGTGTGGTCTCAGAAGTTCAACTGGGCTGCAAGCTGAACGCGGCTGCCGTCAAAGGTTCTGCCGGTGGGCGCGTCATTCCGCTCGCCATAGATGTATTCGGCGCTGAGCGTCAGACTGTCTGTCGCCTTGTAGAACGCGTTGACATGGATGGTTTCCAGTTCGGTGAAGGACAGCGTGCCGGTCGAGGTCGGCAGATCATAGTCTTCACGACCGTAAGCAATGCCGACATTCCATTTTGCACCGATGTCCTGCCTGAATTCCACGGTATAGCCATCCACATCGTTGGCCTGCCCACCGACAATGGCATCGCCGAGACCGATCAGGTACGGGCCAAGCGCCTCACCTGTGACGTAGTTGACCTGGAACAACCCGCCTTGCCAGGGGCGAATGCCGCCGGAAAGCGTAAAGCCGGTTTGATCCACTTCGACATTGCCGGAATTGGCTTTACCGTACAAAACGGCACCACGGGCAATGTACGTACCGTCGTAATATTCCGCCGAGGCCGTCAGGACGGGATCATCGGAATTCGACCCGCTGACGTTCTCTTCGATCGAGACCGCAAACTGTGCATTGCTGCCAAGCTGTCCGGTGTATCTCAACTGTGGGACACGAGCGAATGCGATACCCACCGGGCCGTTGAATTCGACAGTGGTCGGGTAGGTGTCCAATGGTTGGAAGTTGGTCCAGTACTGACCAATCAGGAACTGATCGCCGATGGTGATGTTGGCATGGCGAATGCGCAATTCAGCCGTGCCGCCGGAACCGAACAGGTCAAGCTCAAGCTGTCCGCCAATGTCACCGATCCCGCTTGGGGTGGTGGTACGCAATCCGATCCGCGATTGGCGAACGGTTGCCCCGAAGGTGCCGTCTGTCGCGGCCGAGGGTTCACCGATAACATTCACGAACGCCGTATCCCCCTGATCGTAGTCGAAGTCATAGAAGAAATCGGCCTTCACGTATCCGTAAACGTCCAGAACGGTGTTGCCGATGCGGAAATCTCCGTTGGCGGGGCCGCTTTTGTCGGCTTCCAGCGCCTCGACCCGGGCGCGCAAAGCGTCGAGTTCGGCCTGGGTCTGGGCGTCCTGGGCGACAGCAAACGTGCCGGTCACACTGAGCGCAGAGGCAGCGAGCAGGAGTGCCTTTTTTCTAGTCATAGTCATGTGGGTGTTCCTTTGAGTGCGAGTGTGCCCAAGGACCGTTTCACGCAGCAGAAATCTTTGGAAATCACGAGAAAGAGAATTGAACCGACTGATTTCTCAAGAAAATGTGCCTTTTTTGGCTTCTTGAATCACGGCGTCTTGAACCTGTCATCTAACGCGCTGCTGCGCCGTAATTCCTTCGCCGGTGGAGTGGCGGCGATTCGTGATGCTGCAACTGCAGAAAACATCGGAAGCGGTCCGTTTTGTAACAAAACTGTGACGGTGAACGGGTCTTTCGCGCTGGTATTTCACTTGAATGCTGTCGGCACGAAGTTGCGCGCCATATTGCGGCTTGGGCAGAAACCAGCCGAGTTGTCCCAGGGAAACAATACTGTGTTTGCTCAACAGATTGTGCCGTGCAAACTGAATGGGCCGTGCGGCTCTACTTTGCCTGCGCCGCACATGCACCTACTATTCCGTACCCCTTCCTTGCGCGGGCAGGCTTGTGTTCCCCACATAGACCTGTCCGCGTTTTTCTTTTTGGCTTCCACGGCCAAAGAGAAGCGAAAACCTGCACAAAACCTGCCTGCAATTGCATTGATATTGAATAACAGGCCCGATTTCGCGCATCTGATCCCAAACGAACCAAGAAAACTAAAAGGGCAGACACAATGCGATTCTCGAAACTCATCCTTGTTGCGGCGACCTGTGCGGGTCTGGCCGCGTGCGGTGACACTACGGGCGAACAGGCACTCCTCGGCGGTGGTGCCGGGGCTGTGGGGGCTGCGGTCCTCAATGCCGACCCGCTGTTTGGTGCGGCCGTTGGCGCAGCGGGCAACGTGCTGTACTGCAAGACGCAGAACACCTGTAACTAACGCAAATCTTTCGGGGCGTCTGGCGCCTCAGCCATCATTGCGCATCACGCCGTCGTGGGGATCGTTCCCTGCGGCGGCGTTTTGCGTTTCCGGAACACCAAGCCAAAGGACGTTTCATGTTCAATAAGATCCTGATCGCCAATCGGGGCGAGATCGCCTGCCGGGTCATCAAGACCGCCCGCAAGATGGGTATCGGCACCGTTGCCATTTATTCGGACGCGGACAAGAACGCGTTGCATGTGTCGATGGCCGACGAAGCCGTGCATATCGGTCCGCCCCCGGCGAACCAGTCCTACATTGTGATCGACAAGGTCATGGATGCCATCCGCAAAAGCGGCGCGCAGGCGGTTCATCCCGGCTATGGCTTCCTGTCGGAAAATTCGAAGTTCGCCGAGGCGCTCGAGGCCGAAGGTGTCGCCTTTGTCGGCCCCCCTGTTGGTGCAATTGAAAGCATGGGCGACAAGATCACTTCGAAGAAGATCGCACAGGAGGCCGGAGTTTCGACGGTTCCGGGTTACATGGGGCTGATCGAAGACGCGGACGAGGCGGTCAGGATCTCGAACGACATCGGTTATCCGGTCATGATCAAGGCCAGCGCCGGTGGTGGTGGCAAGGGTATGCGCATCGCGTGGAGCGATGAAGAGGCGCGCGAAGGCTTTCAGTCGTCCAAGAACGAAGCCGCAAACTCGTTCGGAGATGACCGGATCTTCATCGAAAAATTCGTAACCCAGCCGCGCCATATCGAAATTCAGGTTCTGTGCGACAGTCACGGAAATGGCATCTACCTGGGCGAGCGCGAATGCTCGATCCAGCGCCGGAACCAGAAAGTGGTGGAAGAGGCACCGTCACCCTTCCTTGATCCTGAAACCCGCAAGGCGATGGGTGAACAGGCTGTCGCTCTGGCCAAGGCCGTGAACTACGCAAGTGCAGGTACGGTCGAGTTCATCGTGGACGGAAACAAGAACTTCTACTTCCTCGAAATGAACACGCGCCTGCAGGTGGAACACCCTGTTACGGAACTGATCACTGGCGTCGATCTGGTCGAGCAGATGATCCGCGTTGCAGCGGGTGAAAAGCTGTCGATAACGCAGGATGACGTGACCCTGACCGGCTGGGCGATTGAAAACCGTCTGTATGCGGAAGACCCGTATCGCAATTTCCTGCCGTCGATCGGTCGTCTGACCCGGTATCGCCCGCCGCAGGAAACCGCGGCCGGTCCGTTGCTGGTCAACGGCAAATGGCAGGGTGAAGCACCCGATGGTGAAACCGCCGTGCGCAACGATACCGGCGTCTACGAGGGCGGCGAGATCAGTATGTATTACGATCCGATGATCGCCAAGCTCTGCACCTGGGCGCCAACCCGTGAAAAAGCCATCGAAGCGATGCGCGTTGCGTTGGACAGTTTCGAAGTGGAAGGCATCGGTCACAACCTGCCGTTCCTGTCGGCAGTGATGGATCACCCAAAATTTGTCAGCGGTGACATGACAACGGCCTTTATCGCTGAAGAATACCCAGACGGGTTCGAGGGCGTCACGTTGCCCGAAGCTGATCTGCGCCGGATTGCTGCGTCCTGCGCGGCCATGCACCGCGTCGCCGAAATTCGGCGCACCCGTGTGTCGGGCCGGATGGACAATCACGAACGCAAAGTAGGCAAGCGCTGGGTTGTGACATTGCAGGGGCAGGATTTCGCCGTGCAGGTCAATGCCGACAAAGAGGGGTCAACGGTCAAGTTTGAGGACGGACCGTCCCTGCGTGTCGCCTCGGACTGGACGCCGGGCGATCAACTTGCGGTTCTGGACGTGGATGGAAGCCCGCTGGTTCTGAAAATCGGCAAGGTCTCGGGCGGTTTCCGCGTTCGCAACCGGGGCGCTGACATGAAAGTGCATGTGCGCCGCCCACGGCAGGCGGAACTGGCCAAACTGATGCCGGAAAAACTGCCGCCTGATACCTCGAAGTTGCTGCTCTGCCCAATGCCGGGCCTAGTCGTGAAGGTCGATGTCGAAGTGGGGCAGGAAGTGCAGGAAGGTCAGGCGCTTTGCACGATTGAGGCGATGAAGATGGAAAACATCCTGCGTGCCGAAAAGAGGGGCGTGGTGGCCAAAGTCAATGCAGGCCCCGGTGACAGCCTTGCTGTGGACGACGTAATCATCGAGTTCGAGTGACCATGTTGGCGCTTTCGATATACATTCCAACGTTCTCGGCGCATCGCGCCGGGGCCATTGGGTGTGGCGAAAGCGTTCAGCCCCCTTCGCGCCGGTCGCGGATCTCGCGTTCGCGCAGGGGGGTCTTGTCGATAGACCTGCCAATCTCACGCACGCTCCACGGGCTGGGTTTGCGCAATTTGACCACACCGTCCTTGTCGACGAACACCATCTGGAAACCACGCGGCCGCAGCTTGGTCCGGATCGGAGACCGGGCAGACGGGTCCGTGTCTGTTAGCACGATGACATCGCGGTCGCGCATGGCTGCTTCTTCTGCGACAAGCATATCGATCTGCTGCTGGAACCGCGGATCGGCAGGCGTGTCAGCAAAAACCACGATGGGGCGTTTGACCCACAAGAACTCGCTGAGTTCACTTTCACCCACCGGGCGGACAAAACTGTCATCAGACGGCGCGGTTCCGTCTGCCGCCAGGGCGGCCAGAGGGATTAGTGCCGAGAAAACAAAGGCAAGCGTGCGTGTCATGTGGCCTCCTGTTCTTTCGAATATAGCCCCTGTGCCCGCGATTGCGACCGGCGATTTGCGCCGGGTGACCACATTTTCGCGCTTGCACCTAAATGAACAGGCCAAGTGCAGGACTTTGGCGCGGACGCTTTCAGCGACCGCCATCCGTATTGACGAGAGGAAATCGAAATGACCGACACGAAGGACTGGAAAGCGCTTGCCGAGAAAGAGCTGCGCGGACGTCCGTTGGACGACCTGACCAAGGAAACGCTGGAAGGTATCGCGGTCAAACCGCTTTACACCCAGGAAGACACCGCCGATCTGCCGCATATGGGGTCTTTGCCGGGGTTTGGCCCGTTTACCCGCGGTGTCAAGGCCACGATGTATGCCGGGCGTCCATGGACGATCCGCCAGTATGCGGGCTTTTCGACCGCCGAGGAATCGAACGCGTTTTACCGACGCAACCTGGCAGCAGGCCAGCAAGGCGTTTCGGTTGCCTTCGATCTGGCGACACATCGCGGCTATGACAGTGATCACCCGCGCGTTGTTGGCGATGTCGGTAAGGCAGGCGTTGCGATCGACAGTGTCGAGGATATGAAAATCCTGTTTGACGGCATCCCGCTGGACAAGGTCTCGGTCTCGATGACCATGAATGGCGCGGTTGTTCCGATCCTGGCAAGTTTCATCGTTGCGGGTGAAGAACAGGGTCACGACAAGTCTGTCCTTTCCGGCACCATTCAGAACGACATTCTGAAAGAATTCATGGTGCGCAACACCTATATCTACCCGCCTGAACCGTCGATGAAGATCATCTCGGACATCATCGAATACACGTCGAATGAGATGCCCAAGTTCAACTCGATCTCGATCTCGGGCTATCACATGCAAGAGGCCGGGGCGAACCTTGTTCAGGAACTGGCCTATACGCTGGCCGATGGGCGCGAATACGTCCGTGCCGCGACTGAGGCCGGAATGGACGTGGACAAGTTCGCGGGCCGTTTATCGTTCTTCTTCGCCATCGGCATGAATTTCTTTATGGAGATCGCCAAACTGCGCGCCGCACGCACGCTGTGGCATCGCGTCATGACCGAGTTTGGGGCAAAGTCCGAACGTTCAAAGATGCTACGCACCCATTGCCAAACTTCCGGCGTTTCGCTTCAGGAACAAGACCCTTACAACAACGTCATCCGTACCGCCTATGAAGCGATGAGCGCAGTTCTGGGTGGCACCCAGTCGCTTCACACAAATGCTCTGGACGAGGCAATTGCGCTGCCCACCGATTTCTCGGCCCGCATCGCGCGAAACACGCAGCTTGTGCTTCAGGAAGAAACCGGTGTGACTGATGTGGTCGATCCGCTGGCCGGTTCTTACTATGTCGAAAGCCTGACCAATGAACTGGTCGAAAAAGCTTGGGACCTGATGCAAGAGGTCGAGGAGATGGGTGGCATGACCAAGGCCGTTGCCTCGGGTATGCCCAAGCTGCGCATCGAGGAAAGCGCAGCCCGCCGTCAGGCCATGATTGACCGGGGCGACGAAGTGATCGTCGGCGTCAACAAATACCGCAAGGAACAGGAAGACCCGATCGACATTCTGGATGTCGACAACGTCGCCGTTCGCGAGGCGCAGGTGGCGCGGCTGGAACGCATTCGCGCGACCCGTGATGAAGCCGCGTGCCAAGCCGCGCTGGACGCCCTGACCAAGACCGCCCAAGAGGGCGGAAACCTGCTGGCCGCTGCGGTCGAAGCCGCCCGCGCCCGTGCATCCGTAGGAGAGATCAGCATGGCAATGGAGAAAGAATTCGGCCGCCACCGCGCCGAGGTGAAAACCCTGGCCGGTGTCTATGGCGCTGCTTATGAGGGCGACGAAGGCTTTGCCGCGATCCAGAAATCCATCGAGGACTTTGCCGAGGCCGAGGGTCGCCGCCCCCGTCTGCTGGTGGTCAAGATGGGGCAGGACGGGCATGATCGCGGTGCCAAGGTTATCGCCACGGCCTTTGCTGATATCGGTTTTGATGTGGACGTTGGCCCGCTGTTCCAGACACCTGCCGAGGCCGCGCAGGACGCGGTGGACAATGACGTGCATGTGGTCGGCATTTCCTCGCAGGCGGCGGGGCATAAAACACTGGCACCGCAGCTGGTGGAAGAGCTGAAGAAAGCAGGGGCCGACGATATCATCGTGATCTGTGGCGGGGTGATCCCGCAGCAGGATTACCAGTTCCTGTATGACCATGGGGTCAAGGCTATCTTTGGTCCGGGCACCAACATTCCCGAGGCCGCTCAGGACATTCTGCGCCTGATCCGCCAAGCACGGCCCTGACCCAAGGCAAGACTTTCAACGAAAGCTCTTGTGATCCCGCGCCAATGGCGAAAACATGCGACCGGATCCCTTCGGGGCCGGTCGTTTTTCGCAGGAGGGTGCGCATGTTACTCGATCATCTGGCCGTTGCGGGCGAAACGCTTGAAGAAGCGTCTGCGCATATTGAACAGGCGCTTGGCGTTGCGCTGCAACCCGGTGGAAAACACGAAAAATTCGGTACACATAACAGGCTGCTGGGTCTCAGGGATGGGCTCTATCTCGAAGCGATTGCCATCGATCCGCAGGCGCAACCTCCGGGCAGGCCGCGATGGTTCGATCTGGACAATTTTCAGGGCGGCCCGCGTTTGACGAACTGGATATGCCGGGTCGAGGATATCGAGGCCACGCTGTCGATCTTCCCAGATGGTACCGGAGAGCCCATCGACCTGACCCGCGGCGCGTTGCAATGGCGCATGGCGGTTCCGCCAACGGGGCGCTTGCCGTTCGACAATCTGTTTCCCGCCCTTATCGAATGGAAAGGCGACCTGCACCCAGCAAACATGTTGCAGGACAGCGCGTGCCGGTTGCGACGCCTGGTTGTCTATCACCCCGACGCCCTGACACTGGCCCGTCAACTGGGTGAACTGGATCATGTGGTGTTCGATACCGGCCCCGCGGCTTTGCAGGCAGAGATCGAGACACCTCATGGGCTTCGGGTGCTGGGATGAACATTCGCCCGGCCACAGCGTCAGATGCACCAGCCATTGCCCGGATCACCAATGCGATCATCCGGGACACTTTGGTCACTTTCACGACGGACGAGCGCAGCGCCGCCCAGATTGCCGAAGATATCAAGGCACGCGTGCCTGGTTATCTGGTTGCCGAGCACGACAGCCACGTTATCGGCTTTGCCACATATGGCCCTTTCCGAACCGGGCCCGGTTATGCGCAAACATGCGAACATACGATCCAGCTGTCACCGGATGCGTGGGGCAAAGGGGTGGGACGTGCGTTGATGTCAGAGCTGGAGGAAATCGCGCAATCCCAAGGCGTTCATGTTCTGGTCGCGGGCATATCCTCGGCCAATCCGGGGGCTGAGGCGTTTCATGCCGCACTTGGCTATTCGAAAGTCGGGGTGATGCCCGAAGTCGGCTTTAAGTTCGGCCAGCGGCTGGACCTTGTGCTGATGCAGAAAATTCTTGGTGCTGAATGACCTGTTGCACCTGACAGTCCCGAATTGTGACGCTAGGGTGCGGTCATGTCGATCTGGACTCGCATATCCGATGCGCTGAGCGCGCTTGCACAAGGCGAAAGCCTGACCGCAGTTTTTGAAGAACTACGCTCGCCACCGGAGCGGTCCGTGGCCTTTACGATTGCGGTCATCGCACTGGGTGCCAAAATGGCCAAGGCAGACGGTCAGGTGACCCGTGATGAGGTCACCGCCTTTCGCGACGTGTTTCAGATCGCGCGCGAAGATGAGGAAGGTGCAGCCCGAGTCTTCAACATGGCCCGTACGGACGTGGCGGGATATCAGGACTACGCGCGCAAAATCGCACGCATGTTCTCGGAAGACAGCACAACCCTGTGTGACTTGATGGAGGGGCTTTTTCACATTGCGATGGCGGACGGTTTCTATCATCCGAACGAAAACGCATTTCTCGAAGATGTCAGCCAGATCTTCGGACAAACCGACGCGCAGTTCAAAGCACTGCGGGCGCGTTTTGTCCCCGATGCGCCAAACGATCCTTATACGGTACTGGGCGTTCCGCATGACATGCCGCTGCCCGATATTCGCAAGGTCTGGCGGCAGCTGGTTCGGGAAACGCACCCCGACGCTATGATGGCCCGGGGTGTCCCCGAAGAGGCGATCCGGCTGGCCGAGAAAAAGATGATCGACATCAATCGTGCCTGGGATGAAATCAACGGTGCGCGGGCCTGATCAGATGCGGCTGGCGACCTATAATATCGAATGGTTCGCCAATCTGTTTGACCAGAAAGACAGGCTGATCGTCGATGACAGCTGGTCTGGCAGGCACGACGTCACCAAAGCGCAGCAGGTCGAAGCGATTGCCAAGGTTCTGACCGCAATTGACGCTGATGCGATTGTGATCGTCGAGGCGCCCAACACCGGCAGACGCCAGAACACGGTTCGGGCCCTGCAAGCCTTTGCCGAAGCGTTCAACTTGCGCACGTCTGATGCGGTGATGGGCTATGCAAACGACACGCATCAGGAACTGGCATTGCTCTATGACAGAACGGTGCTGAGTGTTCGCCATGACCCCAAGGGAGATATTGCAGATACGGCAGCCCCCCGGTTCGATGGCGTGTTCAAAATCGACCTCGATATTGATGCGACCGAGGACGTCGTGCGGTTCTCCAAACCGCCGATGGAACTGGCGGTGACGACGCAAGCCGGGCACAACATCCGCCTGATCGGGGCACATCTGAAATCCAAGGCACCGCACGGTGCCGAATCGCGGGACGAGGCGATCCGGATCTCGATTGCCAATCGCCGCAAGCAGCTGGCGCAAGCGATCTGGCTTGCACGGCGCGTCGAATGGCATGTTGCGCAAAATCAGCCCGTCATTTTGCTGGGCGATCTGAACGATGGCCCCGGGCTGGATGAGTTTGAGCACCTCTTTGGCCGCTCGTCGGTCGAGGTATTGCTGCAAGCCGGATTGTTCGATCCGAACGCCGTCACAGCCTACAGGTTTCGGCCCGGGCCGGTGCCTGCCACTGCGCGTTTTGCCCGTCCTGAGGAAGGTAAGTTTCTGGACGCTTTGCTGGATTACATAATGATTACCACGGACCTGCAAGCATATCGCCCGTCCTGGCGTATCTGGCACCCGTTTCAGGATGCCGCCTGTTGGGCTGAACCGGAATTGCGGCAGGCGCTTTTGACGGCCTCCGATCATTTTCCGGTCACGCTTGATATTGAACTGTGACCTTTCCAGCCTGCCACACGGGCCTTATATGTCAGGTATGAAACGCATCTTGCTGATCAGTACGATCTCAGTGTTCCTTGCCGCGCCTGCAATGGCGCAGGAAGACAATGAAAAATCCCTGATGGAACAGGGGGCCGAACTGTTTTTCGAAGGTCTGCGCAAGGAAATGGAACCGGCATTGGAAAACTTGCTGGGTCTGGCGGAAGAGCTTGGCCCGGCGATGCAGTCATTCTTGCAGCAGATGGGCCCGGCGCTTGCTGAACTGGCGGCTGAGGTCAGGGACTGGAGCGTTTATGAGCCGCCCGAGATTCTACCCAATGGCGATATCATTATCCGCAAAAAACCGACCCAAGAGCCATCTGAGCCTGAAAAGCGGGATATCGAGGTGCACGAAGGACCTACAGATATCTGACCCACTCAATTGTCAGCCTTTGACAATCACGCGAGTCTGAGATTTCAGCGCTGCTGCCAAGGCGCTTAACCGGGCTTCTGCCACTTCGCTGAACAGGGGGGCTGCGGCCTCGGGCAGATACAGTTCCAGCTCTCGCTTTTTTGGGAAAAACTTGAGCTGCCCCATATTGGCATCGTTGTGCATCCACAGCATCGCGCCAAACCGCATGGCCTTGCCCAGAATCTCGGCCTGTTTCTGGCTTTTTTCATCCAGCAATTCGTAAAGCCGAGAGAACCGGTTGCCTTCCCGTTTGTTGCGATAGCGGTGTTGCAGTGCCAATCCGATGAAGACACGCTCGGAGTGCTTCAAACCACCCAGATTGGCGCGCGTGACGTTGTCGAAACACACCTCGGCCCGATAGTCGGGATGCGCGCGCCAGCTTACATCGTGCAGCAGGCAGGCCGCCTTGATCAGGCGCACCCTGCTGGGCGGTGCGGATCTGAACAGCGGGATGACAAAATCATAGAGATTGCTGCCAAATCCGGGCAGGCGGGCGTCCTTTGCTTCCGAGAACCGGCTGGCTTCGATCAGCGGGTCGCGGTCGCGCACTTCCTGCGGCATCTGCTCATACAACAAGCCCTCGCGGATACCATAGCTTGAGATGGCGATATCTTTGGGTTTGAACGTGCGGATCAGCCGCGCCAGAACATCCATCGCATATGGGATAAGCGCCATGCGCGAACTGGACACGCCCGCCTGAGCACGCAGCTTTTCGCTATCGTGTTTTTCGATGTATTTGATCGTCTCGCGCACCTGTTTGGTGGTCATGCGGTATTCATGCAGCACGTTCAGCGGATAGCCCCGCCGCAGCATGTCCAGCCGCGCAAAGGCCCGCCAGCTGCCGCCGACCAGAAATAAACGGTCCCGCTGCTGGCCCATCTGATTGCGCAGATCCTCCATCGTTTCCTTGATATGCGCTTTTCGCGCACGTCGCCCGCCTTTGATGTCACGCAGTTTCAACGGCCCAAGCGGCGAGGTCACGCGGCGGCCGACCTGACCACCGCCTATTTCGGCCAATTCCATCGACGACCCGCCGATATCGCAGATCAGTCCATAAGCTCCGGGCCACCCCAACAAGACACCCTGCGCCGACAGGCGGGCTTCTTCGTCACCGTCAATGATGGCCACCTGCAAACCGGTTTCAGCCTGCACCTGATCGCAGAACTCGGGCCCATCCGAGGCTTCGCGCACAGCAGCGGTGGCCACAACATGTAAACCGGGCAAATCCAGATCCATTGCCAGGTGCTGGAACCGTCGTAGGGCCGACAAGGCGCGGTCGCGGCCACGCGGGTTCAGTCGTCCGGTTTCGGACAGGCCTGCCCCCAGTTCGCACATGACCTTTTCATTGTAGAAATAGGCCGGTGATCGCGCCGCCCCGTCGAAAATGACCATCCGGACCGAGTTCGACCCGACATCGACAACCCCGACGCGGGATAGTGCCCGTGCATCCGGTTTGTCAAACAGGGGCTTTCCGATTGTTCCCCAGTCCGGGATATCGGTTTCGACGGTCTGATCCATGTGCCTTCCAGATTGTCCTGTTTGAGGATGCGAAATTGACGTCAGCGGGTCAATCATTGGTCTCGACCTCATCCGGAGCCGTGTTCAGTACGCGAATGGCCAGCGCGCGTGTAATGTCGCGTTTTTCCGCCAGGGCCAGTTGGTCCAGTTGGGATACAACGTCGGCTGCGCTTTCAAACCGCCGGTCCATATGCTTGACAAGATAGGCGATGACATCGGGGCCGGGGTTGAGCTGCCTGTCGACAAACAGCTTGGCAAGAACCGCGCCCAGCAATGCGTCGTCGGGCGGATCCAGTGCGACGTGATGGGCACCTTCGACCCGGCTTTGCAGGTCGGCCAGCGGCAACTCCCAGAATTTTGGTGCAAGACGGCCGGTCATCAGCAAGGGGAGCCCCTCGGCCAGAACAAGGTTATGCAGGTGGAACAGCGTTTTTTGCTGCTCGAGATCACCGGCTATCAAAGGCACGTCTTCGACCGCGATCGGCATACGCGCCAGGTCTGGCACATCGTCATATCGCAGGTCTCTGGCCTGAAGGATACGCCCGCCGGTTTCAGCGGCCCAGACATGGGCCAGATGGGTTTTGCCCGCGCCGGAGGGCCCGCTCAGTACCAGCTTGTTGCCGGGCCATGACGTGGCCGAGATCATTGCCACCGCCAGCGCATTGGCCGGTGACACAAAGAAATCCTCTCGCCCGAGCGCAGTTTTGGCGGGCAGATCAAAGCTGAGTTGTCGGGCCATTTACTCGGTTTCCTGATCCAGACCTTCAAGACCAGTGTACAATCTGCTGTCGAGGTATAGCGATGTGGCAAAGCGGGCCAACACGCCCAATGCCGCGGCGACCGGGACAGCGATCAGCATGCCGACGAAGCCGAACAGCGCGCCAAAGACCGACAGGGCCAGCAGCAACCAGACTGGATGCAGCCCGACAGAGCTGCCGACCAGCTTGGGTGTCAGGAAATTGCCCTCGGTGACCTGCCCAATGGCAAAGATACCCGCGATAAGCCCGATATGAGCCCAGTCGCCCCAGAACTGAAACAGCGCAAGCCCGATGGCCAGCGAGCCTCCGATAAGGGCGCCCAGATAGGGAATGAACGTGACCAAGCCCGCGATAAAGCCCACAATCAGACCGAATTGCAGGCCAGCAAGCATCAGTGCGACCGCGTAATAGCTGCCAAGGATTAGGCAGACCGTTCCCATGCCGCGCACGAACGAGGCCAGAACCGCGTCGATCTCACCCGCCAGCCGCCTGATGATGGGGGCGTGGTCACGTGGCAGCAGCTCTCCGATGCGGGCGGTCATGCGATCCCAGTCCAACAGCAAGTAAACGGCAACGACCGGGACAATGACCAACAGAACAACGATGTTGATCGCGGAGCCCAGCGAGGTCAGCAGCGTCTGCATAACGTCCCCGGTCTTGGATTTCAGCGTTTCGCCAAAGGACACCAGCATCGCGTGCGTGCTCGAGTCCCGGTCAAGCAAGGACGGGAACTGTTTTTCTATGAAACTGCGCAATTGTTTGAACAGATCGGGCAGTACATCGACAAGATCCAGCAACTGGGTGATCAACGCAGGGACCACCATCAGAATTGCCAGTACAAACCCCAGAACACCGACGACCGTGATGACTGCCGTGGCGGCCATACGCGACAGGCCCAACCGCTCCAGCCGGTCAGCGACCGGATCCAGGAAATAGGCAATGGCCCCGCCGATGACAAAAGGCAGCAAGACATCCCCAAGCGCCCACAGGATCAACGCGAAAACCGCAGCGGCGATGCTCCAGTATCTCAGCTGATCCTTAACCGGCAAAGCCATGGCGATCCCCTTGTTCAGGCCCTTGCAGGTGTTCTTGGCGCATCAAAGCCCATGATGCAAGCGGTTCATGGCGCTTGGGTTTGCAGGGGTCAGCCGCGCAAGGTTCCCAATTCAGGTGTGTCTTCGGTGGCGGTCTCATCGGGCCAGTTCGTGCGCCAAATCTCGGCCGACCAGTGACCACAATGAACCGCCGGACGGTCAAAGCCGGGCAGGGGCGGCAGCAAAGGCGCGACGACGATGTCGTGACGGGGCACCGCGAAATAGGGAAAAGAATACCGTTCCCGCCCCGATCGGTTCACAACCCGATGCGGCGTGGATTTCAACCGCCCGCCCGACCACAGCTCCAGCATGTCACCGATATTCACCACGAAACCACCGGGCGGGCAGTCGGGCGTGATCCAGCCGCCGCTGCGGGTCTGCACCTCAAGCCCGCCCACCGGATCGGGGGCAATGATGGTCAATGCGTCAGTATCCTTGTGCGGATGGATGCCATAGCCTGCCTCATCCTCGGCCTGTGGCGGGTAATGCAGCAGGGTCATGTTGGTCATCGGGGCCCGGAATGCACTGCGCAGCGCGTCGGCTTTCAGATCCAGTCCCGCCTCTAACGCGCCCAGCAACAGATCGGTGACGCGATCCAGTTGCCGCCAGTAACCCAGAATGACCTCTTTCGCACCGGGTACACCGTCGGGCCAGAGGTTTGGCCCGTATAACGCGCAATCCTCACGCACCGGGTCGTCTGCTGCGACCTCGTGATGCAGTTTGTACCCCTCGTACTTGTCGGCCTTGCCCGAGCCATCATTGGGTGTGAAAAACCCCATGGGTATATAGCCGCGATAGTTGGCGCGGGTGATGGCCTGATCCCATTTTTGCGCGTCATCGACGGCAAAAATCTCTCGGGTGATCTGGCGCACCTGATCCACGGTCTGCCGGGATACGCCTGTCCCGGTGATCGACAAAAAGCCGATCCCCTGACAGGCCGCAAGGATGTCACGGACCGTCGCGTCATAGGCTGCGGTTCCCGGGGCAGTCAAAGGCGCGATATCAATCGTTGGGATACTGTCCATCAGTGAATCCTCACCCCCTGGCGTTGCAATTCAGCGCGAACCGGTGCCAGATTCAGCTGGTCCAGCTCCTGATTGCTTTTCAGTGAGACCGCAGCGGCGATGCCCGCGCCCTGACCCATGACCGCGCAACAAGCCATGTTTCGGGTTGCGGCATGTGCCACCCGATCCGCGCCATGCGACCGTCCTGCAACCAGCAGGCCTTTGATGCCCTTGGGCAGCATCGACCGATAGGGGATTTGCATGTACCGTCCCGTAGTTGGCAGGATCAGGATGCCATAGCCGTCGATGAACTCGGGATAGATGCCGATCGTATCCTCGAACCGGCCCTGATGGCGGGCATCGTTTTCGGTCATGTTGTAGACCGCGTCGATCTTGCGGGTGTCGCGGATGCCGATGGTCATACCGAAATTCCGCAAACGAGCGTTTTCGCAACCGGGCATGAACCGTCGCAGCGCCTCGATGGCCAGCATGGTCTGGCGGCGACCTTCAATCTCGCCGCGCGTCAGGCTGTCGGGATCGGTGCCGTCAACCTCGGCCAGATGGATGAGGTTCATGTATGTCAGCTCGCCCGTGTCATGCATCGCGCCCCAGGTGCCGGCGATGGTGTTCAGATGCGGCGGGATCAGCCCCTGATCGATTGCTTGCTGGAACGGTTTGTGCACGAAGGGTGAGAACATGTCGTCCTCTTTACCCGAGGTCTCAATGTTCCACTCTCCGCCGCCGCCCCAATCCTTGTAGGTCTGCGGGTCAGCTTTTACACCTTCCATAAAGGCCCGCTTGTCGACGCCCGCCAGGTGAAACATGACCGAGGCCGCCATCATGTCCTCGCGCGGAGTTTTGTGGGTCGGCGCACCCGCGCGATGGGCCACATCCGCGTCGCCGGTGGCATCGATGACGACCTTGGCCAAAATCGCTTCGCGCCCGGCCTTGGATTCTGTGATGACACCGGTGATCCGGTCGCCTTCCAGGATCGGGGACACGAATTGCCGATGCAACATCGGATGCACGCCCGCTTCTTCGACCAGCTTGTCGGCCACCAGTTTGAAGCCTTCGCTGTCCAGCTCATAGCTCAGGGACTGGCTTTCCGGAACGGCGGCTCCCATCTCCTTGGCGCGGGTTTCAAACTCCATCCCGATGCCGCCTGCCTCGACGGTTTGCTCGTGCCGGTACCAGGCAAATCCTTCGACGCCGACGGCAGTGATATTGCCGCCCATGCAGCCGAAACGATCAACCAAAGATACCTCGGCCCCCGCACGTGCCGCTGCAAGCGCTGCGGCCAACCCGGCGGGGCCGGAACCGACGACCAGAACATCGGTTTGATGAATGACGGGGATTTGGCGTGCGGGTTCCTGAATGGTCTGCATCGGCGCCTCATGGAATTTGCGTTTCCGCTACCATGGCAGTCCCGATTGGCGGGTCAATCAAAAAACCGACTGCCGCAAGGTCGGAAAACACCAATGCGCGATTGCCCCCGGCAGGGCTTTGGCATAATCACCTGTCCAGTCGAATTCTTACCTTTGAAGGTCCGTCCATGCGCCTGAGCCGTTACTTTCTGCCCGTTCTCAAGGAAACCCCGTCCGAGGCTCAGATCGTCAGCCACCGGCTGATGCTGCGTGCAGGGATGATCAAGCAGGCCTCTGCCGGGATATATTCCTGGTTGCCGCTGGGCTTCAAAGTGCTGCGCAAGCTGGAAAACATCGTCCACGAAGAACAGGCGCGGGCCGGTCACATCGCGATTCAGATGCCTATAATCCAGTCGGCGGATCTGTGGCGTGAATCCGGGCGCTATGATGACTACGGTCAAGAGATGCTGCGGATGAAGGACCGTCATGACCGCGACATGCTGTTCACGCCTACGGCCGAAGAACTGGTGACAGATATCTTCCGCGGCCACGTGAACAGCTACAAAGACCTGCCGCTGACGCTCTACCAGATCCAGTGGAAGTTCCGCGATGAAATCCGCCCGCGTTTTGGCGTGATGCGGGGGCGCGAGTTCTATATGAAGGACGGATACAACTTCGACCTGACCAAGGAAGATGCGCTGCACGCCTATAACCGCCATCTGGTCAGCTATCTGCGCACTTATGAACGGATGGGACTTCAGGCGATTCCGATGCGCGCCGATTCAGGCCCCATCGGTGGCGATGACACGCATGAGTTTCTGGTTCTGGCCGATACCGGTGAATCCGAGGTTTTCTATGACAGCGCCGTCACCGACCTGACCTTTGGCGATCGTGAAATCGATTATGACAACCGCGAACAGTGTCAAGCCATTCTGGAAGAGTTCACTTCGAAATACGCCCGCACTGATGAAACCCACGATGAAGCTCTGTTCAACCAGATCCCCGAAGAACGCCGCCGCGTGGCTCGCGGCATTGAGGTGGGCCAAATCTTCTACTTTGGCACCAAATACTCCGATCCCTTGGGCGCAACTGTCCAAGGCCCGGATGGCAAACCGGTTCCGGTTCACATGGGCAGCCATGGTATCGGTGTCAGCCGCCTTGTAGGAGCCATCATTGAGGCCAGCCATGACGATAAAGGCATCATCTGGCCCGAGGGCGTGACCCCGTTCCATTGCGGTATCGTCAACCTCAAGCAGGGCGATGACGAAGCCGATGCAGCTTGTGACAAGATCTACACGGCGCTGACGGCTTTGGGTCTGGAACCGCTCTATGACGACCGCAATGAACGTGCTGGCGGCAAATTCGCCACGATGGACCTGATCGGTTTGCCCTGGCGCATCACGGTTGGCCCGCGTGGTCTGAAGAATGGTGTGGTTGAACTGACCTGTCGCCGCACTGGCGAAAACGAGGAACTGAGCCCCGAGGCGGCCGTTACCAAAGTTGCTGAGATTTACCAGCGGATCGCATAAGCGACCATCAGTTGCTGCTGCGAGGTGGTGTTGAAACTCACCCTGTGATCTGGATGGGGTGCCGGAGGCTCAGACCTGGCGGCCCTTCCCAAGCTACCTGAATACCGACCGCGTCAGTCGGTCGGTTCTCAGTTTTGATCCGACGTCGGGCGCTCGGCCAGGACGTTTCCGTTGGCTCCGTCACCTGTCGCCACAACAATCGGACGGCCAAGGCGGCTGATCAGTTCGCGAAACTCGATATCCAGAAAGCGCAATCCGCAAATCCGCGCATCAGTTGCCCGATCCGTGATACACAAACGGCCTTGCCGGAAAACCAGACGATATCCTTTGTCTTTCAGGATGTCTGCCAAATTGCCCCAGCTTGCCGCGGTGACAAAGATTGGCCGAATGGCCGCGCGCAGCAAGGCTGCGGTTTCACAATCTAATTCTGTTGAAGCCTGACGGGTCGAAATTGCACCCGCACCATTGGTTGAAATTTGTAAATTCATTGAGCGACCCCCGCTCTTTAAATGTGTTCCCCCATGGTCAGGGTGGCAAAGTTTCTGAAAATAATCAAAAAGAGTAATAAAATTTCGCACTTATTGTTGCCTTTACGATTCAGTGGCTCACGATGCGCGATGATTAACGTCATACCTGAAACAATCACCTTCTGTCTGTGATGCGCTTCACAACTCATGGTGTAGCGCCCGAATTGAAAGACACCTGTTTTGCACATGTATTTTGGTCATGTCCCGAAACGATTCGGCTCATTCAGGCTGAGGAACCGGTTCAGGGTGACAACCGGCTTGACCATTGGGCGAAATGCCGAAAGGGTCGCCGCAAACAAGAAAACCCGGAGCAGGCATGGCCAAGACACCCCCGCCCTTTGCCCCTTTTGAATGGAAAATCGCCTGGCGATATCTGCGCGCGCGCAGGGCCGAAGGCGGCGTCAGCGTGATGACATGGATCTCACTGATCGGGATCACGCTTGCCGTGTTCGCGCTGATTGCAACGCTGGCCGTCCGTTCGGGTTTTCGGTCTGAATTCGTCGGCACCATTCTGGGCGCCAATGCGCATGTGACAGTCTATTCCTCGGGTGAATTTGACGCGCAGGGCCGGGTGGATCGGACAATTGCCGACTACAACGAACGCACTGACCGCATTGCGCTGGTGCCCGGTGTTGAACGTGCCGCACCGCTGGTGAAGGGGCAGGTGCTGATCACCAACCGCGACAGCAGCAGCGGGGTCGAGGTGTTTGGCATCCGACCAGACGATCTGTTCGACCTGCCGGGTATCGCGCAGGCGGACCAGGCGGCGGGGGACCTGTCGGACTTCCAGACAGGTGAGGATGTAATCGCCATTGGATCGGGTGTGGCCCGCAGTATTGGGGTCACTGTCGGGGATGTGGTCAAACTGACCTCGCCCAACGGGGTCAAAACCGCCTTTGGCACGTCGCCGCGCGTGAATGCCTATCGCGTTGTCTATGTGTTTTCGGCCGGTCGCTATGACATTGACCGCACCCGCGTCTACATGCCGTTTTCGCAGGCGCAGGGCTTTTTCAACCGTGAAGGTGTGGCGGATGAGATCGAAGTGATGGTGGACAAGCCCGAAGACCTCGGCCCGATCCTGATTCCCATTCTTGAGGCGTCGGGCGAGCGCAGTCAAATCTGGACATGGCAGGACGCATCCGGCGGCTTCCTGCGCGCGCTCGAGGTTGAGGATAACGTGATGTTCATCATCCTGTCGATCCTCGTTCTGATTGCTGCGATGAACATCGTTTCGGGCCTGATCATGCTGGTCAAGAACAAGGGGCGCGATATCGGTATCTTGCGCACGATCGGCCTGAGCGAAGGATCGGTTCTGCGTGTCTTTTTCATCTGCGGTGCGTTCACCGGCCTGATCGGCACTGCAATGGGGGTCATCCTGGGATGCCTCTTTGCAATCTACATTGATCCGATCTTCTCATTCGTGAACTACGTGATGGGCGGTGGCGTGTGGGATCCGTCGATCCGCGGCATCTACGCTCTGCCGGCCGAACTGCATCTGAGCGATGTGCTCAAGGCGACGGGCCTGTCGCTTGGCCTGTCTTTCATCGTCACCTATTTCCCAGCCCGCCGCGCGGCGCGGCTAAACCCGGTCGAGGCGCTGCGCTATGAATGAAGTCACCTTGCGTCTGAACGGTCTGACCAAGACCTACCTCAAAGGTACACCGGGCGAGGTGCAGGTTCTGCGTGGGGTCGACCTCGAACTGCGCGCAGGTGAAGCTGTGGCCATGGTTGCGCCGTCAGGGGCAGGCAAATCGACGCTTCTGCACATTGCCGGTCTGCTGGATCGGCCTGACGACGGAACCGTCGAAATCGGGGGGCAGAATGTGAACGGCAAGGGCGACCGAACCAGAACGGCGTTGCGTCGGCAGGATATCGGGTTCGTATATCAGTTCCATCACCTGCTGCCCGAGTTTACGGCGCTGGAAAACGTCACATTGCCGCAACTGGCCAATGGCGCGTCCGAAAAAGCTGCTCAGGCACGGGCATTGGACTTGCTGGACCGTGTGGGCGTCGCCCCGCGCGCCAGCCACCGCCCTGCGGCGCTGTCGGGCGGTGAACAACAACGCGTGGCCTTTTGCCGGGCGCTTGCCAACGCGCCGCGTGTTTTGCTGGCGGACGAGCCGACAGGCAATCTGGACCCTGATACTTCGGATCAGGTGTTCGATGCCCTGATGACACTGGTGCGGGACGACGGTTTGTCGGCGTTGATCGCGACCCACAATCTCGAACTGGCGGCGCGCATGGACCGCATGGTCCGGCTTGAGGGCGGCGTGCTCAGGCCAGTTGAGTGATCGCAACACCGATGGCCATGACGGCGATACCACCCGCCCGCATCAGGGTGAGGGGTGCCACCTGCGCGCCGAACAGGCCGAAGTGATCGATTGCCGCCGCACTGATCAATTGCCCCAACAGAACAAAGAACACGGCGTTTCCAACGCCGAAATGTGGGGCGACATGGGTGATCGACAACACATAGAATGCAATCAGGATGCCAGCGAACAACAGGTGTTTCGGGGCCTGCGCAACCTTGGACAAGGCTGCAAAACCGGGAAACAACAGCATGGTCAGCACCGAGGCGGCCAGGGCAATTGCAAACAGCACCACAGCTGCCGTTGTCGGTGATCCGATGACCTTGCCAAGGGCCGCGTTAAGAGCGGCCAGTATCGGAATTCCAAATCCGGCGGCCAGCATGATGGCTGCGTATTGTGTCATTGCCCGAACCCTCTGCACCTGTTTCGTTGATCTGGATCATTGCGCTCATATGCCTGTCGGGCAACCCTGCAAATGTCAATCGTGACAGGAGGATACGATGTTCAAGGCAACGATCGGTATGCTGGTTCTCGGGGTTTCGGCTGCTACCGCACAAGCTGCTTGGGCGCAGGATGCCGCGACCGGAGAGGAACTCTATTTGCATTACTGCGCGACCTGTCACGGGATTGATGCAACCGGGCAGGGGCCGATGGCCAGCGTGCTGGTTGTTCAGCCGTCCGATCTGACCGCATTGTCCGGCGAAAGCGGGGTGTTCCCGACCGCCCGCGTTGTCGCCCGCATCGACGGTAGGGACCCGCTGGTCAGCCATGGCAGCCCGATGCCGGTCTATGGCCCTTATTTCGACGGGCAGGACACATCCATGAAAACACCGGAAGGTCAGCCGATCCTGACCAGCCAGCCGATCGTTGATCTGGTGGCATATCTGGAAACCGTGCAGCGCGCACGGAACTAACTGCAAATCCCTTCGATCCTGGCTTCGCTCCATGGGATCAGGACCGGGCGCTCGCGCCCTTGTTCCGGCAGGGGCGACAGATCAAAATGGGTGCCCAGCATGTCGTGCAGTCTTTTGGTACGCTTGGCCTGGGGGGCCAATGCGCGACAGCACACGTATTCCTCGACGATCGCGCCCTGCTGTTCGAACCCGTAGGTCAGAAAATCCGGAGAGGTTTCGAGGTCGAACAGATACGGATCCCTCCGGCCTCCATGTTCCGCCGCAGCGCGCAGGGGGTGGTAACCCGTGGTCCGGCGATTCTGCCATTGCCAGACATGCGTCAGCTCATGGGCCAAAAGCATCGCGGCCAGCAGGTTCATCTGATCCGGAAATTCCGACATATAGTCCTCCAGATACCAGTCGCGGGCAAAGTAGACTTTGTTGAACAGGGCCACGGCGGCAGGTTTGCCCGTCACCGGCCCGGGGTCCACCGGGGGCAGAATGCGCTCGCGGCAGGCCAGTCGCGGGCGTTCTTCGCGGAAATACGTCACGTTGGTAACCGGGGCACCTTCGACCAGACGGATGTGATCCAGTTCCAGGGTTTCCCCTTGAATGGTTTCCGCAAAATCGCGCTCCTGCTCAGTCAACTCACGACCGCAGGCGGCCAGCAACAAAAGTGAAGCAATGAATACACGCAGAACCATAAGTTGAATCTTATTCCGCTGCGGGTATTCCGCAAACCGTTTTCACAGACTCATGGCCAGAACCCGGCTGATTTCCGTAAGTGATCGCCCGGACTGACCCATCCATGTATTAAAGGCGTTCTGAACCGCCTCCATCGCTTTCTTCGAGGTGGCAGGCTTGTCGATCACACCTTCAGCAATCAGCCGGGCGGTGACATCCTGAGACAGAATGAAACTGTCCCGCCCGGCAAACCGCATTGCGTACTGCGCCGAAGCGCCGCCCAGTCGGGCCCCGCGTTTTGCCAGCATTGCCAGAAGGTTGACGTAGTCATCAGATGGCCAGCCGCCTAACACTTTACCCGCGCCGCCTTCCTCACGCAGTTCAAGCAAGAATGCTGCGTTATCCCGTACAGCCGCGATCTTGGTTCCATTCCTTACGATGCGCGTATCCTGCAAAAGGGTGTCAAACTTCTCATCATCCATGAACGCGCATCGCCCCACGTCGAACCCGTTAAAGGCTGATTCGAACCCGTCCCATTTGTTTTCGATGACTTTCCAGTTGAAGCCAGCCTGAAAGATGCATTTCGTGATGACCGACAGCCAGCGATCCTCGGGCATCGCTGCCAGTTCCGCAGGGGTTTTCGGTTTGCTCAGTTTTGCGCCCAGTGCTTCTGGACCGCCGTGGCGCGCGGCTGCGATTTCAAAGATTTCGTCAAACGTTCGCATCTGTCTAACCTTGATGTTGCCCGACTATAAATGTTTATCTTTTGTTCTTGTTTGGCAATGAAAAATCTGACCGTGTCCAGATTTGAGGCAGCCCAACGAATAACTGGATTCGCAGAAAAATGCGGATTTTCGAAAGAAGTTCTCGACAAAAGGTGGCAAAATGTTTTCTGATTGACTCGTCAGTCAACGCCCCGTCTTAGCGAAATGGAACAAGGCAAGCCGGGTTGGATGCGTAAAGGGAGCCGGGAGGGGGGAACAATCTGGCAGAAAGATCTTTTCCACAATTTGGAAACGGATCACTGTTCTTTTCCAGCCAAATTTGTGCATGCTGCGGCATGGCATTGTCATCAGACAGAAAGACCGGCGGGAGAATCCTTGCCGGGATGGGCAAAACAAATATGACAGGGAGTTAAGTCCATGAAAAAACTAAGTGTAAGCCTAATGGCTCTGAGCGTTGCAGGCGCAGCGCAGGCGGCGGATATGGGTGCCGTGGATGAACCGATCAAATTGGCGATCAACGAATGGACCGGCCAGCATGTCACCACGCATGTGGCGGGAGAGATGCTCAAGGCTGCCGGGTACAACGTCGAATATGTGACCGCGGGCATGATGAACCAGTTCCAGGCGCTGGCCGATGGCGACATCGACGCGACACTGGAAATCTGGTCTTCCAACGTTTCCGATGAATACGCCAAGAAAATCGGTGAAGGCACTGTGGTTGAAATCGGTGATCTGGGTCTGGATGCCAAGGAAGGCATCGCATACCCGGCGCATGTGGCCGATCTGTGCCCGGGCCTGCCCGCATGGGAAGCGCTGAAAGATTGCGCTCAGGTCTTTGCGACGGCGGAAACTCTGCCCGGTGGTCGTCTGGTCGACTACCCGGCCGATTGGGGTACTCCGGGCGCGGATCGCATGACCGGTTTGGAATTGCCGTTCAAAGCCGTACCAGCAGGGTCCGAAGGGGCGCTGATCGCGGAATTGCGCGCCTCGACCGAACGTAAATCGCCGCTGCTGATCACCTTCTGGCAGCCGCATTGGGCGATGTCGGCCTATGACGTTCAGTTCGTCGAACTGCCCGCCGGTGAAGAAGCGTGCTTCAGTGATCCGGCCTGGGGCCCGAACCCGAACGCTGTCAATGACTGCGACTTCTCGCCCTCGCGCATCTTCAAGGCCGGCTGGAGCGGTATGGAAGAGAAATGGCCAGCAGCCTTTGAAATCCTGACCAACTATCAGCTGGCGGTTGAAGATCAGCAGCCGATGATGGGCGCGATCGACGTTGACGGCGGAAAGGTCGAAGAAGTTGTCGCCGCTTGGATGGCCGAAAACGAAGGCAAGTGGCGTCCGGTTGTTGACGCGGCAACCCAGTGAGCCCGCGTAAGTGACGGACACGACTATGCCAGCCATCGCCTGCCGGAATCTCTGGCAGGTGTTTGGCCCCGGCGCTGACAAAGCCCTGACCGACGCGCTGTCTCGGTCAGGGAATGACGCCGACAAGGCTGCCGCCGCCCTTCGGGAACAGGGGCTGATCCCCGCCGTTCAGGATGCCAATTTCGAGGTTCAGGAAGGTGAACTTTTCGTCATCATGGGCCTGTCGGGCTCGGGCAAATCCACGCTGATCCGCTGCATCTCGCAGCTGTTGCCGGGCACAGGTGGTGAGATTCGGGTGGATGGCGAAAATGTCATCGGAGCCTCAAAAAAGGCGCTGACCGAGTTGCGCCGCAAAAAACTGGGCATGGTGTTCCAGCATTTCGGCCTGTTCCCGCATATGACCGTTTCTGAAAACGTGGCCTATCCGCTGCGCGTGCAGGGTGTGGGCAAGAAGGAACGGCTGGCGCGCGCGCAGGAGGTGATCTCCCTGGTCGGTCTGGAAGGGCGCGAAGACAGCTTTCCGCGCCAGCTTTCAGGTGGCCAGCGTCAGCGTGTGGGTATTGCCCGCAGCCTCGCCGTAAATCCCGATATCTGGTTTCTGGATGAACCGTTCTCGGCCCTCGACCCATTGATCCGACGCCAGTTGCAGGATGAATTCCTTCGCATTCAGGCGACGCTGAAGAAATCCATCGTCTTCATCACCCATGACATTCAAGAGGCGCTGAAGCTGGCCGACCGCATCGCCATCATGCGCGACGGCAAGATTGTTCAGATCGGAACGCCCACTGATATCGTGTTGCGCCCGGTGGATGATTACGTGCGCGAATTCTCGAAGGATGTCGCCAAAGGTCAACACGCCAAGGTCGCCTCGGTCATGCGGAGCGAGGCGGAATGTGGCCCCGATGATCCCGGCCTCACCACCTCGATGACGCTGGACGCAGCCCTTGCGCATTGCATGGAGCTGTATGAACCCGTGCCCGTGCGGGATGAGGCGGGCAATGTCGTCGGCACGGTGCATCCGTCCGATCTGGCCGCAGCTCTTCAGGTGGACGAGACATGACCGCCATAACCGACCTCCCGACACGGCGCAGCGCGCAGTTGACGGCAGGTGCGAAGGCCGCCCTGATAACGGTTATCGTCGGTGCAGTTTGCCTCGCGCTCGAGGGTATCGCCCCGTGGCTGGTCAAGTGGCCCGCCGCGTGGGAACTGCCTGCAACCCAATGGGTTGGCGCGTTTCTGGACTGGTTTCTGAACCTGATCAAACCGGCAATGCGGCTGTTTTCGGACCTGATGACCCACCCAATGAACTGGGCGAATTTCGTGCTGGGCAAAACGCCATGGCCCATTCTGATCGGGATCGTGACCGCGTTGGGCTGGTATCTGGGCGGCTTGTCCATGGCCGCACTTGGCTTTCTGGGCCTGAGCTTTGTTTTGGCCTCGGGCTATTGGGCCGAAAGCATGAATACGCTGGCGCTTGTCGCCGTGTCTGTCCCTGTGGCGCTGGTCATTGGGGGCGCCATCGGCATCCTCGCCAACGAAGTGCCAAAGGTGAAATCCTTTGTGCAGGCCGTGCTGGACATCATGCAGACGGTGCCAACCTTTGCCTATCTGACACCGCTGCTGCTGCTGTTTGGATTTGGTCCTGTTGTTGGTCTGATTGCTTCGGCCATCTATGCCGCACCACCAATGGCGCGCAATGTGATGCTGGGATTGGAACGGGTAGAGCCCGAAATAAAAGAGGCGGCCATCATGTCTGGCGGCACTCGGTTCCAGCAGCTGTTCCAGGTCGAAATCCCTGCCGCCACCACTCAGATCATGGTCGGTGTGAACCAATGCCTGATGGCTGCTCTGTCGATGGTTATCATCGCCGCCGTCATCGGCGGGTTCAACGATATCGGCTGGGAGGTTCTGCTGACCATGCGCAAGGCGCAGTTCGGCGAGTCGCTGATGGCGGGTCTGGTTATCGTGGTCTTTGCCGTGGTGATCGACCGGATGAGCGGCACTTTGGCGACCGAGCGTAAACGCTATGACAGCCGTGTTGTCTGGGCGATGCTGGGCTTTGCTGTTGTCTTCACGGCGGCCTTCTGGGCGTGGTTGCCAAACCCTGCGGAGCTGACCCTGCTGGACCCGATGGCCGAAGCCGTGGACAGCGGCCTGACCGCATTTACCCAGGCCAACGGCCAGTGGCTGGACGCCCTCAAGAACAACTCGCTGTTCTATATTCTGCTGCCGCTGCGGATCGGGTTGGATCAGGCGGTGCTGCCCTTCACATGGGGCTTCCAGTGGACGTCGAGCATGAGCTTTGGCCTGTTCGCGGCCGGTGCCGGGATTGCGCTTTTGATGGCGTGGCGCGGACGGCTGACTGGTGGGCTGGTCGTTCTGATTCTGATTGGAATGCTGGAAACCGGTATCGCGAACCTGCCGTGGCCCTTTGTCCTGACTGGCGCTGCCGCGCTGGGCTGGGTCGCCGGGGGCTGGCGTCTGGCCGCGCTCTGTGTGGGGCTGCTCTGCACCATCCTCGTCTCGGGCCTGTGGGAAAGGGCGCTGCTGTCGCTTTATCTCAGCGGTGCAGCGGTGTTTACCTGCGCTTTGGCGGGTGGGCTGATCGGCCTTGCCAGCGCGGTATGGCAGCCTGTGTGGAACGTGGTTCGCCCGATCTGCGACATGTTGCAGACGATCCCCCTTTTCGTGTTCCTGATCCCGGTGCTGATGGTGTTCCAGATTGGCGAGTTCTCGGCCTTTCTGGCCATCTGTGCCTATGCGATTGTCCCGATGATCCGCTACACGCGGCACGGGCTGGTCAATACACCGGATGAGATGATGGAGGCCGCAATTTCAAGCGGTGCGACCGAGTGGCAGATCATGCGCGATGTGCGGGCGCCTTATGCGGCCCCGACCATCCTGCTGGGGCTGAACCAGACCATCCTTTATGCCTTTGCCATGCTGGTCATCGCGGCACTGATCGGGACCACCGGTCTGGGCCAGTCGATCTATCTGGCGCTGGGTCAGGCGGATGTAGGATTGGGCATATCTGCCGGGGCCGCGATGGCGATTCTGGCACTGATTGCTGACCGCATCGTGCAGGGCTTTGCCGAAGAACGCCGCGCGGCGCTTGGGCTGTAATACAGGCAGGGGCGGCGTATCCGCCCCTGCGGCCCAACTTGATTTCGGGCAAGGAAGTCGCTGCCCTCTCACTCTAGACCGACCCCAACACGTTGGAGAATATCATGACCGGTTGGGGCCTATTTCTTGCAGCACTCATCGTTTTCCTGCTCAGCCATGCAATTCCTGTACGGCCCACCGTGCGGGGCTGGCTGATCGGCACGCTCGGGCGCCGGGGGTATTTCGCGGCCTATTCACTTCTGTCGCTGGCCGTGCTGGCCTGGCTGATTGTCGCCGCTGCAAACGCCCCCTATGTCGAGGTCATTCCGCCGTTCGCAGTCTTGCGCTGGGTGCCAATACTGATCATGCCCGTGGTGTGCTGGCTGGCTGTGGCCGGGCTTGCGATCCAGAACCCGTTTTCTTTCGGTGGGATGGGCAAAAGGCCTTTTGACCCCGAACACCCCGGTATTCTGCGCACCACCCGCCACCCGATCCTAGCCGCGCTGCTGTTGTGGTCCTTGGCGCATCTTCTGGCCAATGGAAGCCTGTCACATGTGATTCTGTTCGGCCTGTTTGCCGGATTTTCTGTTATGGGCATGGACCTGATCGACAGGCGTAAATCGCGTGAGATGGGCTTTGAATGGGTCCGGTTGTCCCGAAATACGTCGCGGTTCTCACTCCGCTCACCGCGACCCTGGCCACGCCCCTGGGTCTGGCTGACCGCACTGGCCGTTTATGCGGTTCTTCTTCACCTGCACGCACCTGTGATTGGTCTGTCGCCGCTTCCTTGACTGGGGGAGTGGTCGGGCAGCGCCTTGCGTGCTATTTGAAACGTCACAATCGATTTACAAGAGGTCCAAGATGCATCTGGCCTATGTCACCACCACCGACCGCGGCGCGACGGATCGCCTGCTCAGCGCTGTTGCTGGACGTCTGCTGGCGTCCGGCGCGAAACTGGCCGGTGTCGTGCAAACAAACACAGAATGCACCGACAGCAGCAAATGCGATATGGACGTGCGCGTGCTGCCTAACGGCGAAACCATCCGTATCTCGCAATCACTGGGCACCCAGTCCCGTGGCTGCCGTCTGGACCCCGCAGCGCTGGAACAGGCGGTTGGGTATGTGACCGCCTCGCTTGCGAACGCGCCGGACCTGTTGATTATAAACAAATTCGGTAAACATGAGTCTGATGGGCGGGGGTTCCGCCCGGTGATCGGCGAAGCGCTGGCGCTGGAAATTCCGGTGCTGGTCGGCGTGAACGGGCTGAACGCCGAAAAGTTCAACGCCTTCGCCGAAGGCGCGGCCGAGGAGTTGCCTGCGGACTTGGACGAAATCGTGCGTTGGTTCAACCGCATAGCGCAGATGCGCCCGGCTGCGGAATAGGTGCGCAATCGACCGGCGCATTGATCTGAACGTCATGACATGTGGTGGCGAAGGCCACGCGGCACCCTTCGTTCACAATCCGGTCGCGTTAGCGCCGGTTTAAGATGTGTAAAACGGATCAGGTCTGTCGCATCTGAGAATGGGGGCAGACCAACAGCAATAACATAGCTGCCAGACAATAACGCAGTGCGGGACACGAGTCCTGACCATCTTCGGAATACGCTGGAAAGATGGTGGGCGACCCTGGAATCGAACCAGGCGTGCGTCTCCGCGAGGGAGTTACAGTCCCCTGCCACACCTTGCGGCCTGTCGCCCACTGTCAGGCGTTGCACCTGACGTGGAGGCGTGATTACTAGCGCACCAAAGGAGCGTCAACAGGAAAATTTCCCTTTGACGCAGGAAACCGAATTCCCGGCCCGGAGGCCCGTAAAATGAAGAAACCCAAATGGGTCGTCGAAAAGGAACAGGCGCGCAAAGCTGCTGCTGCGGAAACAGTCTGGCTGTTTGGCCTGCACGCGGTTCGCGATGCGCTGATGAACCCAAAACGGCAAAAACTACGCCTGATGGTGACGCGGAATGCGTGTGACAAACTGGCGGAAGCTATTGAATTTGCGCGGATCGAGGCCGAGATGGTCGACCCGCGCAAGTTTTCTGCGCCCATCGATGCTGGATCCGTGCATCAGGGCGCAGCGCTGGAGGTCAAGCCGTTGGAATGGGGCAGTCTGGCAGATAACTGCATCGGTCGCGAAAACCCTCGCGTCATTCTGCTGGACCGGGTCACCGACCCGCACAATGTCGGGGCGATTCTGCGCTCGGCCGAAGTTCTGGGGGCCAGTGCTGTGATCGGCACACGCCACCATTCCGCGCCCGAGACCGGGGCACTGGCAAAAACCGCCAGCGGTGCGCTTGAGCGGCAGCCTTATCTGCGGGTGCGCAACCTTGCGGACGCGATTGTCGAGCTTCAGGGCATGGGCTTTCTGGTCCTTGGGCTGGACGGAGAAGCCGACATGACAATCGAAGGTGCGCTAAGCGATGGCCGTGACCGCCCTGTCGCGCTTGTGCTGGGCGCGGAAGGTCCGGGCTTGCGGCAGAAGACAAAGGAAACCGTGGATCAGTTGGTTAAAATTGACGCAGCCGGGGGATTTGGTTCGCTGAACGTCTCAAATGCTGCGGCAATCGCCTTATATGCATCGCGACCCTGAGCAAAGGAGAGCGTCATTCCCGGTCCTGCCAAAATCGCGACCTGCTGCTATTGCGGTACCCGGGCTGCCTTGATCCTGAAAGGCAAGGAACGGCACGAGCTTAGCTGCTCCAACTGTGGAGCGCCGCTGCACAACCTGAAGATGCTGCCCGCGCGGAAAGTACACAAACCCGAACCGCTGCGCGTAGCTGTGTCTCATGCTGCCCCTCGGAAAGCAAAGCGCAAAAAGAGGAAGAAGACCATGCTTGCGCGCGTGTTCGACGAAGCATGGGACGTGATCGAAGACATCTTTGACTAAGTTTCAACTGGCGAACACTCGTTCACATCCGCGTCAACAGGGGTTCCGAAAAACGCGAAAAGTTGCATCTTGATGGTCTTGAATGTGCAGATTCCCATATGACGATGCTGAACCGACGTACTTTTATGAGCTCGCTGAGCACTGTATTGCTGGCTCCTGCCGTGTTTGCGCAGGACAACCCCGTGTATTACGCCACTGACGGTGTGGCGTTGGCAGGGTATGATCCCGTGTCCTATTTTGACAGCGACGCGCCTTCAAAAGGGGCACCCGAAAACGCGGTCATGTGGAAGGGCGCCCGGTGGCATTTCAAATCGCAGGCAAATCGCGAGCTCTTTGAAGGCAACCCGCGCGCCTTTGCGCCGCAGTTCGGTGGTTATTGCTCGTACGGGATGGCGATGGGTGTGTTGAAAAGCACGGATCCGAATGCGTGGCAGGTGGTCGATGGGCGTCTTTACCTGACGCATTCACCCGCGGTCGAGGAAATCTGGCAGCAGAATCAAACAGGATACATTGCGATGGCAGAAGAAAACTGGCCCGCAATTCTCTATGGGGAGTAGGCAAGGTTCAGCTGATTGTGAAAAGTCATCACAAAAATGCGCCACCCCTCTTTTTTTTAACGGATCCATGCTTAAATGTCACAGTGACCGCGGAACGGAACTGCCGCGGGTCATTTCACTGTCCCTCGTTCCAACAACTGGCGCCCAAGCATTCTTGGGCGCTTTTTTCTTTTTGGAACCCTGTTAAGGATAGGGCATGCCAGACTATTCCGATCAGTACCTCAAGGCCATTTTGCAACGCACCAAGACGGTGGCCGTTGTCGGCGTTTCCATGAACCCGGTGCGACCCAGCTATTACGTGGCGCGCTATTTGTCGCTGAAAGGGTTCAAGGTGATTCCCGTCAATCCGGGCCACGCGGGCAAAGACCTGTTTGGTCAGACGGTTCGCGGCAGCCTGTCAGAAATTTCCGAGCCTGTGGACATGGTGGACATTTTTCGGCGGTCCGAGGCCGTGCCACCTATTGTGGACGAGGCGCTGGATGCGTTTCCGTCGCTCGGTACGATCTGGATGCAGATTGGTGTGGAACACCCTGAAGCGGCGGCAAAGGCCAAGGCCCGTGGGGTCGATGTGGTGATGAACCGCTGCCCCAAAATTGAATATCAGCGCCTGTTTGGCGAATTGCGCATGGGTGGATTTTCGACCGGGATCATTTCGTCCAAGCTTTAGGGTTTGGCGGGGACGTAAGGTTTCAGGCGGGCGACCTGTTCCTTCCGCCGCTTTTCCAGCACCACGTCGCGCGGGACCCAGTCATACCGGGTATCCTCGACCAGCGGAGACCAGAACAACACGCCGCCATAACGCCACGGGTCCAATACGACACCGTCATACAGCGTCGCGCCTTTACGGCTGATGATTGCGGTGCTGTGGTCGATCCGCGTCGGGTTGTCCGCGTTTGCGATGGCACGGTGCAGATCCAGCGTCCGGAAGTTTTCCTGTTTCAGCCGCCGCTCGATATCCTCGGCCCAATGCCAGCACAGCCCACGCGGGCGCAGCCCCTTGTTGACCTTCATATTATGGATCAGGGGCGGGTCTGTGATCTGGTATTCCTCGACCAGCTGGGCGGTATAGGCGTAAGCGATTCTCGCCGCGCGTTGGGCCTCCTCTGGGTCGATATCCGGACCAAGGCCCTGAATCTCCGAGGCGAGCCGCTGCACCTCGTCCCCGGTCGAGCGCGGCGGCGCGGCGCAGCCAGCAACGATGGCAAGGGTTGCCACAAGCATCAAAACTCGGATCATATCGCGCCTTCAGCCTGACAGTCTGGCATCCGAGTATAACGGCCCAGGAGCCAGTGCGGAACCCGGACGTTACCCTTTGGGGCGGGCAGCTTTTTCGGCGATACCGCTGGTGCCCTGACGGCGGTCCAGCTCGGCCAGAACATCATCCAGCGCCACGTCCCGCGCGGCCAGCATGACCAGAAGGTGATACAACACGTCCGCCGCTTCCGAGGTCAGCTTAACCTGATCCCCTTTTACGGCTTCGATGATGGCCTCTATGGCCTCTTCACCGAATTTCTCGGCGCATTTCTCAGGGCCTTTCGCAAGCAGCTTGGCCGTCCAGCTGCTTTCGGGATCAGCCCCCTTGCGTGCCTCGATCGTGGCGGCCAGATCGTGCAAGATGCTCATGTTAGCCTCATGGGGATGCCAGCTGCGGCCATATGTTCCTTGGCCTCGCGGATGGTGTATTCGCCGAAATGGAAAATCGATGCCGCCAACACGGCGCTTGCACCGCCCTTGGTGACGCCCTCGACCAGATGGTCCAAAGTACCAACACCGCCCGAGGCGATCACGGGCACATCCACCGCGTCGGAAATGGCGCGGGTCAGCGGCAGGTTGAACCCGGATTTGGTGCCGTCGCGGTCCATCGAGGTCAGCAGGATTTCACCGGCCCCCTTGGAGACCACGGTTCTTGCAAAGGCAACCGCGTCAATGCCGGTGGGTTTGCGCCCACCATGGGTAAAGATCTCCCACTTGCCGGGGCTGACGGTCTTGGCGTCGATGGCGCAGACAATGCACTGACTGCCGAACTGATCTGCCGCTTCGGCAATCACATCCGGATTGGCAACCGCGGCCGAGTTGAAGCTGACCTTGTCCGCCCCCGCCAGCAGCAAGGCGCGCACATCGTCTTTTGTTCGCACCCCACCGCCCACGGTCAGTGGCACGAAACACTGTTCCGCCGTACGCTGCACCACATCGAACATGGTGCCGCGATTCTCATGGGTCGCGTGAATGTCGAGAAAGCAGATCTCGTCCGCTCCGGCAGCATCATAGGCCTTGGCCGATTCCACCGGGTCGCCCGCATCGCGCAGGCCCACGAAATTCACGCCTTTGACCACACGGCCATCAGCAACATCAAGGCAGGGAATGATCCGGGTTTTCAGCATCTGATCGTCCTTCGTTGCCGGACCTTTACCGACAAAGCGCTGCCGATGCCACAGACGTTTTGCCATCCTTGGCCCTGGTAGCAATGGCCATGGGCGGCGCGGGGGGCTTAGTGATCCCGGTTCTTCAGCAGCGTCAGCGCCGAAAGCAGGTTTGCCTTGTCATCGGTCCATGGCAGCGCTCCGTCGGTCTCGACAATTCGCCAATTTCCATCCTGCGCAAAATTCTCAATTCGGGATTTGTCGGGGCTCAGGATCACAACGCTGCTGGTGGCGGCTCCGGTTTCAACCTGCTCTTCACCCACGGCCAGCCGCTGATGCGCAGCGGTCAGGTTCAAGCTGTCGGCAATTCGGGCCAAAGGCTGGACCAGATCGTAGAACCGGTTTGTGATGTGGAACACCAGAACCCCATCGTCAGTCAGGCGGCTGGTATACATCTCTACCGCCTCGCGTGTGATCAGGTGAAGCGGAATCGCGTCCGAGCTGTATGCATCCAAAACCAGGATATCGAAGGCAAAAGGCTTTTGCTTCAGAACGATCCGGGCGTCACCCAGATGGGTTTTGGAATCGGGCGTGCAATCCGACATATAGGTGAACAGTGAAGGATCGCGTGCGATCTGGTCTACGGTCGCGTCGATCTCGAAAAAGTCCCAGTTTTGCGAAGGCTGCCGATAGCAGGCCAGTGCACCTGTTCCCAGACCAACAATTCCGATGCTGTTGGATTGCTTGCCGAAGTCCGACGTGATGACCTGTGCCATCGGTCCTTCGGGGTGATAATAGGACAGCGGTGTGGGCCGAGTGCCATATTCGGATTCGCGTTGCCAGCCATGCACCGTGGTGCCGTTCTTGTAGACGCGGTAGCCCTCGCTTGAATATACCGAATGCACGCCGAAAAAGCTGCGATCTTCGAACACAGGATTGTTCTTTACCGCAAATGCGGGCAGCAGAACGACGGTAAGAACCACAGGGATACGCATGGCCTGTGCCCGGAACAGATACAGCACTCCGAATATCAGCACGAACAGGGCACCTGCACGCGGGATGTCCGCGCTCAGGGCCGCGACGCCGCGTGTCGCACCTGCGATGACGAAGATGAAAACACTTGCCGCGATGCCCATGATGACGTGGCGAAAGGCAAATCCCGGTGTGCGGACAAGGAACAATCCTCCGGCCAGGATCATGGTGATTGGCACCTCCAACTCACGTGTGAAGGCAATCGGTGCAAGGATCGAGTTGAACAGCCCGCCAATCGCTCCGCCCACGGAAAGGGCGATGTAGAACACGGTCAACTGCTCGGCGGATGGGCGCATGTCGTAAAGCAGGCGGTGCGCATAAAGAGCGATGACGAACAACACCGGGACATAGAGCAGAATAACCACCGGCGCGTCATGCTCGCTGACCACGTCGGACACCAGTACGACACCCGCTGCCAATGCCGCCAGCATGGGAAGGTTCAAGGCGTCAAGCGTCAGGTGCTTCCATTTGGCGAAGGCGATGATGAAGGACAGGATGTAGACTGCCAGTGGCACTACCCAGATCAGCGGGAGAGCACCCAGATCCGTACTGACCCGCGTTGTAAAGGATAGCATCAAGGAAGAGGGAATGAAGGCGACGAACACCCAGACAGCGATTTGCCGCAGGGCGGGAAAACTGGCCTTAAGCGCCGTTTGAACCGACGATTTTGTATGCTGTGATCCCCGCAAGGCGATCATGCCACTGCCAAGCAAAAGCGCGCCGAACAGCACGAAGCCGACCAGCCAGGCGTGGCTGATCTCGGCAGCGCCAAAAAATGGGTCTGCAACCAGGGGGAAGGCCAACAGCGCCAGCAAGGATCCGACATTGCTGGCGCTGTAAAGGAAATACGGATCATCCGCCGAAGGCCCGCCCGACTTGGCGTACCAGGCCTGCAACAGGGGCGCATTTGCCGACAATACCGCAAAAGGTACACCCACACCTACGGCGAACAGGCCAAGCGTTTGCAGCGCGGTCGAGGTCGAAGCGTCATAGCTCCAGCTTTCGCGGGTGGACAGCGGCAGGAAAGTCAGCGCCGCCACCCAGAAGGCAAAATGGGTGATGATCTGCCAGCGCAGGGGCAGAAACTTGGTCAACAGGTGCGCGTAAACATACCCGATTATCAGCACCACTTGAAAAAACAGCATTGCGGTTGTCCAGACCGCCGGGGCACCGCCGATTTTGGGAAGAACCAGTTTGGCAAAAAGCGGCTGGACAAAGAACAGCAGACTGGCGCTTGTGAAAACCGCCGCACAGAAGATCGCAATGGTTGCCGATCCGAATCTGGACGTTTTGGGAACGTCTAGGTTGGAAATACTCACGTTTGCCACCCGGGTTGTTGTGTTTGACGAAGGAGTTAAGCGGAGATTCCGCCCGAATTATGGCTCAACGCAGTAAAATGTTTGGCTTCTGGTTGGATTGTTCTCGAAAGCAAGGGTAAAATGGGCGTTTTCAATTCTGGCAAAGCCTTGCCGATGCCAGACTTGTGATTGTGAGCGGTCTCAAATCTGTGAGAATTGGGGTGAATTTCACAGAAGGAATATCGATATGCGTAGACTGATACTGGCTTGTGTTTTTTCGTTCGGAGGCGCGCTGACCGCTATGGCAGATGACATCATAAAGGTTCAAACCGACAAATCCGTGGCCGAGGCGCTGGACGCGCTGGAAGCTGCCGTCGGAAATGCAGGCGCAACCGTGTTTGCCCGCATCGACCACGCGGCCGGGGCGGAAAAGATCGGCACGCCCATTCCCGCCAATCAGGTACTGATTTTCGGCAACCCTGCGCTGGGTACGCCAGCCATGCAGATCGACCCGCGTGCCGGGCTGTTTCTGCCTCTCAAGGTGCAGGCTTACGAAGACGCCAATGGCCAGGTGTGGCTGATCTATGAAGACCCGAAAGAGACATTGGATGACCTGAACGATGTCGACAAATCACCGGTCATCGAAAAGATGCGCGGTGCGCTGGCCAAGCTGACCGCCGCAGCCGCGCAATAACCGATCACGACAGGGCGCGGATGGCCTCGGCCAGGTCAATCGCGCCATCATAAAGCGCCCGACCCGAAATCGCGCCGTTCAGCGCAACGCCACAATCGCGCAGGGCGATCAGGTCGTCCAGCGAACTGACACCGCCCGAGGCGATCACCGGGATGGAAACGGCCTGTGCCAGGGCAGCGGTCGCTTCGATGTTCGGGCCCTGCATGGCACCGTCGCGATTGATATCGGTGTAGATGATTGCCGCAACGCCTGCGTCTTCGAAACTACGGGCCAGATCGGTGACCTGAACGTCGGTTTCTTCGGCCCAGCCCTTGGTGGCCACCATGCCGTTGCGTGCGTCGATGCCGACGGCGACCTTGCCGGGAAAGGCTTTGGCTGCTTCGCGCACTAGGTCGGGGTTTTCGACAGCGACAGTGCCCAAAATGACCCGCGCCAGCCCTTTCTCGATCCAGGTTTCGATCGTGGCCATGTCACGGATGCCGCCGCCCAGTTGCGCAGGCACCTTGCACGCTTTCAGAATTGCCTCAACCGGCGCTGCGTTGACCGGCTCGCCTGCGAATGCGCCGTTCAGGTCGACCAGATGCAGCCATTCGCACCCTGCCTCGACAAAAGCACGGGCCTGAGCGGCCGGGTCTTCGTTGAACACGGTGGCCTTGTCCATTTCACCACGCAGCAGGCGTACGGCATTGCCGTCTTTGAGGTCGATGGCGGGGTAGAGGATCATGTCGGGCGGCCCTATATCACTGTTACACGAGCGGGATATCGCACAAGCAGGGCAGGGGATGCAACGCGACGCTGGGTCATTCTTGCCCGTCGCCCACTGGCGGGTCAGACTGCCTTCAAAACAGGGAGAAAATCATGAAGACTTTTACTCTTTCCGCGGGCCTGATGCTGCTTGCTACAGCTGCTTTTGCAGACGATCCGGTTGACGGCCTGTGGAAAACCGCGCCGGGCGACACAGGTGGCTATCTGCATGTGACGATTTCCGAATGCGGCAGTGCGATCTGCGGCACCATCGACAGCGCGTTCGACGCCGATGGCAACCAGCAGCTGGAATATGAGAACCTTGGCAAAAAGATCATCTGGGAGATGGTTCCCGAAGGGGGCGGCAGCTATGACAGTGGTAAAATCTGGGCCCCCGACCGGGACAAAACCTACAACTCGAAGATGTCACTGGACGGCCAGAACAAGCTGACCGTCAAGGGATGCGTGGCGGGCGGCCTGATCTGTCGCGGGCAAACCTGGACGCGGGTTCAGTAAGCCTCAGGGCTTCCAGGTCAGGAAGTTGCCCAGCATGCGCAGGCCAACATCCTGGCTTTTCTCGGGGTGAAACTGCATCCCAACCATCGTGTCGCGTCCAATCACGGCCGTGACGTCCTGCCCATATTCCACATAAGCCAACCGCTGCGCCGGGTTGCTTACACGGAAGTGGTAGGAATGGACGAAATAGGTGTGATCGCCTGATTTCACCCCGGCAAAGATCGGGTGATCGCTTTCCAGAACCAGATCGTTCCAGCCCATATGCGGCACTTTCAGCGCGGCATCTGACGGTTCGATCCGAACAACATCACCTGCCACCCAGCCCAGACCATCGGTCTCTGTGTATTCATGGCCTTTGGTTGCCATCAGCTGCATACCAACACAGATACCCAGAAACGGACGGCCCTTCTGTTCGACCGCTTCGACCATCGCGTCATAAATACCCTTATGGCCGCGCAGCTCGGCGGCACAGGCCGGGAAAGCGCCATCTCCGGGCAGAACCAGTCGGTCCGCACGCACAACCACATCCGCGTCAGAGGTGACGACAACGTCACCAGCGCCGACCTCTTGCGCCATGCGCTGAAACGCCTTTTCCGCTGAATGCAGATTGCCGCTTTCATAGTCGATGATGGCTGTCAGCATTTACAGCGCGCCCTTGGTCGACGGAATCGCATCCGCCTTGCGCGGATCGGTCTCAACCGCATCACGCAACGCGCGCGCGACAGCCTTGAACGCAGCCTCGGCGATGTGGTGGCTGTTGAAGCCGTGCAACTGGTCAATATGCAGGGTAATGCCGCCATGGGTGCTGAGCGCCTGAAAAAACTCGCGCACCAGTTCCGTGTCGAACGTACCGATCTTTTGCGTCGGCAGATCGACAGTCCAGATCAGGAACGGACGGCCCGACAGGTCCAGCGCACAGCGCACCTGAGCGTCATCCATCGGCAGATGGCATTCGCCATAGCGCCGGATGCCCTTCTTGTCGCCCAGGGCCTGTGTCAAAGCCTGACCCAGGGCGATGCCGGTATCCTCGACCGTGTGATGATCGTCGATGTGATAGTCACCCTTGGCGCGGATTGTCATATCAATCAACGAGTGGCGCGCCAGCTGGTCCAGCATATGGTCAAAGAACCCGACGCCGGTCTGATTGTCATAGGTGCCGGTGCCATCCAGATTGACCTCGACCGAAATTTCGGTTTCGGCGGTCTTGCGGCTGATCGAAGCGGTGCGCATGGGCGAATTCCTTTTGCTACAGGCGCGCTTATAGACGGGGTGGGGCCGGTTGATCCAGACCATGCGTTGCAATCGCTGCAAACTGTTGCAAGGGATTGCAACCGGCCCGGCACCATGTCAGCTTGCAGACAACACGAACCAACAGGGCCACGCCATGTCCACCTGCGTATTCATCCAGATCCGCTGCAAACCCGGCACCACCTATAAGGTCGCCGAGGAAATCGCGCTGCGCGAAATACACTCAGAGCTTTATTCCACTAGTGGTGAGTTTGATCTGATGCTCAAGCTCTACATCCCCGAAACCGAGGATGTAGGCCATTTCATCAACGAACACCTGCTGGTGATTCCCAATATCGAACGCTCGCTGACGACGATGACGTTCAAGGCGTTTTAACCCAACTCAAACGTTGTCACGCCATAGATGCGGGTCAGGTCGATATCCGGTTGATCGCCGGAATACATCCGGGCGGTTTCGAACACTTTCGTAAGACCCAGCTTGTCGGCCAGTGCAAAGGCGGCGTTGTTGGGTTGTGGCATGTCGATGAACACCTCTTGCCCACTTTGATCTTCGGGCAGTGCCGCCAACATGCTTGCAAGCAGTGCTTCGGCAATGTCGGCGCGGTCCGCAAACAGCGGCCCGACCTTGTATCCGGTCCGACAGGGGCGCAGCGTGGCATAGCCTTTGATCTGCCTGTCTTCGGTAAACATGCGGGACACATGGCCGCTTGCGCTCAGCCAACCATGCAGGAACGCATCGCGCCGGGCTGGGAAAAGCTGACGATCATAGTCCCTTAACGCATCTGAAACGGTGCTCAGCACATCAACACCAGCGGTCGGTGCCAGCGCGCCTAGGATATCTGCAACCCGCCCTGAAAAGCGGTAGTTGTTATAGGCAAAGGTGAACCCGGATTTCCGGTAGTTGTCCTGCTGCTCGACCACGCCATCCAGACCCATGTTGCGCCCGGCACAGTGGGCCAGCGCGTGCTGCGCAATCTCAAGCCCGTGGCCATGGTGTCTGTATTCTGGCTTGACGATGTAGAAACCTAAAAAGGCAAAATCATCGTCGTAGTTCACCGCCGAGACAGACGCGATCAATTCGCCATCCAGAAAACCTCCTAAGAACCCATCGGGATCAGTTGTACGAAAGCACTCGGCATCGTGACGACCCGGATTCCACCCCTCGCGCCCGGCCCAATCCACAGCCTCCTGCAACTCATCAGCGGACAAGGGGCGGATAACATAATTAGACATGCGAACATCCCGTGTTGCGAATTGCATTCAGAATGCCGCAACCGGGGCAGAAGAACCAGCATGTTTGGAAGGTTTGGTATCTGGAGCGGGCGAGGCGATTCGAACGCCCGACCCTAACCTTGGCAAGGTTATGCTCTACCCCTGAGCTACGCCCGCATCAGATACACATGTGGTCCGAAGACCTCTCAATGGAGCGGGCGAGGCGATTCGAACGCCCGACCCTAACCTTGGCAAGGTTATGCTCTACCCCTGAGCTACGCCCGCGCCGTTGAGTGAGGAGGGATGTATAAATTCCCACGCGGGGCTGCAAGCGGAAAAACACAAAAAGCGGGAAAAATCTTTTCGACGGAATCCGGCCCGTGATCCGTTCAACCCGTAATGCAAATCATTAAAACACAGGCAGGAGGTGCCGTCATGATATCCGTTGCAGACCTGAAGATCGTGACACTTGCCGCGATGATTCTGATCGGCGCTGCCATCCTGAAGCCGGACCTGCATGAACATGATCAGTTCACACCGGTTCTGCTGGGTGCACCGCAGATCGAAACAACCGTTCTGGCAGGGTAACACCCGCCAGACGGCCTAAAGCGCCAGAATCAGGTTTGCGAAAGCCGCCCCCAGAATGGCGAGGAACGTCAGGCTCATGCCGGCCTGCCGCAGGATGACGATCTGCGGCGTTCGCCCAAATCCGTACGCATGCAAAAGACGCCCCGCCAGCAACATCAGCCCCAGCAGATGGACCAATATTCCGGCCGCGCCCTGAAGCTCAACCATGGCAATCAGCAGCAGGGAAATCGGGGCGTATTCGGCGCAGTTCGAGTGTGTCCGTATCGCCTTGATCATCAGCTTGCTGCCACCATCCCCGACCGAGATCTTATCGCTGCGTCGTTGCAGGATCACTTTGACGCTGAGTGCGACGTAGAGAAGTGCGACCAAGGCCGCATAGATCGGGGTGATTGCAAGCATAATGGGTCTCCGCTCAATCATAGAAAAAGGCCGTGCGGTCTCCCACACGGCCTGACGAACATTAGGTTGTTTTCCGTCTTATTCCAGTTCGATCAGAAGGTCCTTTGCGTCAATCTGGCCGCCGGGCTGGATATGCACGGCTTTGACTGTCGCATCACGCTCGGCATGGATACCGGTTTCCATCTTCATTGCCTCGATGGTCAGCAGCATGTCGCCTTCCTTGACCTGCTGGCCTGCGGTGACGGTAACCGTGGCCACAACACCCGGCATCGGCGCACCGACATGATCGGGGTTGCCGACCTCGGCCTTTGGGCGCGCCTGTGTGGTTGATGTGACCATCCGGTTCGGCACCCGGATCACACGCGGCTGGCCGTTGAGTTCGAAGAACACCTTGACCTCGCCTTTTTCATCCGTCTCGCCGATGGCCTGACACCGGATTTCCAGCGTCTTGCCGGGGTCGATCTCGGCCGTGATCTCTTCGCCGGGCTCCATACCGTAAAAGAAGGTGCGCGTGGGAAGGGTACGGACCGGGCCGTAAATCCGGTGACGGCCCATGTAATCCAGAAACACCTTGGGATACATCAGGTACCCGTTCAGGTCCTCGTCATCGACCTCTTTGCCTTCCAACTGCTTGGACAACTCGGCGCGGGTGGCTTCAAGATCGACGGCAGGCACGTCCTTACCGGGGCGCTGGGTGTTGGGGGCCTCGTCCTTCAGCACCTTCTTGATGATGGTGTTCGGGAATCCTCCCGGAGGCTGACCCAGATTGCCGCGCATCATGTCGACGACCGAGTCGGGAAAGGCCACATCTGTCGCCGGATCCTCGACCTGTTCGCGGGTCAGGCCCTGACTGACCATCATCAGGGCCATGTCGCCAACAACTTTCGACGACGGCGTTACCTTTACGATATCGCCGAACATCTGGTTCACATCGGCGTACATCTGCGCGACCTCGTGCCAGCGCTCTTCCAGACCCAGACTGCGCGCCTGCGCCTTGAGGTTGGTGAACTGACCGCCCGGCATCTCGTGCAGATACACCTCGGACGCCGGGGCCTGCAGGCTCGATTCGAAGGCCGCATATTGACCGCGCACGGCCTCGAAGTAATCGCTGATCTCGCGGATGGCCTTGATGTCCAGCCCGGTGTCGCGGTCGGTGTGGCGCAGGGCCTCGACCACGGTGCCCAGCGTCGCCTGGGACGTGTTGCCGCTGAAGCTGTCCATTGCGCAATCCACCGCGTCCACACCCGCCTCAGAGGCGGCAAGGATGGTGGCGCTGGCGATGCCGGCCGTGTCATGGGTGTGGAAGTGGATCGGCAGTCCAACCTCTTCCTTCAGCGCCCGGATCAGAATCTTGGCCGAGGCTGGTTTCAGCAGGCCCGCCATATCCTTCAGACCCAGAATATGCGCGCCTGCGTCGCGCAGTTCCTTGGCCATGCCGACATAGTATTTCAGGTTATATTTGGCGCGATCAGGATCCAGAATATCGCCGGTATAACAAACGGTGCCCTCGCAGATCTTGCCGTTGTCGATAACAGCATCCATCGCAACACGCATGTTCTCGACCCAGTTCAGCGAGTCGAAGACGCGGAAGACATCAATGTTTTTCGATGCCTGGCGCACGAATTCCTGCACCACGTTGTCGGGGTAATTGGTGTAACCAACCCCGTTCGCACCCCGCAGCAGCATCTGCGTCATCAGGTTCGGCATTGCCTCACGCAGGTCGCGCAGTCGCTGCCATGGGCATTCCTGCAGGAACCGGTAGGCCACGTCGAAGGTCGCACCGCCCCAGCACTCGACCGAAAACAGCTGCGGCAGGTTCGCGGCATAGGTTGGCGCCACCTTGATCATGTCGATCGACCTCATCCGGGTCGCCAGCAGCGACTGGTGTCCGTCTCGCATGGTGGTGTCGGTGATCAGCAGCTGCCGCTGCGCCTTCATCCAGTCGGCCACAGCCTGCGGGCCTTTCTGCTCCAGCAGGTTGCGCGTGCCCATCCGCGGCTCAGCCTTCGGCGCGGGGGGCTTGGCGACTTTCAGGTCGGCACGAGGTTCGGGGCGGCCCTTGGTTTCGGGATGACCATTCACCGTGATATCGGCGATATAGGTCAGAACCTTGGTGCCCCGGTCGCGGCGGCGCTTGAAGGCAAACAGATCCGGCGTCGTGTCGATGAACTTAGTGGTGTATTCATTCGACAGGAAGGTCGGGTGCTTCAGCAGGTTGATGACGAAATCGATATTGGTGCTGACGCCGCGAATACGGAACTCGCGCAGGGCGCGGTCCATCCGGCTGATCGCCTTCTCGGGCGTCGGCGCCCAGGCGGTGACCTTTGTCAGAAGCGAGTCATAATACCGCGTAATGACACCGCCCGCATACGCGGTTCCGCCATCCAGACGAATGCCCATGCCCGTGGCCGAGCGATAAGCGGTGATCCGACCATAGTCGGGGATGAAGTTGTTCTGCGGGTCTTCTGTGGTGATCCGTGTTTGCAGCGCGTGACCGTTCAGATGCACCTCGGCCTGACTTGCGGCACCGGTAGCTTCGGCCAGCGTTTTGCCCTCGGCAATCAGGATCTGCGCCTGAACGATGTCGATCCCGGTGACTTCTTCGGTGACCGTGTGTTCGACCTGGACCCGGGGATTCACCTCGATGAAGTAGAATTTGCCGGTCTCCATATCCATTAGGAACTCGACAGTGCCTGCGCATTCGTAATTCACATGGGCGCAGATCTTACGGCCCAGTTCGCAAATCTCGGCGCGCTGTTCTTCGCTCAGGTAAGGGGCAGGGGCGCGTTCGACGACCTTCTGGTTCCGGCGCTGGACCGAACAGTCGCGTTCATAAAGGTGATAGATCTCACCATGCTTGTCGCCCAGGATCTGCACCTCGACATGGCGGGCACGGGTGATCATCTTTTCCAGATAACCCTCGCCATTGCCAAAGGCGGCCTCAGCCTCGCGGCGGCCTTCCAGAACCTTTTCTTCCAGCTCGTCTTCCGACTGGATCGGGCGCATCCCGCGTCCGCCGCCGCCCCAGGACGCCTTGAGCATCAGCGGGTATCCGATCTCGGCGGCCTCCTTGCGGATCGCGTCCATGTCATCACCCAGAACTTCGGTGGCCGGAATGACAGGCACACCGGCCGCAATGGCCACGCGCCGCGCGCTGGCCTTGTCACCCAATGCGCGCATGGTCTCGGCCCGGGGGCCGATGAAGGTGATGCCGTTCTTGACACAGGCATCCACGAAATCGGGGTTTTCGGACAGCAGGCCATAGCCCGGATGGATCGCATCCGCACCGCAATGCTTGGCCACGCGGATGATCTCGTCAATCGACAGATACGCCGCGACCGGACCCATGCCCTCGCCAATCTGATAGGCCTCATCCGCCTTGAACCGGTGCAGGCCCAGTTTGTCTTCTTCAGCGTAAACAGCGACGGTGCGTTTGCCCATCTCGTTTGCTGCGCGCATGACGCGGATGGCAATCTCGCCGCGATTGGCGATCAGGATCTTGTTGAAGTCTGTCATATCAGGTCCCGGTCTTTGGTGTTTGGGCGTCTTATTGGGCGGAGAATACGCACAGGTACATCCGTTCTTCTGGGTAGAACCGGCATGTTATCGCTCGCAAACGCCCTTTGGCCTCGGCACACTTATAGGGATGCCGCGTTGCAGCATCAATAATTTAGCGTTTCGTCTCAAACTGACATAGATCGGCCAGTCCCATCTGGCCCATATTCGCGTGCAGATCCTGCCTCAGGATTTCGATCACATGCGCCGGGCCTTTGGCGCCAAGTGCCGCAAGACCGTACAAAAAAGCACGCCCCAGCATGACAAAGTCCGCGCCCAGCGACAGCGCACGCAGGATATCCAGCCCGCCTTCGACACCGCTGTCGAAAATCAGCGGCAGGCGGGTCGCGCTCCGGATTGCGGGAAGAACCTCGATGCTGGCCGGGGCTGCATCGAACTGTCGGCCCCCGTGATTCGACACCCACAGGGCGTCCACACCCACCTGTTCCAGCCTGTCTGCGTCCTCGGGGCGCAGTATGCCTTTCACGACGAACGGTCCGTCCCAATTATCGCGCAGCCATTTGACGTAATCCAGATCCGGCGAGGTCCGCAGCAGGTATCCGACATGGGCCGTCGGCGGCAGATCACCAGGGTCATCGATATACTTGTCCAGTGTGCGCATGTGCGGAACGCCGCTGCGCAGCATGCCCAGGGCCCATGCAGGTCTTTGGGCGATCTGTGCCAGCAGGCGCGGTGTCAGTTTCGGCGGCTGCCGCAGGCCCGAGCGCGTCTGCCGCTCCCTGCGCGAGGCGACAGGGACGTCAGCGGTCAGAACCAGAGTTCGAAATCCGGCCCCGCGCGCCCGGTTCAGCATGTCCATGCGAATTTCTGGGTCCCTTGGCGGGTACAGCTGGAACCACGCGTTCTCGCCCAGATAGGGGGCCAGGTCTTCGGGGCTCTGACTGGCCACCGTCGATAGCGAATAGGGAATGCCTGCCTTGGCGGCGGCCTGTGCCAGCAACCGCTCTGCATCAGGCCAGACAAGCCCGGACATCCCGATCGGCGCAATACCGAAGGGCAAAGGACAGGTGCCGCCCAAGATTTTCACTGACGTATCGAATTCAAGCTCCCCATGCAGGATCGAGGGGCTCAGACGGACATCATCCAGCGCCTTTCGATTGCGATGCCGCGCCGTTTCTATCCCGGTGCCACTGTCGATGTATTCCCATACGAAGTGCGGCAGCCGACGGCGTGCGCGGCGTTTCAGATCGGGAATACCGGGATAAGTGCTGTGCAGGTCCATAAGGTTTGATCCGACCTGCGGGGCGATTCGGCAAGGTTTTCAAGCGGCTTCCGGCGATGGGCGTTTATCCGTTGCGGGAACGCGCCCGGCCTGCTCCAGCGCTCCGGCGGCGACGTGAACCTGATTGCGCCCCTTGTCCTTGGCGACATACAGCGCATCATCCGCGGCACGCATCAGATCCTGCGGCATGGTGCCGTGGGCGGGGTAATGCGCGACCCCGACCGAGATTGTGATACGGGGCAGGGCCTTTTCGCTATAGCGGACAATGACCGCCTCAACCGACTGGCGCAACTGCTCGGCCCGGGTCATGGCATCTTCGGGGCTGTTGTCGGGCAGGATCAGCATGAATTCCTCACCGCCGATGCGGCAGGCGATCTCGTCCCGGTCGCAGCCCTGTTCCAGCGCCGCGCCGACCGCGCGCAACACCATGTCTCCGGCGTCATGACCATGCGTGTCGTTGAATTTCTTGAAGTGATCGACGTCCACGGCAATCAGGCTCAGCGCGGCGCCGGTCTGTTGGCTGCGGCTGATGGCCTTGCGCAATGTCTCAGTCATGTGGCGGCGGTTGAACAGCCCGGTCAGCGGGTCGCGCACCGACTGGTCATGCAGCTGATCGCGCATACGGACATTGGCGATTGCCATGCTGATCTGTTCGGCGCACAGCTGCGCCAGCTTGCGGCTTTTGTGGAAACAGGCCTCACGCCCCTCAGCTGCACGCAGATGCAACAGACCAACGGTTTCCCCGTGGGCCAGAATGGGAAAACAGAAATAGGGACGCCCGTCATGCGGTTCGGCATGTTCGCAGACAAAATCGATCTCAGAGGCACCGAACTCATAAGTCCGGCCGCGCCTCAAACCCCAGCATCCTTCCGGATGGATATGAGATTTATGCGTTCCCCCGTTCCAGCTGGCACATCCGTCCAGCACATCGCGCGAGTTGGAATAGACGTACACGCTTCCCTCGGCCTCGGGCAGGATATGGGTCATAAAGCGCGCCACCATGTCAAAAAGCTCATCCAGTGAGCGGCTTGATTGCAGCCATTCGTTCAACTCGCCCAGCAGGCGCACCTCACGCGCCAGGCGAAGCTGCTCTCCCATCAGTTCGCGTTCTTTCACGGCCCGTTTGCGCAAATCACGCATCTGGCGGCGGTTGGTGCGGTGGACAATCAGTATGACAGTGGTCAGTGCTAGCAGCGCGACACCGCTAAGAAACACCAACGACCAACGCACACGGGTAATGAACAGGGTCCTGAGATCGGTGATGTCCGAATAGAACTCGATAGCGCCCAGGAATACGCCATCCACGGTGATCGGCGTATAGACTTCTGCCACATGGCGGCTGCCCGGGCCGGTTCGCTTGGCGGGGTCGTTGTCAAATGAATCAACCTCTGTCGCGGGCTTTTCTTCGTGGTTGTAGTAGACCCTTCCGGCGGCGACGACCGACTGGAAGTAAGGTTTTGTATTCACGGCCCCAATATCGTTTGCCCGGGTCGACCAGAACACCTGACCGGATGCGTCAAACAGCTTGAACCGATAAATATCCGAGGTTTCGGGCAACAGCATCAGGAATTCCGCGTCATGCTCGTTCAACTCATGGAACCGAAACGTTGCATCCAGATTGTTCAGATGGCTTTCGACCTGACGGCTTAACCGCATGGCGTCTTTTCGCAGGTCCGATTCCAACATGCGGTCTACAACCGGGGCAGGGGTCGCATAAATCCCCCATCCCGCTGCCGCTGTCAGCGCGATCAGAATCAAGGTCACACCCACAAGTTTCAGACGTGACGACCCGCCCTCCAGTTCCGTCGCTTCCATCTGTTCCACTCCCGCAGCCATGGAACCAGCATCCGGGTCAGGACTTGACAGAGGGTTAACAGCCCTACAGGGCAGCGGCATCTTTGTTTAGAATTGAATGCAAAAAGACGTGAAAAATCCCCGCGAACAAGCCGTGAACAAACTCTTTCCCTTGGCGATCATCCGGCGTAGTTTGGGGGCATGAGCAGTTTTGACGAAATGGACGCCTTCGAAGGCGCATCCCTGTCGGCGCGGGCTATGGCCGTGCGCCCTTCGCCCTATCTGGATGATCTGAACCCGGCGCAACGTGACGCGGTCGAACGTCTGGACGGCCCGGTTCTGATGCTGGCCGGGGCGGGGACTGGCAAGACCAAGGCGCTGACGGCCCGGATTGCGCATCTGCTCAACACGGCGCGCGCGCGCCCGAACGAGATTCTGTCGGTGACCTTCACCAACAAGGCCGCGCGCGAGATGAAGGAACGAGTAGGCCGCTTGCTGAGCCAGCCAGCTGAAGGAATGCCATGGCTGGGCACCTTCCATTCCATTTGCGTCAAACTGCTGCGCCGCCACGCGGAACTGGTCGATCTGAAATCGAACTTCACAATTCTGGACAGCGACGACCAGCTGCGCCTGCTCAAGCAATTGGTTCGGGCCGCCAATATCGATGACAAACGCTGGCCGGCGCGGATGCTGGCGGGGATCATCGACGACTGGAAAAACCGTGCGCTGACGCCCGACAAGGTGCCTGTGGCGGATGCCGGGGCCTATAACAACAAGGGCATTGAGCTCTATGCTCAATACCAGACCCGCCTGCGCGAGTTGAATGCGGTGGATTTCGGCGACCTGCTGTTGCACATGGTCACGATTTTTCAGACCCATCCGGATGTTCTGGAACAATACCAGCGCTGGTTCCGCTACATCCTTGTGGATGAGTATCAGGATACCAACGTTGCCCAGTACCTGTGGTTGCGGCTGCTGGCCGGGGGTCACAAGAACATCTGCTGCGTGGGCGATGACGACCAGTCGATCTATGGCTGGCGCGGGGCCGAGGTCGGCAACATCCTGCGGTTCGAAAAGGACTTTCCCGGTGCCTACGTGGTGCGGCTGGAACAAAACTACCGCTCGACCCCACATATTCTGGCGGCGGCTTCCAACGTCATTCGGGGCAACGAAAGCCGTTTGGGTAAAGAGCTTTGGACCGATGCCAAAGACGGCCACAAGGTCAACCTGATCGGCCATTGGGATGGCGAGGAAGAGGCCCGCTGGATCGGTGAGGAAATCGACGCGATGCAGGGCGGGACGCGCGGTATCCGTCCGATGAACCTTGATGAGATGGCGATTCTCGTCCGTGCCTCGCACCAGATGCGCGCCTTCGAGGACCGGTTCCTGACCATCGGTCTGCCCTATAAGGTGATCGGCGGCCCGCGTTTCTACGAGCGGATGGAGATCCGCGATGCCATGGCCTATTTCCGGCTGGTGACCAGCCCCGAGGATGATCTGGCGTTCGAGCGGATCGTGAATACGCCTAAACGCGGATTGGGCGACAAGGCGCAGCAGGCCATTCAGATTGTGGCGCGCGAGAACGGCGTGTCTCTGGTCGAAGGTGCCCGGATCGCAGTCGACAATGGGCTGATCAAGGGCAAGGGCGGCAAAGCGCTGCGCGAATTGATCGACGGGTTGGCCCGGTGGAATGCGATGACACGCGGTCCCCGGATTGAGGTCGATGATGACACTGTTATCGATGATGGGGTTTCGCCGATCCGATATGGCGCGCCCGAGCATACCCATATCGAACTGGCCCAGATCATTCTCGACGAATCCGGCTATACGGCCCATTGGCAGAACGACAAGACCCCCGAAGCGTCGGGGCGTCTGGAAAACCTCAAGGAACTGGTCAACCAACTGGACAATTTCGAAAACCTGCAAGGGTTTCTGGAACATGTCAGCCTGGTCATGGACAATGAGCAGGATGGTGACGGCGCTAAAGTCTCGATCATGACCCTGCACGCGGCCAAGGGGCTGGAGTTTCCCGTCGTTTTCCTGCCGGGGTGGGAAGACGGGCTGTTCCCCTCGCAGCGGTCGATGGACGAAACCGGCCTCAAAGGACTCGAGGAAGAACGCCGTCTGGCCTATGTCGGCATCACCCGCGCCGAAGAGGTTTGTACGATTTCCTTCGCCGCTAACCGGCGGGTATTCGGGCAATGGCAGAACTCGATGCCGTCACGGTTCATTGACGAGTTGCCCGAGGACCATGTCGAGGTGCTGACACCTCCGGGCCTTTATGGTGGCGGTCATCAGACGGCGGGCATAGAAACCCGCGCGGCCGAAGCCAACGTCTATAACTCGCCGGGCTGGAGACGGCTGCAGGCGCGGCAGGGCCAATATGGCATGTCGCAACCCCGCGAAAGCCGCAACACGGTGATCGACGCCACCGCACTGGCCAGTTTCACGCTGGGCGAGCGGGTGTTTCACCAGAAATTCGGTTATGGCGCGGTGATCGGGATCGAAGGTGACAAGGTCGAGGTCGATTTCGACAAGGCGGGCATCAAGAAAGTGGTCTCGCGTTTTCTGACCAACAAGGATGACGTCCCGTTCTGAGGCGTCATATCCCGTCGACCAGAACCAGATTGGTGGTTGCGGTGGCCTTTCGGATCTTCGCCAGTTCGATGTAATCCGGGTCGTCCTTCCAGGCTTTCGCCGCTGCAAGATCCGGAAACTCCATCAACACAATCCCGCCTTCTGGCCAATCGCCTTCGATCCGTTCGACCGGTTTGGATGAGACCGTCAGCAGGCGACCGCCGTGGCGGTCGAAGATCGGCATGAAACCTGCCAGATAGCCCTGGTACCCGTCGGGGTCGTGAATGTTGATCTGCGCAATGAAATAGGCGGCCATGGCGTCCTCCGCATCAGAAGTCAGGATGCCATCCTACACCAGTGTCTGAAAAACAAAAAACGGCGGTTCCCAGGGAGGAGGAAAGGGAACCGCCGTCTTGTCAACATCAGAGCAGGGAGGAGGAGAGCCCTGATGTATGCGAACCCGGGTTTGAACCCGGTATGAGGAAGACGCGGCGATGTCAGGGAGGAGGAAGACATCGCCGCGCGCTTTCAACATCAAGGCAGGGAGGAGGAAGCCCCGATGTATCCGTGTCCGGCAGGTTGAGGCCGGTATAAGGTGCGGCAACGTCAGGGAGGAGGAAGACGCTGCCGCTGATTACAGACCCTAAGGGAGGAGGAAGGGCCTGATCTCAGTATGCGTGTTGCGCTTATCGCGCGGATTGTTCGCTCGCTGCCTGCATGGCAACGCGGCGGATCATCGAGCGGTGCAGGCCAAGATCGGCTAGCTCGCGGTTCGACAGAGCGGAAAGTTCATTGACGGTCTGGCGGTACAGGCGATAGCGTACGAACCGGGTCTTTGCGTTTTCCAAAACTGCGCCAAAACCAAACGCCGGTGCGTTCTTTACTGCTGTATGCGTGCTTGCGACTGCCATGCTCTTCATCCGTATCTTTTTGTCTTGCCGGTATCGTCCGGCCCTTGCTTGAGACTGAAGATAGGCAAATGCTGCAATTGCACAATAGGTCACGACATCAATGCTGCTATGCAGCAAATGCATAGATTGGCTCAGTTTTTTCTTCCTGCCGCGATGCGCCTTGAAAATATGGGGTCGACCCTAGGTCAGCTTTGTCGGCGGCATCTGGCCCTTCCCGATAGCCTGCCTTTGAATTGAGCGCACTCGGCGGGAAAATGGGCAAAACATATCCGTTCTGATGTTGACAAGGCATGGGTAAATCGCTCGTGGGAAATCATGGGGCGATGTGGTCGCGCGGGGGAGAATACTGGAAAGCGATCCGAAATTCTGAACGATTCGAAGGGCTGATTGTGCATTTGGGGCCAATATTTCCAGTCCAAAAGAAAAGCTGGCAAAATTCTTGGGAAATCGCGGGAAAAAATTCGGCCGCAGAATTTTCTATATATTGGGGCGTGTTTTTCATCGCACGCTAAAACTGGTGTCGTGGGGCTCGAATCCTTCAATGATATTCCGCTCTGGCCGTGTTCCGCATGACACGCTGCGCAAATTTCCTATTGATTTCCATGAATTCCCATGTCATCCCTAATACATCCGATGAGGACGAGGCAGCAGGGGCACCAAACGACCCCGACCAAAAATATTCAGGTTTCATACAGGCATCTCGCTTTCATCAACCAAGAGATCCGGCGCGCGGGCGAGCAGACATCCCCCCAGGTGGCGCGCGCAGCTGGACATCCCGCTTAGCGGGTCAATGCGGCGGGTTGATCAGTGGCAGCAGATCAACCCGCCGTTTTTCATCCGGGGGGACCGTGAATTCAAGGTGGGGCGCAAGCGAAAGGGACAGTCGTCTTGGCGCGCAGGTTTAGAGGTGAGAGCCACCACAAGGTGGATACGAAGGGCAGGGTGTCGATCCCGGCCTCGTTTCGCCGTGTGCTTGAATCGTCCGATCCCAACTGGCAGCCCGGTGACAACCCTGAACTGGTGATTGTCTATGGTGACCACCGCCGCAAGTTCCTTGAATGTTATACCATGCAGGCGATTGACGAGGTTGATGCCAAGATCGATGCCCTGCCGCGTGGCTCGATGCAGCGGCGGATGTTGCAGCGCATGTTCCATGGTCAGTCTTTCCCGACCAACGTGGACGAAACCGGGCGTCTTGTGCTACCCGCCAAGCTGCGCAGCAAGATCGGTCTGGAAGGCGAGGCGTTCTTTATTGCCGCAGGCGACACCTTTCAGATCTGGAAACCCGAGACCTACGAGGTCGAGGAACTGGCCAAGACCGAAGAATGGATGGATGATCTGCCGGACGATTTTGATCCGATGCAGTTCCTAGATGGCACCGGGGATGCGTAACGGCATGGCCGGCGCTGCGTCCTCATCAGAAAAACCACATATTCCCGTTCTGCTGCGCCCCTTGCTGGCTGCGGTTGCGCCGGTCACGGGCATCTGGCTGGACGGCACGTTTGGCGCGGGCGGCTACACGCGCGGGCTGTTGGAGGCCGGGGCGGACAAGGTCATCGGTGTAGACCGAGATCCGCTGGCCTTTGAAATGGCGGCAGATTGGGCGCAGGATTACGGCGACCGGCTGGTGATGCAGCCCGGCGTATTTTCGCGCATGGACGAATATGCGCAGGACCTGGACGGCGTTGTACTGGATCTTGGCGTGTCCTCGATGCAGCTGGATCAGGCCGAGCGCGGGTTTTCCTTCATGAAGGACGGTCCGCTGGATATGCGGATGAGCCAGCAAGGCGAAAGCGCCGCCGATCTGGTAAACACCGCGACCGAGGCGCAACTGGCCGATATCCTGTTCCACTATGGCGAAGAACGCGCCAGCCGCCGGATTGCCAAGGCGATTGTCAGGGCACGAACCGAGGCGCCGATCACAACAACCCTGCGACTGGCCGAGATTGTCGAATCCTGCCTGCCGCGTCCGAAACCGGGGCAATCGCATCCCGCAACGCGCAGTTTTCAGGGCCTGCGGATCGCGGTGAATGCCGAATATGAAGAGCTGTTTCAGGGCCTTATGGCTGCCGAACGTGCGCTGAAACCTGGTGGGCAGCTGGCCGTTGTCACCTTCCATTCCATCGAGGACCGGATGGTCAAACGGTTCTTTCAGTCGCGCGCGGGCAAGACAGGGCGTGCGAACCGCTATGCGCCCGAGATGGAACAGGACCGGCCGCAATTTACGCTGAAGACCCGCAAGGCGGTGGGGCCCGACGAACAGGAATTGCAGGAAAACCCGCGCGCGCGCTCGGCCAAGCTGCGTGTTGCGATCCGTACCGATGCTCCGGCGGGGGAAATTGAGGCCCGCGCCATTGGAACGCCTCAACTTGGGGGAAGGGCAAGATGAAGAGTGTTTTGTATGTGTTGACTGCCCTGTCCGTGTTCGGATTGGCGCTTTGGGCCTATCAGGAGAATTATCGCACCCAACAGGTGGTGAAGGAAACGCAATCCCTGCAACGCGAGATCGGCATGGCGCAGGTGCGGCTGGCGGTCCTGAACGCCGAATGGGCCTATTTGAACCGCCCGGACCGGCTGCGAGAACTGGCAGACCTGAATTTTGAACGTCTTGGTCTGCTGCCTCTGCGGGCCGAACAGTTCGGGCGCGCCGACCAGATTGCCTTTGCCGAGGATCCTGACCTGCCCATCGTTGACCCGATTGAATTGCAGGCCATCACCGACATTCAGGCCTTGGCCGAGGTGCAGATCCCATGACGCGCACGCCCCTTCGCCCACTGGCCCGTATCCTTGACGCCCGCGCCCGGGGCGAAAACCCAAAGGCGATCGAGCGTGAAAACATCCGCAAGCGCCACGAAGACATGAAAGACCGCGCCCGCGCCCGCGCCGAAGGGCGTCTGCTGGTGCTGGGGTTGTTCTTCTTTTGCGCTTTCACGGTGGTTGGCGTCCGCATGGGTATGTTGGCAACGTCCGAGGCGCAGGAGCCGCTGGCCAATGCGCCGGGGGCTGCGATTGCCATGCAGCGCGCCAATATCGTCGACCGCGAAGGGCGCATTCTGGCAACCAATCTGGACACTTATTCCGTCTACGCGCAGCCACCGCTGATGATCGACCCGATTGCGGCAGCAGATCAGCTGGTCGCGATCTTCCCCGATCTGGATAAAGAGCGTCTGGTCAAGGACTTCACCGGCAACCGCAAGTTCCTGTGGATCAAGAAACGCATCTCGCCCGAACAGAAACAGGCCGTGCACGACATCGGTGATCCCGGCATCCTGTTTGGCCCGCGCGAAATGCGCCTCTATCCCAATGGCAAGCTGGCCGCGCACATCCTTGGCGGCTCCGGCTTTGGCCGCGAGGGCGTCAGCGCCGCCGAGGTGATCGGTGTGGCCGGGGTGGAAAAGCAGTTTGACGACTATCTGCGCGATCCCGCCAACGGCAACAAGCCGCTGCAACTGTCGCTGGACCTGACCATTCAGGCCGCGGTCGAACAAGTGCTCTATGGCGGTATGAAGATCATGAATGCCAAGGGCGCGTCGGCGGTTCTGATGAATGCGCATACGGGCGAGGTTGTATCCGCCGCCTCGCTGCCCTCATTCGATCCCAATGATCGTCCGCGCCCGCCGACCTCGGGGTTTGATCCCTCAGACAGCCCGCTGTTCAACCGCTATGTGCAAGGCGTGTACGAACTGGGGTCGGTCTTCAAGATTTTCACCGCCGCGCAGGCGGTCGAGCTTGGGCTGGTAAACTCGAACACCATCATCGATACATCCGGCCCGATGAAGATCGGGCGCTTCCCGATTGGTGAATTTAACGGCAAGAATTACGGCAAGATCAGCGTGGCGGATGTGATCGTCCACAGCTCGAACCGTGGCACCGGGCGTCTGGCGTTGCAGATCGGTGCGCAGCGGCAGCAGGACTTTCTGAATGCGCTCGGCATGTTCGAACCGACTCCGTTCGAGATTGTCGAAGCCAAGGGTGGTGTGCCGCTGATGCCGAAGAAATGGGGCGAGCTGAGCACCGTGACCATCTCCTACGGCCATGGCCTGTCAACCAGCCCGATGCATCTGGCGGCGGGATATGCGGCGATTGCCAATGGCGGGCACTATGTCAGCCCGACCATCCTGCGCCAGAACGGTCCGCAATACGGCCCCCGCGTGATGTCGCAGGGAACCGCGCGTCAGGCGCAGAAAATGCTGCGCAAGGTGGTGACGGATGGCACTGCCAGCTTTGGCGAAGTGCAAGGGTATGACGTGGCTGGCAAGACCGGCACGGCAGACAAGCCCAAGCCACGCGGCGGGTATTACGAAGACAAGGTCATCGCCACTTTCGCAACGATCTTCCCGGCCTACGATCCGAAATATGTTCTGATCGTCACGCTGGATGAACCCTCGATCGTGGCTTACGGTGAAAAACGCCGAACTGCAGGCTGGACAGCAGTGCCTGTAGCTGCCGAACTTATCGGTCGCGTGGCACCTCTGCTGGGCTTGCGTCCCCGGCTTGAGCCTGAGGCGGGCGCTGCTATAACGCTGACCTCAAACTAGGCTGTCCGGCAAGAGGTGGGTCATGGGCACAAGGTCAAAGAAACTCAGCCAACTGGCCCTGACCGCGCGAGGCGGGGTAAACCCCGAGATCACCGGGCTGGCCGTTGACAGCCGCGAGGTGAAAGACGGTTTCCTGTTCGCAGCCCTTCCGGGCACGCGGGTTCATGGTGGTTCGTTCATCCAATACGCCCTGCGCATGGGGGCCGCCGCCATCCTGACCGATGCCGAAGGGGCGAGAATCGCAGCAGCTGAACTTGCGGTGTCGGATGCGGCGCTGGTGGTTGTCGAAGACCCGCGTCAGGCGCTGGCCGGGGCCGCCGCCCTGTGGTTCGGCGCGATGCCGCAGACCATTGTCGCAGTCACCGGAACCAACGGAAAAACCTCGGTTGCCACCTTTGTGCGCCAGATCTGGACCGAACTGGGCCACGCGGCCGTCAACCTTGGGACAACCGGAGTCGAAGGGGCATGGACCGCGCCGCTGGCCCATACTACGCCCGAGCCGATCACCTTGCATCGCTGTCTGGCGGAAGCCGCCGAAAACGGCGTGACCCATGCCGCGATGGAGGCCTCGTCCCACGGCCTCGAACAGCGCCGCCTGGATGGCGTGCACCTGACCGCTGCCGGGTTTTCGAACTTCACGCAGGACCATCTGGATTACCACGAGACTTTTGAAGCGTATTTCGCAGCAAAGGCCGGGTTGTTCGACCGGGTTCTGCCACAGGATGGCACCGCGGTTATCAATCTGAGCGATCCCAAGGGGTCTCGGGTCCGCCGGATCGCCGAGGCGCGCGGTCAATCGGTGCTGACCGTCGGGTTGGGCGACGCCGATCTGTGCCTGATCAACCAGCGGTTCGATGCCACCGGGCAGGACCTGCGATTTGCGTGGCAGGGCCGAACCTTCCAGACCCGCCTGAACCTGATCGGAGGGTTCCAGGCCGAAAACATCCTGCTGGCTTGCGGTCTGGTGATTGCTGCGGGCGACAGCCCCGAACGGGTTTTTGAAACACTGCCGCATCTGACCACCGTGCGCGGGCGTATGCAGCTGGCCGCAACCCGCGACAACGGCGCGACAGTTTTTGTGGATTACGCGCACACCCCCGACGCCGTGGCCACCGCCCTCAAGGCGCTGCGTCCGCATGTGATGGGCCGCCTGATTGCCATTGTCGGCGCGGGCGGCGACCGCGATGCCACGAAACGCCCGCTGATGGGCAGGGCGGCCTCGAACTATGCGGATATGGTTTTCGTCACCGATGACAACCCGCGCAGCGAAGACCCCGCCGCCATCCGCGCCGCCGTCATGGCAGGTGCACTCGAGGCAGCGGGCGACGTCAGCGTGACCGAGGTCGGCGACCGCGCCGAAGCCATTCTGCGCGGCATCGATGCCCTGCAACCCGGCGACGCACTGCTGATTGCGGGCAAGGGCCACGAAACCGGGCAGGTCGTCGGCGATCAGGTACTGCCCTTTGATGATGTGGAACAGGCCAGCATTTCCGTCGCCGCGCTGGACGGGAGGGTCGCATGACGCTCTGGACAGCATCCGAGGCCGCTCAGGCAACGGGCGGGCGGGTCACGACCGATTGGACCGCTGATGGTGTCTCCATCGACACGCGAACCCTTCAACCCGGTGATCTGTTTGTTGCGCTGAAAGCGGCGCGGGACGGGCATGAATTCGTGGCCCAAGCGCTTGAGAAAGGCGCGGGCGCGGCTTTGGTCTCGCATATTCCCGACAACGTATCGCCTGATGCGCCACTGCTGATCGTCGATGATGTTCAGGCGGGGCTCGAGGCTTTGGGGCAGGCGGCACGCGCCAGAACGAATGCGCGTGTGGTGGGGGTGACCGGCAGTGTCGGCAAGACGTCGACCAAGGAAATGCTGGCCGTGATCCTCGAAACACAAGGCAAAACCCATGCCAGCGTGGCCAGTTACAACAACCACTGGGGCGTTCCGCTGACCCTTGCACGGATGCCGTGTAACACTGAATTCGCAGTGATCGAGATCGGAATGAACCATCCGGGCGAGATTGCCCCGCTGGCCCGGCAGGCCCGCCCGCATGTGGCGCTGGTTACAACCGTGGCGGCGGTGCATCTGGAAGCCTTCGAGTCCGTCGCTGGTATCGCCCATGAAAAAGCAGCGATCTTTGAAGGGCTCGAACCCGGTGGCGCGGCAATCGTCAATGCAGATATCGACCACGCAGACATCCTGCGCCAAACGGCGCTTGGGCAGGGGGCCGGGATCGTGGATTTCGGCCAAGGCGCAACGGATTACCGGCTGACCGACGTTCAGCAGGCGGCGAACACCGTGAAAGCCGAGGCAGCCGTTGGTGAACAGGTAATCCGATTTGAGGTGAACTCTGCCGGTACGCATTTCGCCATGAACGCGCTGGGGGCCTTGGCAGCCTGCGTTGAATTGGGTGTTGATCTCGATGACGCCGTCGCAGGTCTGCGCGCATGGTCCCCGGTCAAGGGGCGCGGCGTACGGGAAAGCATTCCTCTGCCCGGCGGCGGGCAGATCGAACTGCTGGATGACAGCTATAACGCCAACCCGACCTCGATGGAGGCCGCGCTGGATGTACTCGCTGCCTCACAAGGCAAACGCCGCATCGCCATTCTGGGCGACATGAAAGAGCTGGGCACACAGGAAGTGGCGATGCACGCCGCCATGGCCGATGCCGAAGCGATGGCACATGTCGATCAGGTGCATTGTATCGGCCCGTTGATGCGGGCACTGCACCACGCGCTGCCCCCTGCCAAACGCGGTCTCTGGTCCGAAACCAGCGCCGAGATGGCCGGACGGTTGCCGTCGCTGGTCAGGGACGGCGATACTGTTCTGGCCAAGGGCTCTCTAAGCATGGGATTGGCCTCGATTGTTGACGGTCTGCGCAAAATGGGGCAAGGGGGCGCGCTTGATGGGTGATCACGCCCATGCGCCTAGTGTGAGAAAGGTATTGTCATGCTGTACTGGTTGACCGCCCTGTCGGATGGCGGGGATTTCTGGAACCTCTTCCGGTATATCACCTTCCGCGCAGGCGGTGCCTTCATGACGGCACTGATCTTTGGGTTCATCTTCGGAAAGCCCCTGATCAACGTGCTGCGCAGAAAGCAGGGCAAGGGCCAGCCGATCCGCAATGATGGCCCCGAGGGGCATTTTTCCAAGGCAGGCACGCCAACAATGGGCGGGTTGCTGATTGTCGGTGCTCTTGTGACCTCGACCCTCGTCTGGGCACGTCTGGACAACCCTTACGTCTGGATGGTGCTTTTCGTGACCCTGTCTTATGCGGCCATTGGATTCGCGGATGACTATGCCAAGGTGTCGAAACAGAACACCAAGGGCGTTCCGGGGCGGATGCGCCTTGCCTTGGGCGTGATCATCGCGGTGCTGGCCGCGCTCTGGGCGACGTTGCACCACCCCGAAGCGTTGCAGAATCAACTGGCCGTGCCGGTGTTCAAGGACACGCTGGTCAATCTGGGTATCTTCTATATCCCGTTCTCGATTGTCGTGATCGTAGGGGCCGCCAACGCGGTAAACCTGACCGACGGTCTGGACGGTCTGGCCATCATGCCAGCGATGATCGCCGCCTCGACGCTGGGCGTGATCGCCTATGCCGTGGGCCGCGTCGACTTTACCGAATATCTCGACGTGCATTACGTGCCGGGCACGGGTGAGATCTTTATCTTCACCTCTGCGCTCTTTGGTGCGGGTCTGGGATTTCTGTGGTACAACGCCCCCCCGGCGGCGGTGTTCATGGGGGATACCGGATCGCTGGCACTGGGCGGCGCGCTGGGCGCTATTGCCGTGGCCACCAAGCACGAGTTGGTTCTGGCCGTCGTCGGCGGCCTGTTCGTGGTCGAGGCGTTGAGCGTGATCATTCAGGTTCTCTACTTCAAACGCACCGGCAAGCGGGTTTTCCTGATGGCCCCGATCCATCATCATTATGAGAAAAAGGGCTGGGCCGAGCCTACCATCGTCATCCGCTTCTGGATCATCTCGCTGATCCTGGCGATGATCGGTCTGGCAACGCTGAAGGTCCGGTGACGCTCCCGCCAGGTTCGAAGGGCCTGCGGCCCTCCTGCCACCTGTTGGGCCCGGCTCGCGCCGCCGCGCGAGCCTGACACGCCCCTTGTCATTGTGATTTTCTTCAGTGCAGTGTGGCCTCCAAATCCAAATCAAAGAAGGTGGTTAGAATGATCCCGGTCAAAGGCTTTTCAGGGCAGAAAGTTGCGGTTCTGGGATTGGGCCGGTCCGGTCTGGCAACCGCACGCGCCTTGCGCGCAGGCGGGGCAGATCCGGTGTGCTGGGATGACAACCCGACAACCCGCGCCACAGCCGAGGGCGAAGGATTCTCCTGTGCCGACCTGCGCAAACAGGGGGCGTTTGACACCATTGCCACGCTCATCGTTTCGCCGGGCATTCCGCATCTTTATCCCGAACCCAACCCCGTGGTTGCCGCAGCCTTGGACGCAGGCGTGCCTGTGGACAATGATATCGGGCTGTTCTTCCGCTCTTTTGCGGGGCCGGAATGGAGCAACTATGACACTCCACCACGGGTCATCGCGGTCACCGGCTCGAACGGGAAATCCACCACCGCGGCGCTGATCCATCACATCCTGACCGAGGCCGGGCGCGAGGCGCAGCTGGCCGGAAATATCGGGCGCGGGGTCCTGGATATAGATCCGGGTGGCGATGGTTCGGTCGTGGTGCTGGAACTTTCCAGCTATCAGACGGAACTGGCCCGTGCGCTGACCCCGGATGTGGCGGTGTTCACCAACCTTTCGCCAGATCATCTGGACCGCCACGGCGGCATGGGGGGATATTTCGCGGCCAAACGGCGCCTCTTTGCCGAAGGCGGCCCGGACCGCGCGATCGTCGGCATCGATGAAACCGAAGGCGCCTTTCTTGCTGGCCAACTGGCCGAAGGGCCAGCGGATGACCGCGTAATTCGTATCTCGGTAACGCGAAAGCTGACGGGGCCGGGATGGCAGGTCTTTGCGCGCAAGGGGTTTTTGTCGGAATACCGCAAGGGGCGGCAGGCCGGGTCCATCGACCTGCGCGCGATCAAGGGCCTTCCCGGTGCCCATAACCACCAGAACGCCTGCGCGGCGTATGCGGCCTGCCGGTCGCTGGGCCTTGCGCCACGCGTGATCGAAGACGCGCTGCACTCGTTCCCGGGCCTGCCCCACCGCAGCCAGATCATCGCCGAGGCCGACGGGGTTACCTATGTCAACGACTCCAAGGCGACCAATGTCGACAGCGCCCTGAAAGCGCTTATGGCGTTCAAAAAGATCCGATGGATCTGTGGCGGCCTTGAAAAGGAAGGCGGTGTCGCAGCCCTGAACGCAGCAGCGGATCAGGTGATCAAAGCCTATGTTATCGGTCGTGAGGCGGCGGGCTTTGCGATGCAACTGACGTCCGACGCACAGGTTTGTACCACGATGGAGGCGGCAGTGGCGCAGGCCATGGCGGATGCACAGGCGGGCGAGACTGTTCTGCTGGCTCCGGCAGCGGCAAGTTTCGATCAATATGACAATTTCGAACAGCGTGGCGATGACTTCACGGCGCAGGTGCAAAAACGGCTGGGCTAATGTCGCATCTGCAACAGCCCGCCAGTAGATGTGGACATTTTTCAGTCAGATTGACACTTTGTTGGAATTGAGGTTGCGTCACCTTAAGTTCAATAAAGAGGAAGCGGAAATGTCTGCACGCAAAATTCTCTCCATCCTTCCCGTCGTTGCACTGGCCGGGGCCTGTGCCAATAGCGGGGCGAATTATGTTCCTATAATCGACGGGCCTGTGGGGCCGAACTACCAGTCCGATCTGGCCAATTGTCAGGCGCTGGCGCGGTCCCGCCCGACGCTGGACAGCAACACCGCAGGCGCTGCCGCCATCGGCGCGGCCGGTGCTGCGGCAACCACGGCAATTATCGACAACAGCGCCAGCGATCTGGGTCGCGCGGCGGCCGCTGGTGCTCTGGTCGGTGTGGGTGCCAGTGCGATCAGCAACACCCAGAACCAGGAAGTGATCGTGCGCAACTGCATGCGCGGTCGCGGCTACAACGTCGTAGGTTAATGCCGCGCAAACGGAAGTGTAGGTTAATGCCTGGCGGCAATGGCAACACCTGCGGCATGGCCTGATGACCACGCCCATTGAAAGTTGTAGCCGCCAAGCCACCCGGTGACATCCACCGCTTCGCCAATCGCATAGAGGCCAGGGACATCCTTGGCCTCCATCGTTTTCGACGACAGATCATCGGTATCTATTCCGCCCAGTGTGACCTCGGCAGTGCGATACCCTTCGGTTCCCGACGGTACCAGCCGCCAGTCAGACAGGGCCGCGACCAGTTCAGACAGCTTCGCGTCCGACTGATCGGCCAGATTGCCGGACATCGGAATGACTTGGCTCAGATACTCGACCAGCCGGGACGGCAGATGCCGCGCCAGTTCCGTTGTCAGCGCCTTGCGCCCGGCGTTTTGCCGTTGCGCACGCAGCAGATCGAACAGGGGCAGTTCGGGGATCAGGTTCACGCCGATCTCCTCACCTTCGCGCCAATAAGAGGACAGCTGCAAAACGGACGGCCCGCTGAGGCCGCGATGGGTGAACAACAGCGCTTCGTCAAAACTTGTGCGTTCGTTAGAGAGCCGCACGGGCAGGGAAACACCGGACAGGTCCTTGAACCGGCCATCCGAAAAGGTGAATGGCACCAGCGCCGCGCGGGTGTCGGTCACCCGCAGGCCAAACTGCCGGGCAATGTCATAGGCCAGCCCGGTCGCGCCCATCTTGGGGATGGATTTGCCCCCCGTGGCCAGCACCAGATTGGCACAGGTCAGATGCAGGCGCTGCCCCTCACGCTCGACCTCCAGCGCGAATCCGGTGCCATCCTTGCGCAGATCACGCAGCGCGGTCTGGACCCACAGCTCGGCGCCGGCGCGGCTCATCTCGTCCAGCAACATCTGGATGATCTGCTTTGAAGAGCCATCACAGAACAACTGCCCAAGCGTTTTCTCATGCCATTTGATGCCGTGCCGGTTCACCAGATCGACAAAATCCCACTGCGTGAACCGCGCCAGCGCGGATTTGCAGAAATGCGGGTTTTGCGACAGGAAGTTGTCCGGGCCTGCATACATATTGGTGAAATTGCACCGCCCTCCGCCTGAGATGCGGATTTTCTCGCCCGGTGCCTTGGCGTGGTCGATCACCAGCACCCGCCCACCGCAACGGGCCGCGCACATCATGCCTGCCGCTCCGGCGCCCAATATGATCGTATCGAACCTCATGCACCGCCCTTGGCGTGGATTTTCGGCGATGACAAGGGTGAAACCCGGCGCATCGGGCCTGAGGCAAAGGATTTGGTTGTCAGGTGAATGATTCCCGGAAAATCGGGGCCTGCGGGCGGTGACACCCTTGCACGGGGGCCGGTTTGGGCTGTTTGTCGGGATTTTGCGCGGGTGTTTCGGGGCTGGGCTGGAAGGGTGCAGATCGCAGAAAACTACGTTCGGGTCCGATCAAATTGGGGCACCGTTCAGGTTGTGCGAGGCACCTGATCCCGCCACATGTGGGGCCACCAAACAGGGTGGTGACTGGCTTGACCGGCTGAAACGGCGCGGGCCGGGCAACGTTCGGATACTTTTTGGAGAATCGATTTCCGGTACCTGTCAGCCGCTGTTGCGTCGTACTGTCCGCCCGGTTCAGCGGCAACAGGAAGGTCCAATGCCAAGGACTTGACCGGGGTCAGCCCTCGCGCACTCCTAACGGGAAGTCTTGCCGCATCATCCCGTCTTGCCCGCCAAGCACCAAGCGCCACAGATGCCGGGTAAATTGGCCAAATTACACCGAAAAATATGTGCAAAAATAAAAATATGTCGACGGAAGTTCACTAAAACAATACAATAACCCTTATTATTTTGAACTTAACGCATTTTAGAAACCAAATCTCATCAGCGGGCCGATTAATGCCTCGTGATTTCCATTCAGGCCCCTGGCCCGTCCCGCGCAATGCAGCGCCATTCACACCCGTCGGCTGCATTTGCAATCACAACACGCCTCTGATGCGTGCCAGCCCGCCTGTTTTCGGGGTGGCACATTTCAACAAGTTAAAGAGTTCCGAGACACGATCATGGGTATTACTCTGAATTTGAACAATCCAAGCGACCTTCCCAAGGCGCGGCTCAGGGCGATCCTGTTCCTTGATGCATGTGATTACTCTGCCGCCGTCCGCGAGGCCGAGCTTGAAACGCTGGCCAGAATCCGCCGCGATCTGAACTGCGTCAGCGATCTGGTTAACAGCTTTCGGGGCCGGGTGACCGGCCTGACCGGTGACGGGCTATGCGCCGTCTTTCCAAGTGCGCGTGCCGCCGTCGAAACTGCGCTGGGGGTGCAGGATGTCCTGACCCATGCCCCCGACCGGTACGCCAAGGGGTATCGAATTGGGATACATCTGGGCGACACGTTCGAGGTTGACCAGCAGATCATCGGTGACGCCGTGAACACGGCAGCGCGCATCGAAAGCGTCGGCTCATCCGGCGAGGTTCTGGTCTCAAGCGTTGTGCGCAATGCGCTGCGCGGGCGGCAGGATTTCCTGTTCAACTCGATCGGGCGGCCCAATCTCAAGAATATCGGTGCCTCGCTCGAGCTGTTTAAAGTGGCCCGCGCGACAATCGACGTCCCCTATGAGAAGGACGGAAAAGAACAGCCGGTTCCTGTTCCCGCCAACCCAACGGCTTTCCGGTCAGAACAGCTGTCATTCACCTTACCGCGCCCGAATTTCGTGATCGGTCTGTTGTCTCCGGATGTAGGGGGTGGTTCCGAAACCGCGGCATTCGTGTCCAACATCGTTGCGGAACAGCTGTCCAAATCCCTTACCGAAACCGAAGCGCTTGAGGTTCAGGATTACCGGGTGCCGCAGATTGCGTTCCCGCAGGAACCTTTGTCGGCAGGGCCTGACCTGTTCCTGCAATGCCGCGCCTCGACCTGTGGCAGCATGTTGCAAGTGTCCGCCACAGCAATGCGGTCGGAAGACAGGAAAGTGATCTGGAGCCAGAATGTAGTGGCCGATCAAGGTGACTTTCTGGGTCAAAACTGCTCTGGGCTGACGTCGTTCATCAGTTATGCCACCGACGCCTTGCTGACGGCCTTGCTGAACGGGCGTCACATGCGCGACCCGGCCGCCCATCACGCGGCGAAAACCGCCGTTGCCGCCGTGCATCACCTGCTGACCATGACCGGGCCGGGGCTGGACCAGCTCGAGGCCGATATTCTGGCGGCTTACGAGCTTGATCCCAAGCCGGTCTATCTGGCGTGGCTGGCCTATGTCACGACCTTCAAGGTCGGCGAACGGTACGGTACCTGGGATGCCGCGCTGGAAGCGCAGGCGCGCGATCTGGCCCGCCGCGCGGTCGAGGCTGACCCGGATAACGGCACCGTTCTGGGCCTTGTCGCCCACGTGCACTCCTACGTGTTCCGAGAGTTTTCGGTAGCGCAGGATCTGGTCGACCGCGCGCTCGAGCTCAGCCCTTATCGGGCGATGAGCTGGGATTCAGCCGCCATGCTCTATTGCTACACGGATCGTCCGGCGCTGGCGGTTGAAGCCGCGCAGAAGGCAAGGCTTATCGGGCGGCACAGCCCATACCGGCACCTGTTCGACGGGGCCGGTTGCGTCGCCGCGCTGGTCAATGGCGAGTTCGAGAAATCCATCAGGTTCGGAGAATCCGTGATGGAGGTTCAGCCGCAGTTCAAAACCGTCATGCGCTATCTGGCTGCGGCTTACGGGCACGCAGGTGACCGGCAGCGAGGCGAGTTCGCCTTGCAGCGGTTGACCAGCCTGGAACCGGACATGTCGCTGGCCTGCATCCAGCAGGACCGGTTCCCGGTGCCAACACGGTTCAGCGCGCAACTGATGGAAAGCGGCCTGTCCAGGATCGGGTTGCCGCAACACGCTTGAAGTAGGGGTAAAAGTAGGGGGTTTACTTATGTCTTACGTGTCCACGCTCAACGGTTTCGGAATGATGGTCCGACGTGGTGAGCTGATCTCGTGCAAAGTGGTGAAACTGATGAACCTTGCCGGAACCGGTGGTCTCGGTGCCTCACCGGGGGACAATCGAAAGGCGTTGGACAATTTCATTTACGACGCGCAGAGGGAAAGCTTCATCGATTACCTCAATGCCATTCATGATCTGGATCCCGAGTTGCTGGATATTGAAAAACTGCGCGAGCTTACCGAGTTCATGCAGAACGAAGAATTCATCGACCCCTTCAGGTCTGACAGCCGTGTAAAAGGTGCGAAAGACGAAGAGATCGGGAAACGCTCTGCCCTCGGCGCGGCGTCTGTCGCGATGAGCGCATCTTCGGCATTCGCACTGAACCGAAACCGCAATAGAAACCGCAATCGGAACAGAAACCGGAACCGAAACAGAAATCGCAATCGTAACAGAAACCGCAGCGATTTTGACGTCGGCGGCAGCGATGCCTCCTTCGGCTGGCGCGAGATGCGCGATCTGTGCCGGATCGGTATGCTGCCCGCATCCGGATTGCTGGGCAAGGTCTGGGAAAATATCGATCTTCTGCCGCCACCGGGGCCTGACGAAAGCATGAAGGAAACTGAATACCTGCTGATCCTGCAAGGGCGGCTCAAGTGGTCAAATCAGGCAACACGGCGCGAGGAAATCGTGGCGCAGGCAGGCTTTGGCATCGATGAATATCTCAGTCCGCTGGGCATTGACGAGAAGGGCGGCTTTGATGCGACCCGCGCGCTGATGACGATCCTGCTGGAACTGACGAATGAAATCGGCCTGACCTACAAGAACCGCTTCAGCCGGCCCAGACCCAATATTATCCAGCCGCTGATCCGGCCCTTTCTTCCGGTGCCTTATCATGCGGCTTACCCCTCGAACCACTCCTACCAATCCTTCGCGATTGCCGAACTGTTCTCGCGTCTGATCCCCGAACATCCGGGCACTGTCGCTTTGTTCCACCGCGCCCAGCGGATTGCTGAAAACCGCGAATGGGCCGGTTTGCATTATCCAAGCGACACAGCCGCCGGGCGAAGTCTGGCCAGAAAAACCGTGGCTTACCTGACCGAGGTTCTGGACGAACTGATGGACGAAGCACAAGACGAATGGTTGGGCTAAGGATCAACGCGAGGTGACGAAATGACCGCAGGAAACGAAGACTACGCACGCTATTACTATCTCTGGCATCTGGTCGCGATCAAAGCCTTGACCGTCAAGGCGCCCCTACCAGCCGACGGAGAGACCTGCCCGGAAATCGATACCGCGACCTGGGATTTCACAGGTCCCGCTCTGGCCGAGGCGAAAATCGCCCTGATCGACATGGGCGTGGCCCCGCATCACCCGAACCTGAAATCGCCGGACACCGGACCGGTTCCGGCGGACAGGGTCATTCGGGACGACGCCCTTGATCTGGCCAGCCACCCGTTCGGCGTCAAATACATCGACCGGTCGACTGTTGCGGCAGGGGCCGAGCATATCGAAGAACAGGTGCAACATCTGTCGGGCATTCAGGACCCCTTGGGCATTCCGGGCCTGACCTCTCAGGAACGGCGGGTGATTGCCGGGCTGAGGTCGGGTTTTGGCGTCAAACGTTACATCGATGCCTATGACGATCGCTATGCCGGGCACGGCACCAGCTGTGCCGGGCTGGCCTGCGGAACCAGCTTTGCAGCCGATCAATTCGGCAATACCGGCAATATCGCGGCGTATTACGGGGTCGATCCCAAAAGCAGGATTATTCCGATCACGACGTCGATCTCGCCCAGCCCGGAAGAATTGATTGCGGCGTTTCTTTATGCCCTCCACAAAGGCGCGCATGTCATCCTGTTTCCGCGCGATGCCGCGAACCCTGCTCATTGGCCGGGATATAGATTTCGCCCTGCCACTGGCACCGAGCCGTTCTATCCGGGTCTGGACTCGCACGAAAAGACCCGCCTGCACGAGACGAGGCGCGACGAACCCGACGGCGACGCGCGCGACATCTCGATGGCATGGTCGGCGCTGGACAAGATCATCAAATGGGTCAGCACGAGAATTCCGGTGGTCTGTGCCGCTGGCAATGACGGTCGAAGCGAGTTGATTTATCCTGCCAGCTTGTCTGGTGATCCAACCAACGGGATCATCTCGGTGGGGGCCGTCAACTATAATGGCACCCGGTCCGGGTATTCGAACTACTCTGCTGATCTGACCGTATCCGCCCCTTCGGATGACGGTGAGATATACAACCGCTATCAAATTCGTCTGGACCGTGATGCAGCCTCGGCCACTGACTTCCATCTGGAAAACCCGAAACATCACCTGAAACGCGACGGCAGTGGTGACGCGATCCCGATTGTCGATTTCGCATCTCAACGGTTGGTGACGTTGGATGTGCCGGGCCCGCGGGGCTATGTCGAAGGCAGCCTTGCCGCGGCTGTCGAAACCCGAAAAAAGGCTGTGGATGATCCTGCCGGGCTTTATACTGAATTCGGCGGAACTTCGGGGGCCTCGGCCCTCGTTGCAGGGGCGATCGCGATGATGCAGCGAAAGTCGCCCAATGTTCTCAATGGTGTGCAGATCAAAGCCATCTTCAAGAACCTCGAAACATCTGCAACGCGTTTCGACAACACCCACTGGTATTGGTCCTCTGCCGCAGGAACCCTGCAAGCTGACGCGATCAACGGTTACACGCCACCCCCCAGGGCCGAACTGTTCGGTGTGGCGGGGTTGCTGGATGTGCCGCTGCTGCTGACCAAAGTCTGACAGCCCGCCGCCTTCCGCCCGGTGGCCGTCGCAACACGGCTGACCGGCGGTCCGGGTGTGCGGCACGGGTCTTGGGCGGGAAATCCCGATTTGCCCGCGAACAGGCTGGCCTGATCGCCAAATTGCATGTAGACTTTCAGCCAGATCCCGAAAACGGGGCGTTAACGAGGCAGAGAGTGGCGGTATCTCATGACTGAGATGGTGTATGGCGCGGTCCAAGACCAGCGCGGAGAACCGATTCTACCGAAATGGTGGCGTACTATCGATCGCTGGACGATGTCCTGCGTTCTGATCCTGTTTACCATCGGACTGTTGCTGGGGCTGGCCTCTTCGCCGCCGCTGGCCGGTCGTAACGGGTTCGATCCCTTCCATTATGTCGAGCGCCAGGCCTTCTTTGGCGGATTGGCTCTGATCGCGATGCTGCTGACCTCGATGATGTCTCCAACCTTGGTGCGGCGTCTGGCCGTTCTGGGTTTTCTGGGGGCCTTCGTCGCTCTGGTCTTCCTGCCGGTGTTTGGAACGGATTTCGGCAAAGGCGCGGTGCGCTGGTATTCACTGGGCTTTGCCTCGCTGCAACCGTCCGAGTTTCTGAAACCCGGCTTTGTCGTCGTGGCTGCATGGCTGCTGGCCGCCTCGCAGGAAATCAACGGTCCTCCGGGGCGGTTGTGGTCCTTTGCGCTCTGCATGGCCATCGTGGCCATGTTGGTGATGCAACCCGATTTCGGTCAGGCCTGCCTGATCCTGTTCGGCTGGGGCGTCATGTATTTCGTGGCCGGGGCCCCGATGCTGCTGTTGCTGGGCATGGCCGGTGTTGTCGTTCTGGGCGGGATGTTGGCCTATTCGAATTCCGAACACTTTGCCCGCCGCATCGACGGCTTTCTGAATCAAGAGGTCGATCCGACCACCCAGCTTGGCTATGCAACCAACGCCATCCGCGAAGGCGGGTTGTTCGGCGTCGGCGTGGGGGAAGGGCAGGTGAAATGGTCACTGCCCGATGCCCATACCGATTTCATCATCGCCGTCGCGGCCGAGGAATACGGCCTGATCCTCGTCATGATCATCATTGCGCTGTATGCGCTGATCGTCGTGCGCTCGCTGCTGCGGCTGATGCGCGAACGCGACATGTTCATTCGTCTGGCCGGTACCGGTCTGGCCTGCATGTTTGGCGTTCAGGCGATGATCAACATGGGTGTTGCGGTACGTCTGTTGCCCGCCAAAGGCATGACTTTGCCGTTCGTCAGCTATGGCGGCTCGTCGCTGATTGCAGGCGGTATTGCCGTCGGCATGCTGCTGGCCTTCACCCGAAACCGCCCACAGGGCGAACTAGGCGATATTCTGCGCGGACGAGGATAATGGGGAACCCTTACCTGTTGATTGCGGCTGGCGGCACCGGGGGCCATATGTTCCCCGCTCAGGCGCTGGCCGAGGCGATGCTGCACAAGGGCTGGCGCGTGCGCCTGTCCACCGACCCGCGCGGTGCGCGCTATACCGGCGGCTTTCCCCATTCGACTGAAATTGTCGAGGCGTCCTCGGCCACCTTCGCCCGTGGCGGTCTGGCGGCCAAGGCGATGGTTGGCCCGATTATCGCTGGTGGTGTCACCAGCATGGTCTTCCAGATGATGCGCGACAAACCCGATGTTGTCGTAGGCTTTGGCGGTTATCCCTCGATCCCGGCGCTGGGCGCAGCGACCCTGCTGAAAGTTCCGCGGATGATCCATGAACAGAACGGGGTACTGGGCCGCGTGAATCAGCTGTTTGCAACCCGCGTTGCACAGGTGGCCTGCGGCGTCTGGCCGACGGATCTGCCTGAAGGCGCGCATGGCATCCACACTGGCAACCCGGTACGTGCCGCGGTTCTGGACCGCGCCGCCGCCGGGTATATCCCGCCGGGTGACTATCCGATGTCGGTTCTGGTGATGGGCGGCTCGCAGGGTGCGCGCATCCTCAGCGATATGGTGCCCGGTGCGATTGCCGCGCTGCCCCAAGACCTTCGCGCGCATATCCGTGTCTCGCATCAGGCGCGGGATGAAGATGGCGAACGGGTCAGCGCATTCTACCAAGATCATGGTATCCGCGCCGACGTTCAGCCCTTCTTCGATGACATTCCCCGCCGCATGTCGGATGCGCAGCTTGTGATCTCGCGCTCGGGCGCGTCCAGCGTGGCGGATATCTCGGTCATCGGTCGCCCTTCGATCCTGATCCCGTTTGCTGCCGCCGCCGGGGATCATCAGACCGCCAACGCGCGCGGGCTGGTCCAGGCCGGTGGGGCCATCATGATCCCGGAAAATGCGCTTGACGTTCCCACGCTGACACAGCAAATCACCACGGTTCTCACGAACCCCGAAGCCGCACAGAAAATGGCCCATGGTGCCCTGTCGGTCGGGGCGCCCGATGCCACCCAGCGTCTGGTCGCTCTGGTCGAGCAGCTGGCGCAGAAGGAGACCACATGAACCCAGCAACCAAACTGCCGCAGGACGTAGGGCCGATCCACTTCGTGGGCATCGGCGGGATTGGCATGTCGGGCATCGCCGAGGTGCTGCTGAACCTGGGGTATCAGGTGCAGGGCTCCGATTTGAAAGCCTCGAAGATCACCGACCGGCTGGCCAGTTTGGGAGCCGAGATTTTCGTCGGCCAGCGCGCCGAAAACCTTGAAAACGCCGCTGTTGTGGTTGTCTCGACCGCGATCAAACCGGGTAACCCGGAACTGGACCAAGCCCGCGCCCGAGGGCTGCCGGTTGTCCGCCGCGCCGACATGCTGGCCGAACTGATGCGCCTGCGCTCGAACATTGCCATTGCCGGAACACACGGCAAGACCACCACGACGACCATGATGGCCGAACTGATGGTGGCCGGCGATTTCGATCCGACCGTGATCAATGGCGGCATCATCCACGCCTATGGATCGAACGCGCGGATGGGGCAGGGCGAATGGATGGTGGTCGAAGCCGACGAGAGCGATGGCTCGTTCAACCGCCTGCCCGCAACCATTGCCATTGTCACCAATATCGACCCCGAGCATATGGAACATTGGGGTGATTTCGACAGGCTGCGCGACGGCTTTTACGAATTCGTCTCGAACCTGCCATTCTACGGTCTGGCCGTCTGCTGCACCGATCATGCCGAGGTTCAGGCCCTTGTCGGCCGCATCACCGACCGCCGCGTGCGCACCTATGGGTTCAACGCGCAGGCGGATGTGCGGGCTGTGAACCTGACCTATAAGGGCGGCGTGGCGCATTTCGACATCCACCTGCAATACGAAGACAAGATGATCGAAGGCTGCACCCTGCCGATGCCCGGCGATCACAACGTCTCAAACGCGCTGTCCGCTGTGGCTGTCGCCCGCCATCTGGGTATGAAAGCTGCGGAAATCCGCGACGCGCTGGCCAATTTCGGCGGCGTCAACCGTCGCTTTACAAAGGTCGGAGAAATCGACGGTGTCACCATCATCGACGATTACGGCCACCACCCGGTCGAAATCGCCGCCGTTCTCAAGGCCGCCCGTCAGGCGACCGAAGGCCGCGTGATCGCCGTGCATCAGCCGCACCGCTATTCGCGCCTGTCCAACCTGTTTGACGATTTCTGCACCTGTTTCAACGACGCCGATGTCGTGGCCATTGCCGAGGTTTTTGCCGCTGGCGAAGACCCGGTCGAAGGCGCGTCACGCGACGATCTGGTGCAGGGTCTGATCCGTCACGGCCACCGCCACGCCCGTGCGCTGCTGGATGAAGACGACCTTGAACGCCTCGTGCGCGAACAGGCCCGTCCGGGCGATATGGTCGTCTGCCTCGGGGCCGGTACGATCAGCGCCTGGGCCAATGGCCTGCCCGAGAGATTGCAAAGAAAACAAGCTGTTTGACGCGTCATTTGTTTGTCGCACAACTTAAAAGTGTGATACTCTGACCGCAAAAGTCGCGTGTCCTCGGAGGGGCGAATGGACTATTCGATGATCTTTGCAGCGCTATGGGTGATCTGCGCCACCATCGTGGCAATGTTGCCGATGCGGCTGCAATTCCCGCCGGGGTTTGTCCTGTTGGTCTGCGCACCAGTGCTGGTCGTATGGCTTGGATATGTCCACGGCTGGTTCTGGTCGGTCGCGGCATTTGCCGGGTTCGTGTCGATGTTTCGCAACCCCATCCGGTATTACTGGCGCAAATGGACAGGGCACGAGGTCGCGGAATGACATGGTCTATCGCTCTGGCGGCCCTGTGGGGCTTTGCCGCCAACATCCTTGCGCTGATCCCCAGTACCGACAACCACTGGACGCGCGCCTATATCCTGATCATCGTGGGCATTCCCATCGTCGGCTATGTCACCTATGAAAACGGCCCCTGGATCGGTTTGCTGGTGCTGGCAATGGGCATGTCCGTGCTGCGCTGGCCGGTGATTTATCTGACCCGTTGGACAAAGGCGAAAATGCAGGGCATGAAGGCGGCCAAAGAATAACCGGCCAACTTCAGGAGATCTGTCATGGCGACAATCGCCACACTTGCCTATCTACCGCTCGTTTCCTTCGTTCTGGGTGCCGCTGCCGGGTTTACGGCGGGCCGCTGGCTTGGCCTGCGCAGCCTTCTGTGGCTGATCGGGCTGACATCCGCGGTTGGTCTGGGGCTGATCGTCGTGCTGGCTGGTGTCGGAACGGGTGAAGAAGACAAGGCGTTCGGCCCACTGGTCTGGTTGACTGCTGGCGTTCTCCCCTTCCTTTTTGCCGCAATCATGGGCGGGGTCGGTGGGCGCAGCCTGGCGGTGCGCGCGACTTCATGACACGGCTTCCCCCTGTCCTTTCTGACGTCCGGGGCCGCCTGTCCAAAGCGCGTAACCTGTCAGACCTCACATGGCTCCGCGTCGGTGGACCGGCGGATTACCTGTTCCAGCCTGCCGATATCGAAGACTTGCAGGCCTTCCTGCGCGATCTGCCGGATGGTGTGCCGGTCTTCCCGATGGGGGTCGGCTCGAACCTCATCGTGCGCGATGGCGGCATGCGGGCCGTTGTGATCCGGCTGGGGCGCGGGTTCAACACCATCTCGGTTGAGGGCAATACGGTCATCGCGGGCGCTGCCGCACTGGACGCGCATGTTGCGCGCAAGGCCGCGGATGAGGGCGTGGACCTGACCTTTCTGCGCACCATCCCTGGCTCGATCGGGGGCGCGGTGCGGATGAATGCGGGCTGTTATGGCAGCTACACGGCGGACGTGCTGCGCAAGGCCACCATTGTCACCCGGCAGGGCGACCTGCGGGACCTGACACCCGAGGATCTGAACTTTCGCTATCGCCAGTCCGACCTGCCCGAAGGCGCCGTTCTGATTTCGGCCATGTTCAAAGGCCCGTCCGGCGATCCCGATGACCTTCACGCCCGAATGGAAGCGCAACTGAAAAAGCGTGACGAAACACAGCCCACCAAGGACCGCAGCGCCGGATCGACCTTCCGCAACCCGGCCGGGTTTTCCTCGACCGGGCAGGCCGATGACGTGCATGACCTCAAGGCGTGGAAAGTGATCGACGATGCGGGAATGCGCGGTGCGGCACGCGGCGGGGCGCAGATGAGCCCGAAACACTCGAACTTCCTGATCAATACCGGCACCGCCACCGCTGACGACCTCGAAGGTCTGGGCGAAGAGGTGCGAAAAAAGGTTTACGAAACAAGCGGCATCACGCTAGAGTGGGAAATCATGCGGGTCGGTGATCCGCTAAAAGAATAAAGCCCCGACCGTCAGATCAAAACAGGCAAATTCAGGCGACGGATCAAAGGCATAAACGCAGTACGGGCCACCACATAAGGTCCGGGGACATTGAGGCGCACATTGGGTATGTCGAGCAGGACAAACCCCAAAGTGGCGGTATTGATGGGCGGCCCCTCGGCGGAACGCGAGGTGTCTCTCAGCTCTGGGCGCGAATGCGCGGCCGCCCTTGTGGGAGAAGGCTTTGAAGTGGTCGAACTGGACGCAGGTCCCGACCTCTATGCGCGCCTGTTGGATATTCAGCCGGATGTGGTTTTCAACGCCCTGCATGGCCGCTGGGGCGAGGATGGCTGCGTGCAGGGGATGCTGGAATGGATGCGTATCCCCTATACCCATTCGGGCGTTCTGGCCTCGGCCCTTGCCATGGACAAGCAACGCAGCAAGGACGTCTATCAGGCCGAAGGTCTGCCCGTTGTCCCCAGTGTGATCGTCCCGCGGGCCGAAGTGACCCGCGCCCATGTGATGGAACCGCCCTATGTGGCCAAGCCCAATAACGAAGGGTCCAGTGTCGGCATCTACATCGTTCACGAAAACGCCAACGGCCCGCCGCAGCTGTCCGAAGACATGCCCGACCAGATCATGGTCGAGAAATACGTGGCCGGGCGCGAGCTGACCGTGACCGTCATGGGCGACCGCGCCCTGACCGTGACCGAGATCATGACCGATGGCGGCTGGTACGATTATGACGCCAAGTACAAACCCGGCGGATCATGGCACGTGGTCCCCGCCGATATCCCGCAGGATATCTTTGATCGCTGTATGGATTATGCCTTGCGCGCGCATGATGCTTTGGGCTGCAAGGGTGTCAGCCGCACCGATTTTCGCTGGGATGACAGCGCGGGTGCTGATGGGCTGTTTCTGCTGGAAACCAATACCCAGCCGGGCATGACACCCACCTCGCTGGCCCCGGAACAGGCCGCGCATATGGGCATGACATTTGGTCAGCTCTGCGCCTGGATGGTTAAGGACGCCTCATGCAACCGTTAATCGCCAGCCGCTCTCTGGAAATCCATCGCACCAAGCCCCTTGCCGGGCCGGATGCCGATTTTGCCTCGGCAGATACGGAACCGCATGACACCCAGCCCATTCTGCGTCTGCGCGGGGCGCGGGTGTTTTCCCGCACCGCACGCCGCAGCGATCCGGCCCCGTCGCGCCTCAGCTATCGTCTTCAGCGCTGGATGCTGACACCGGGCATCCGTCTGGGCGTCAAGCTTGGCCTGCCGATCTGCGCCATTGCCGCGGCAGTTGGCGTCTATTTTGCCTCTCAGGAACGGCGCGAAGCGCTTGGTACCTATATTGCCGATATTCGCACCTCGATTCAGGAACGCCCCGAGTTCATGGTCAACCTGATGGCCATCGACGGGGCAGGCACCAGCCTGTCCGATGATATCCGCGAGGTCGTGCCTCTGGATTTCCCGATCAGTTCCTGGGATCTGGATGTCGAACAGATGCGCGACACGATCACCGGGCTTGATCCGGTGAAATCGGCAACCGTACGTATCCGTCCGGGCGGCATCCTTCAGGTCAACGTGGTCGAGCGTCAGCCCGTGATTGTCTGGCGGACGCATGACGGGCTCGAACTGCTCGACGAGACCGGCGCGCATGTCAAGGAAACCACCTCTCGCAAGGACCATGCCGACCTGCCGCTGATCGCGGGCGCGGGCGCGGATGCACATGTGGCACAGGCGCTCGAGATCTTTCAGACCGCCCGCAGCCTGGGCAATCGTGTGCGCGGGCTGGTGCGCGTGGGTGAACGGCGCTGGGATCTGGTCCTGGACCGTGGCCAGCGCATCATGCTGCCGACCGAGCGCCCGGTGCGCGCGCTGGAACGCGTGCTTGCGGTGAACGAGGTGCAGGACCTTCTGGAACGCGACGTGGCCGTGGTCGACATGCGCCTAGGCCAGCGTCCCACCATCCGAATGACCAAAGCCGCCAGCGAAGACTGGTGGAATACAAAAGTGACACTGAGTAACGGGCAGTAACGAGCATGATGACCGATCTTTATCAGTCCCAACGCGCCATGCGTCAGATGCGGCGCCAGGCATTGCAACGCGGTGTGATCGCGATTCTGGATGTGGGCAGTTCCAAGATTGCCTGCCTCGTTCTGCGTTTTGACGGATCGGGCCGGCTGAGTGAAGATAACACCATCGGCTCAATGGCGGGGCAGACGGGGTTTCGGGTTATCGGGGCCGCAACGACGCGTTCGCGCGGCGTACAGTTTGGCGAAGTCACCGCCATGCAGGAAACCGAACGCGCCATCCGCACCGCGCTTCAGGCCGCACAGAAGATGGCCGATATCCGTGTCGATCACGTCATCGCCTGTTTCTCGGGGGCCAACCCGCGCTCTTACGGGCTGGACGCACAGGTTGATCTGGATGGCCAGCTGGTGACCGAGGCCGAAGTGGGTCGTGTTCTGAACGCATGCGACGTGCCGGATTACGGCGACGGGCGCGAAGTGCTGCACGCACAGCCGGTCAACTTTGCGCTCGACAACCGCTCGGGCCTGATCGACCCGCGCGGGCAGATGGGCCAAAGCCTTGCGGTCGATATGCACATGCTGACCGTCGATGCGATGGCGATCCAGAACATCGTGCGCTGTATCAAACGCTGCGATCTGGAACTCGCCGGGATTGCGAACTCGGCCTATGTCTCGGGAATCTCCGCGCTGGTCGAAGATGAGCAGGAACTGGGCGCGGCCTGTATCGACATGGGCGGCGGCACCACCAGCGTTTCGATCTTCATGAAGAAACACATGATCTATGCCGATTGCGTGCGTATGGGCGGCGATCACGTGACCGCCGATATCTCGATGGGGCTGGGTGTGCCCGCGGCTGTGGCGGAACGGATCAAGACGTTCAATGGCGGCGTTCATGCGACCGGCGCTGATGACCGCGACATGATCGATATCGGCGGCGATACCGGTGACTGGGAACACGACCGCCGCACGGTCAGTCGGGCCGAACTGATCGGCATCATGCGTCCGCGCGTCGAGGAAATTCTAGAAGAGGTCCGCGTGCGTCTGGATGCGGCCGGGTTTGAACACATGCCAAGCCAGCAGATCGTTCTGACCGGTGGCGGCAGTCAGATCATGGGGCTGGACGGCCTGGCGACCCGCATCCTTGGTCAACGCGTGCGTCTGGGCCGCCCGCTGCGAGTGCATGGCCTGCCGCAATCGGCGACAGGACCGGCGTTCTCGTCCTCAGTGGGGCTCAGCCTGTTTGCGGCGCACCCGCAGGACGAATGGTGGGATTTCGAAATCCCGGTCGATACCTACGCCGCGCGCCCGTTCAAGCGGGCCGTCCGGTGGTTCCGTGACAATTGGTAGCCCCCTGTGCCGGGCCGCCTTGTGTGCGGCCCTGTTGCCGGGATGGGTTTCGGCCCAGACCATCATCACGCCTGAGGCATTTCTGGACGCCGCCGTCGGCAAAACGCTCACGTTCCATGAGATTCGCAGCGGCTATTTCGTCGGGACCGAGCAATTTCTGAACCGTCACATCTCGGTCTGGCGGCAAGAAGGGCAGGGCTGTGTCTATGGGCAGATCACCACGCCAAACGGTCAGATCTGCTTTCTCTATGACAATGATCCGGGTGGTATTCCCGTCTGCTGGTGGCCCTTCCTGCACGAAGGCCGTCTGATGGTGCGTCTGGCCTCGTTTGCAGAAAGCGAAATCCAGGAGGTGCGCAGCATCACCGAAACCAGCCTGAACTGTCCAAGTTCGCCGCTCAGTTGAAAAATCCGGTTGCGGCGCGCCGATTTATCCCTCAAGATATCCACAAGGCCCGGCAGAGGCCTCGCGGCAGGACCTGAGCAGTTTTCCGCAGTGTAAATGATGGTCGACCAAAGCGTGACGAACGGCTGAGTCCTCGCGCCGGGGTCGTCTGCCTTGTGATGGTCGCCGCTGTTTCCGCTATATCTGGCAGTACCTGCGAAATGCCGCCGGTTTCTGCCTTATTTCCTCCATATTTTGTGGTGAATCGCGATTTTTGACGTGACCTTTTCGCATCAGCCCGCTAGAATCGAGCAAGGATAGGTAAGAAAAATACCGCTTTGGCGGAACATAAATACAGGCGGACAGAGCATGACATTGAATCTTTCGATGCCCGGGCAAGACGAACTGAAGCCTCGGATTACAGTATTTGGCGTTGGCGGTGCGGGCGGTAACGCTGTCAACAACATGATTGAAAAACAGCTGGACGGCGTCGATTTTGTCGTCGCCAACACCGATGCGCAGGCGCTGCAGCAAAGCCAGTCCTCGGCGCGGGTGCAACTGGGTGTGAAGGTCACCGAAGGTTTGGGGGCAGGGGCCCGTCCGGCCGTGGGTGCCGCGGCTGCCGAAGAAAGCATCGAACAGATCGTCGACCATCTGGCAGGCGCGCATATGTGCTTTATCACCGCGGGCATGGGTGGCGGCACCGGCACCGGCGCCGCTCCGATCATCGCGCAGGCCGCGCGTGAGCTGGGCGTGCTGACCGTGGGTGTCGTAACCAAGCCCTTCCAGTTCGAAGGTGCCAAGCGGATGCGTCAGGCCGAAGACGGCGTTGAGGCGCTGCAAAGGGTCGTCGACACGCTGATCATCATTCCGAACCAGAACCTGTTCCGCCTCGCCAATGAAAAGACCACCTTTACCGAGGCGTTCTCGATGGCTGACGATGTCCTGTATCAGGGTGTCAAAGGCGTAACCGACCTGATGGTGCGTCCAGGCCTGATCAATCTCGACTTTGCGGATGTACGCGCCGTGATGGACGAGATGGGCAAAGCCATGATGGGCACCGGCGAGGCAACCGGCGAAGACCGCGCCATTCAGGCGGCCGAAAAAGCCATCGCCAACCCGCTGCTGGACGAAATCAGCCTCAAGGGCGCCAAGGGTGTACTGATCAACATCACCGGTTCGCACGACCTGACCCTGTTCGAGCTGGACGAAGCCGCCAACCGCATCCGCGAGGAAGTGGACCCCGAGGCGAACATCATCGTCGGCTCGACGCTGGATACCGCGATGGAAGGCGGCATGCGCGTGTCGGTTGTTGCGACCGGCATCGACGCCACCGAAAAAACGGCTGATATTCCGGTCGCGCGCCGCTCGATGTCCGAGCCGCTGACCCGCACCGTTTCGGCCGAAGAATACGGTCGCGAAGAAGCGCCCGCAGCCGCCGAAATGGCAGAGCCCGCGCCGCAGATGGAAGAGGACCGCGAACCTTCGCTGTTTGAAGCCGCGGAAGAGCCCGCCCAGCCGAAGTTCCAGCCGTTTGATGAACGGGATGAGGACGATCTGCCGCCACCGGCCTATCAGCCGCGCGTCGCCGAATTCGAGCCGCAGCCCGAGCAAATAGAACCGGCGCCCGAGGCTTTTGTTGCCCCGCGCGCGCCTGTCGCAGGCACCCCGTCGCCCGAAGCGCTCCAGCGTTTGCAGGCAGCGGTTCAGAAGGTTCCCTCGGCAGCTCAGCGCGCCGCAGCGCCCCGCCCGCAAGCGGCGGTTTCGCATCACGAACCCGAAGAACGCTCGCGGTTTGGCTTCAATCGGCTGATCGACCGGATGACCGGGCACGCCTCTGATACACCGGCCCATCCGCCGCGTCAGCAGCCCGTTCTGCGCCAGTCCGAGGCCACGGCACCGATTCACGATGAGGCCGACCCGGATCAGGATCGTATCGAAATTCCAGCCTTCCTGCGCCGTCAGGCCAACTGATCGCGGTAACAAAATCCACTCACGGGGTCGCCATTTGGCGGCCCTAATTCTTTTTAAAACAGTGGCTTACGAACGGGTAAGCAGGGTTTTGCCGATCTGTTACATACATGTTTCATTCGGTTACAAAGAGTGAGTTGAGCCTTGACGCGGGCTTCCTTAACTGAGTGTCCAACACAGCCCCAGCAGGCTGGACACCACTCGCCGAGGCCCATTTTGCAACATACGCTCAAATCTCCGGTCACGTTTAAAGGCGTCGGGCTGCACAGCGGCAAGCCTGCGACCATGATCCTGAAACCGGCAGCAGCTGGTCATGGCATCTGGTTCAAACGGACGGATATCCATCTGGGCGATGCGATGATCCCGGCGATCTATCACGTGGTCGAACGGACCCCGCTTTGCACCCGTCTGGTGAATGATGCCGGGGTGTCGGTATCCACCATCGAACATATCATGGCAGCTTTGGCCGGGTGCGGCGTTCACAACGCACTGATTGAAATCGACGGCCCCGAAGTTCCGATCATGGACGGGTCTTCGATCGATTTCGTACGCGGCATCATGGCCCGAGGCGTGCGCCGTCAGGCCAGCCCGGTGCTGGCCTATGAGGTGCTGAAGACCGTCACCGCATCGCGTGAAGGGGCCAGCGCAAGCATCGCACCTGCGGATGGGCTGATCATCGATTTCCACATCGATTTCGAAGACAGCGCAATCGGCAGCCAGACCAAGACGCTGGATATGCGCAACGGGTCGTTCGCGCGCGAACTCAGCGATTGCCGCACCTTCTGCCGCCGCATTGATGTTGAAGCCATGCGCGAACACGGGCTGGCCCTGGGCGGTACTCTGGATAACGCCGTGGTCGTGCAGGGCAGCGAGGTTCTGACGCCCGGCGGGTTCCGCCGCGTCGACGAAGCCGTGCGCCACAAGATGCTGGATGCTCTGGGTGACCTCTATCTGGCAGGCGGGCCGATTCTGGGCCGTTTCACGGGCGACAAGTCGGGTCATTCGCTGACCAACACATTGCTGCGCAATCTGTTTGAAACGCCCGGCGCGGTGCGCCCGGTTCTGTGCACGCCGGAACAGGCCGCACGCCTGCCGGGGCAGGGCCTGATCGTAAACGAAATTCCCGAAGTCGCCTGATCAGATCAACTCTGACGACATTTGCGCCAGATGTTGCATAAGGCGTTTTGCACCGGAATTTTCTGTGCTAGACCATGGCTCAATTCGGGGCGAACCCCATTAAGTAAGACGACAAGGATGGGCGGTATGGTTGGCAGCAAAGCGGCAGTCAGATTCGCAGGCGCGGTTCTTCTGGCAGCAGTTTTGACGGCATGCGGTAACGGGGGCGGCCTTTTCGGCAACAAGGGCGCGGACCGGGAACAGAATCTGGAAGGGTTCACACCGGAACAGATCTACACCCGTGGCGAATACGAACTGTCGCAGAATCGCTCGGATGACGCGGCTTGGTATTTCTCCGAGGTTGAGCGTCTGTATCCCTATTCGGACTGGGCCAAGCGTGCGCTGATCATGCAGGCGTTCTCGTTCCACTCCGACAAGAACTACGAAGAAAGCCGGGCTGCGGCCCAGCGGTATATCGACTTCTATCCAACGGACGAAGACGCGGCCTATGCCCAGTATCTGCTGGCGCTCAGCTATTACGACCAGATTGACGAGGTCGGGCGCGATCAGGGGCTGACCTTTCAGGCGCTGCAATCGCTGCGCACCGTGATCGAGGTTTATCCCGACAGCGAATATGCCACCTCGGCAGTGTTGAAATTCGATCTGGCCTTTGACCATCTGGCCGGCAAAGAGATGGAGATCGGGCGCTATTACCTGCGTCAGGATCACTTTGCCGCGGCCATCAACCGCTTCCGCGTCGTGGTCGAGGATTTCCAGACCACGTCCCACACCGCCGAAGCGCTTTATCGTTTGGTCGAGGCTTATCTTTCCCTCGGCCTGCTGGATGAGGCGCAAACCGCAGGTGCCATCCTTGGCTACAACTACCAATCCTCGGAATGGTATGACGATGCGTACAAGCTGCTGACCTCACGCGGGCTTCAGCTCAAGAGCCGTGGCAACAACTGGCTCAGCACGATCTATCGTCAGACCATCAAGGGTGAGTGGTTGTAATCGCCATGGCATTAGGCTTGGGACGCTGAAGACCCGATGCTGCGCGCCCTTGATATCCGCGACATGCTGATCATCGACCGGCTGGAACTCAGTTTTCAGCCGGGCCTGAATGCGTTGACCGGTGAAACCGGCGCGGGCAAGTCGATCCTTCTGGATTCTCTGGGCTTTGTTCTGGGCTGGCGCGGGCGGGCGGAACTGGTGCGGCAGGGTGCGGCGCAGGGCGAGGTTGTGGCCGAGTTCGAGCTTTCCGCCGATCATCCCGCACATGCGATACTGGCCGAGGCGGGCCTGCCGGGCGGGGATGAGCTGATCCTGCGCCGGATCAACACCGCCGAGGGGCGCAAGACCGCTTGGGTCAATGACCGTCGCTGCTCGGGCGATGTGCTGCGGGCGCTGTCGGAAACCCTGATCGAACTGCACGGCCAGCACGATGACCGCGGGCTGCTGAACCCGCGTGGCCACCGGGCCATGCTGGACGATTTCGCCGGGGTTTCGGACCGGCTGACATCCGTTCGTGCGGCCTGGACCGACATGTCACGCGCCCGCAAGGCACTGGCCGAGACCGAGGCCGCTCTGGCTGCCGTCCGAAGTGAGGAAGATTTCCTGCGCCACGCGGTTGCCGAGCTGGATCAGCTTGATCCTCAGCCCGGTGAGGATGCCGAACTTGATGCCCGTCGCCGCATGATGCAGGGGGCCGAGCGTATCCGCGATGATGTCGCCCGCGCCTATGCCATGCTGACCGGGGACGGTGCCGAAGGGGCGATGTCCGACGCTATCCGCTGGCTGGAAGGCGTGTCTGGCAACGCAGGTGGTCAGCTGGACGAACCGATTGCCGCGCTGGGGCGCGCGATGATTGAACTGGGCGAGGCGCAGGATGGCGTGAACGCCTGCCTTCAGGCGCTGGACTTCAACCCGTCGGAACTGGAACAGGCCGAGGAACGCCTGTTTGCCATCCGCGCACTGGCCCGCAAACATGACGTGGCCCCGGATGACCTGGGCGCGTTTGCCGACACTCTGCGCGCCCGCCTCAACCAGTTGGAAGCAGGCGATGCCGACCTGGCGGACAGGCACGCCGCTGTGGAGGCGGCACAAAAGGCTTATGACAACGCCGCCGCCGACCTCAGCGCGGCCCGCGCGGCGGCTGCGGGGCGGCTGGACGCTGCCGTCATGGCGGAACTGGCCCCGCTCAAGATGGAACGCGCGGTGTTCCGTACCGAACTCACCCCGGCGGAACCCGGCCCCGAAGGGACCGACGCGGTGGCCTTTACCGTGGCTACCAACCCGGGCGCGCCTGCGGGGCCGCTGAACAAGATCGCCTCGGGGGGTGAACTCAGCCGCTTCCTGCTGGCGCTCAAAGTGTGCCTGTCGGGCGATGACAGCGCTCGCACGATGATCTTTGACGAGATTGACCGCGGCGTGGGCGGGGCCACTGCCGACGCGGTCGGGCGCAGGCTGGCGTCATTGGCGCAGGGCGGGCAGGTGCTGGTTGTCACCCATTCTCCGCAGGTCGCCGCGCGTGCGGCGCATCACTGGCGGGTGCAGAAACAGGTCACGGACGGGCAAACCCTGTCCACCGTCATCCCTCTGGCCCAGCCCGACCGGGTGGACGAGATTGCGCGCATGGTGGCGGGCGACACCATCACGGACGAGGCGCGCGCCGCCGCCCGGGCCCTGCTGCAGGCCTGATGCGCCCGTGGCACGAATTGGCCTCACACTGTCGCTATCTCACTTTTATTAGGGTGCTCCGTGGCTTACTAAGGGTTACGTGATGATCCCCGAGGGCCAATGACCCAGTCGACCCGCACCGTTCTGCGCAACCAGCTCAATCAGGCTCTGGCCGCGATCAAGGATGCGTGGCGGGTGATGCTGCGCCGGGGGCCAAGCCAGATCCAGTTCTGGTTCATCGCACTGGTCATCGGTATCGCTGCCGGTTTCATGGCGCTTGGGTTCCGCAAAGCCATCCGCGCGTTGCAGGCCTATCTCTATGACACCGATGACGTTCTGCTGCTGCACAGCCATGCCGAGAAACTGCCGTGGTTCATGATCCTGATCATCCCGATCATCGGTGGGCTGGTCGTGGGCCTGATCCTGAACCGGTTCACCAATGACGGGCGCGTCAGGTCCGTCGCTGATGTGATCGAAGGGTCGGCCATCACCGACGGGCGGGTCGAGGTCAAGGCCGGAATTGCCTCGTTCTTTGCCTCGCTGATCACGCTCAGTTCCGGTGGGTCAACGGGCCGCGAAGGCCCCGTGGTGCATATGGCAGGGGTCATCTCCACCTGGGTCAGCAACCGCATCCATGCCGACGGGATCACGGGCCGTGACCTGCTGGGCTGTGCTGTCGCCGCCGCCGTATCAGCCAGCTTCAACGCCCCCATCGCCGGGGCCCTGTTCGCGCTCGAGGTCGTGCTGCGCCACTTCGCCGTGCATGCCTTTGCCCCGATCGTCATCGCCTCGGTCGCCGGAACGGTGATCAACCGCCTCGAATATGGCGACGTTACCGAGTTCACGCTGGAAACGCCCGGATCGCTGCAATTCTATGTCGAACTTCCCGCCTTCCTGATCCTCGGCCTGATCTGCGGCTTTGTCGCGCTGCTGCTGATGCGATCGATCTTCTTTGCTGAAGATATCGGCAGCCATATCCAGAACCGCCTGTCCATTCCGGGCTGGCTGCGCCCGGCCGTGTCCGGCGCGATGCTGGGGCTGATGGCGATCTGGTTCCCGCATATCATCGGTGTGGGCTACCAGACTACGATCCGCGCTTTAACCGGCGATCTGGTTCTGACGACCGCGATCCTGTTTGCGGTGACCAAGACTATCGCCGTGGCGATCACCATGGGCGGGCGCATGGGGGGTGGGGTGTTTTCACCGTCCCTGATGATCGGCGCGCTGACCGGGCTGGCGTTCGGACTGATCGCCACAGGGCTGCTGCCGGATGTGTCCGGCACGCACACACTATATGCCTTTGCCGGAATGGGCGCGGTTGCCGCGGCGGTGCTGGGTGCCCCGATCTCGACCACTCTGATCGTGTTTGAACTGACCGGCGACTGGCAGATCGGCCTTGCTGTTATGGTCAGTGTGTCCATGTCCACGGCGCTGGCCTCACGCCTGGTGGACAGGTCGTTCTTCCTGACCCAGCTGGAACGCCGCGATGTCCATCTGGCCGCCGGGCCGCAGGCCTATCTGCTGGCAATGCTCCGTGCCGGGGCGGTAATGCGTCCGCTCGGGGATCAACGGTCGATCACTGCGGACGAGGCGCAAGCCCTGATCAAACAGGGCCTGTGCATTCAGGCCAGCGCCACTCTTGAGGCCGCGATGCCCTATTTCGACCGCGACGACATTCCCTGCATTCCGGTTATCGTTCTGGAACAGGACGGGTCCGAGACACCGGTTGGCGCGCTCTACCATGTCGACGCGCTCAAGGCTTACAACCGGGCCCTTGCAGCCACCGCGGCCGAGGAACATTCGTAAGGCGCCCGCGACCGGGACAAGCGTTCCGGAAACCTCCGCTGAAACCCTGTCCGGCGCCTCTAAATCTGCTCCACCTTCACCGAGTCCACCGGATAAAATGCCAGGTATCCCTTGATCTCGGCCACGGTGGAAATCGGGTCTTCATAGCTCCAGACCGCGTTTTCGGTCACCGAGGATTTGTTGACGATGGAAAAATGCGTCGCGTCGCCCTTGCCGGCGCAATGCGTCACCTTGTCGGTCTGATCCAGAAACGCCATCGCAACATCGCCGCGCGGAAAGTAAATCACCGGAGCTTTGTCGCCTTCGTGCAGTTCCAGCGCGTTGCTCGTTTCGCCCAGAATCGCACCGCCCGAACGGACAGTCCATTTGCCCGGTGCTTTTTGGATCGTGATCTCAGTCATTTCTATTCCTTCCGTCGACGTATTGGGGCCTCTCCTCTGCCCGTTCTATGTAACAGGCGGGTGTCAGATCGGCGCAGTTGCGGCATCCAACCACAGTTGCGCGTCATGTCCCAGCCTTGGGCGGATTTTTTCCGCGACGTCGCGATGATAGGCGTTCAGCCAGCCGCGTTCGTCAGGCGTCAACATATCAACCATGATCAGCCTGCGGTCAATTGGCACAAATGTCAGGGTGCGCCAGCACAGCATCGCGCGTTCCACGTCGCCACCGGGCAGGGCCGGAGCTTCTTCCACCACCACTAGGTTTTCTATGCGGATGCCAAAAGCGCCCTCGCGGTAATATCCCGGCTCATTCGACAAGATCATGCCGGGTTGCAGCGGGACATGGCTGACCTTCGACAGGCGTTGCGGCCCCTCATGCACGCTCAGATAGGCCCCGACACCATGTCCGACACCATGGTTGAAATCCTGCCCCGCCGCCCATAGCGGCGTGCGGGCCACGCATTCGATATCACGTCCGGCCAGCCCTGCGGGCCAGCGCAGCATCGACATGGCAATCATGCCCTTCAGCACGCGGGTGAAGCAGGTCTTTTCCTCCGCCCCGACAGTGCCGATGGCAAGCGTCCGCGTGATATCGGTGGTGCCATCCAGATATTGTCCGCCACTGTCCAGCACCAGCAGATGACCGTCCTGCAACCGGCTGTCGGTCTCGTCCGTCACGCGGTAATGCATGATCGCGCCGTTCGGACCTGTCCCGGCAATGGTATCGAATGAGATATCCTGCAACACGTTGTCCCTGCGGCGGTTGTCTTCCAGCCGCGTGACCACCTGCGTCTCGGACAGGCTGCCGGGGGGCTGTGCGTCCAGCCAGCACAGGGTTTCGACCACCGCCACCGCATCGCGCAAATGCGCCTCGGCGCTGCCCGCGATTTCGGCCGGGTTCTTGCAGGCCTTGGGCAGGGCACAGGGGTCGCCGCCATCCACCATGGCATCGCCCAACGCGTCCGCCACGATCTGCGGCACCGTGCTCAGGTCCACCTGTACCGCACCGTCCAGCGCTGCCACCGCGTCCAGAAACTCCGCAGGGTGGCGCACCGTTACCTTCGGGTCCAGATGATCCTGCACCTCCAACAGTTTTGCCGCAGCCATGAACAGATCGACCCGGCCATCGTCATGCAGGATCGCAAACCCGTGGGCCACCGGATTATAGGCGATATCCGACCCCCGAATGTTCAGCAGCCACATGATCGAATCCGGCAATGTAATCACCGCGGCCTTTCGCCCGGCCTGCCGCAGGTCTGCGGCCAGTCGGGTAATCTTGCTGTCAGCGGTTTCGCCTGCAAACTCGATCGGATGCGCCTTGACCGCCTGCATCGGCGGTTCAGGCTGGTCCGCCCAAATGCGGTCCACCAGATTGCCGCAGCGCACCAGTTCGATACCTGTGCCCTCAAGCTCGCCAAGCGTGGACGAGATTTGCCCCGCCGCGTGCAACCACGGATCAAAGCCCACCTTACCACCACCGGGCAACTGCGCTTTCAGCCATGTACTCAGGCTGATATCAGGCCACGGCACCGGCGTGAACACATCCGCGACCTGCGCCTTGACCTGCGTGCGATACCGCCCGTCGATGAACACACCAGCCATGCCGGTCAGCGCAGCACAGAACCCGGCCGATCCCGTAAACCCGGTCAACCAGGCCAGACGCTCATCCCGCGGGGCCACATACTCGCCCTGATGCGCATCCGCGCGCGGGATCAGAAACCCGTCCAACCCTTCGCGCACGAGCTCAGCGCGCAATGCAGCCAGACGCGGCGGCCCCTGCTCGGGCCGCGCGGTCACCTCAAAGGACTGGAACATGCTACACCTCCCTCAGCCGGGCGGTCGATATCGCCGCCTTTTCATCTTTTGGGAAATACTCCCGCCGGAGGCAAGGCCAGCCTAGCTGACCTTCTTCATCCCCATCACCCGTGCCCGCGCGCGCGGATCACTGTCGAACAGGGCCGCCAGTTGTTCCGTCATCGCACCGGCCAGCTGTTCCACATCGGTGATCGTCACCGCACGGTCGTAATACCGGGTCACATCATGACCGATGCCAATCGCCAGCAGCTCGACCATCTTGCGCTTCTCCACCATGGCAATCACATCGCGCAGGTGCTTTTCCAGATAGTTGGCGGGGTTCACGCTCAGGGTTGAATCATCAACCGGAGCCCCATCCGAAATCACCATCAGAATCTTGCGCTGCTCGCGCCGCGCGATCATCCGGCGATGCGCCCATTCCAGCGCCTCACCGTCGATGTTTTCCTTCAGCAGGCCCTCTTTCATCATCAGGCCCAGATTGGGCCGCGCCCGCCGCCACGGCGCATCGGCGCCCTTGTAGATGATGTGGCGCAGGTCGTTCAGACGGCCGGGCTGCTGCGGGCGGCCATCGTTCAGCCATGCCTCGCGCGCCTGTCCGCCTTTCCACGCCCGCGTGGTAAAGCCCAATATCTCGACCTTCACATTGCAGCGTTCCAGCGTCCGCGCCAGAACATCGGCGCAGATGGCGGCGATCGAAATCGGACGCCCCCGCATCGACCCCGAATTGTCCAGCAGCAGCGTGACAACCGTGTCGCGGAACTCGGTGTCTTTTTCGACCTTGAAACTCAGCGGAGTGGTGGGGTTCGCGACCACTCGTGCCAATCGGCCCGCGTCCAGAATGCCTTCCTCGCGGTCGAACTCCCAACTGCGGTTCTGCTGCGCCTGCAACCGGCGCTGCAACTTGTTGGCAAGGCGCGAAACCGCCCCTTTCAAAGGCTCAAGCTGCTGATCCAAATAGGCCCGCAGACGTTCCAGCTCGGCCGGTTCCGCCAAATCCTCAGCGGCAATCTCTTCATCATGCGTGCTCAGATAGACCTTGTAATCCGGGTCGGCCTCGGATGCGGGCGGCGGGGCAGGCGGCTCCAGCGGCGCTTCGCCATCAGGCATCTCGGCCTCGTCACCAAGCTCATCCTCGGCCATCTCGTCCATCGAGACCTGCGCCTGAGATTGATCCTGCTGCTCTTCCTGCGTCTGCTCAGGCGTCGCATCCGCGTCCTGATCGTCCTGATCATCCTGACCGGTGCTGTCGGGGTCGGGCTGTTCCTCGGCGTCGTCCTCGGCCTGATCTTCCTGATCGTCGTCCAGCTCGTCGGGGTCATCGCCCAGCTGATCGCCATAGCCCAGATCCTTGATCATCTGCCGCGCGAACTTGGCAAACTCCGCCTGATCCGACAGCACGTCATCAAGGTTCTCCAACACGCCACCGGCCTGTTCCTCGATAAACCCGCGCCACAGGTTCATGATGTTCTCGGCCGCAGGCGGCAGATCGCGCCCGGTGGCCAGATGCCGGATCAGATAGCCCGCCGCCACCGACAAGGGCGCATCGGCAGGCTGCTTGCACTGGTCATATCCGCGCCGGATCGCCTCATGCCCGATCTTGACGTCTATGTTGCTGGCAGTGCCGGGCATATCCCGCGCACCCATCGCCTCGCAACGCGCCGTCTCCATCGCCTCGTACAAGTCCCGCGCCATATCCCCCGGAGGCGCATAGCGCGCATGGGTTGCATCATCATGATACCGGCGCTGCAACGCCAAAGCATCCGCCGTGCCGCGCGCCAGCAGAACCTCTTCCCGCGTCATACGCCGAGACACCTGCGGCAGCCGCATCGCCTCGCCCGACAAGCCCGACGGATCGACGGTGTATGAAATGTTCAGTTCAGGATCATCAGCCATGACCTTGGTGGCCTCGGCCAAGGCCTTCTTGAAGGGATCGGCAGGGTTGTCGTTCTTCTGTGCCATGTCCTTAAGCCCTCATCAAAGTGACCTGCCCGGCGCGGAAAACAATAACGGATCCGACTTCATCTGGCCAAAAATATCCCCGCCGGAGGCATTGCGCCCGGAACGGGCGCAATCCGGGCGCTTAGCCCAAGCTCGCACTCGCCGCGCTTTCCGGCAATTCCTCGTCAAAGCAGCGCTGATAGAACTCGGCAACGGTCTGACGTTCCAACTCGTCGCATTTGTTCAGGAACGACAGGCGGAAAGCATAGCCCACGTTGCGGAAGATCTCGGCATTCTGCGCCCAGTTGATCACGGTCCGCGGGCTCATGACGGTGGACAGGTCGCCATTCATGAAGGCGGTCCGGGTCAGGTCGGCCACGGTGACCATCTGGCTGACGGTCTTGCGGCCCTCGGCGGTGTTGTAATGCGGCGCCTTCGACAGCACGATCATCGTCTCGGCGTCATGGCTCAGATAGTTCAGGGTCGAGACCAGCGACCAGCGGTCCATCTGGGCCTGGTTGATCTGCTGCGTGCCGTGATACAGACCTGTGGTATCGCCCAGACCCACGGTGTTTGCAGTGGCAAACAGGCGGAAACACGGGTTCGGCGTGATGATCTCGTTCTGGTCCAGCAGGGTCAGTTTGCCATCATGTTCCAGCACCCGCTGGATCACGAACATCACGTCGGCGCGGCCCGCGTCATATTCGTCGAACACGATGGCCACGGGGTTGCGCAGGGCCCAGGGCAGGATGCCTTCGTGGAACTCGGTCACCTGCTTGCCATCGCGCAGTTTGATTGCGTCCTTGCCGATCAGGTCAATCCGGCTGATGTGGCTGTCCAGGTTCACGCGCACAGCGGGCCAGTTCAGACGGGCGGCGACCTGCTCGATATGGGTCGATTTGCCGGTGCCGTGATAGCCCTGAATCATCACCCTGCGATTATGGGCAAAGCCCGCCAGGATCGCCAATGTTGTCTCGGGGTCAAACTTGTAGGTCGGGTCGATCACGGGCACACGGTCGGTGGCTTCGGCAAACCCTTTGACCTTCATGTCCGTATCAATGCCAAATACGTCACGGACCGAGATATCTTCGGTGGGTTTTGCGTTTACATCGATCGATCCGTCAGCCATGCGCCTTGTCCTTATCCTTTGCCCCGCTCACCGGGTTTGAACCCGTGTGTGGTGCAACATATTGCGGACAAGGGCAAGGGAAAGCGGCCCGCTCCGAAAGGTGAGCAGGTTTTTCTTTCAAACTGGCCCTATTGACGCGCGGACGATCCTTGGTCGCGATGGGTACAAGACGCAGATCAAGCCGCGTTCATCAACAATGACAGTGCTGCCATTCGGACGCACCCGCCAAACCATGTGTCCGAAAGGCTGCACGCAGGTAGGTATTCAACAATCTACATGTTGTAGAGGATGACCTTATCAGGCATATAATATGGTCTTATGGGGCGTTTTGTAAGTGATCGGGTGTTGGTGAAGCAGGAATGCCAAGCGCAGGCCTTACCGGGGTGTCGCTCCGTGTCGAATGACAGGCAGACGTTAGAAATTGCCTGCAAAGCCGCGGTGACTCCCGGTGGCATTTAACGCTCTTCTCCACACCGTCAATACGACGGGCCAGAACGATCTCATCGTCCAGAACACGACACAACCCGCGATCATCAGCGGTTCGATGGTGTCGTTTGATGGGGGCACGACCTTCCAGCCCTACACCTATCTTGGCCAGGGAAACTATCGCGGAACCGGGGAATCCGGAGAGTTCATTCAGGTCGGCGGGCAGATCTACGCCTGGGATGCCAATAACCCAACAGGCCCGATGACCACAGGCAACTGGAAGATCACCCCGGTTGATCTGAACCCGACCGATCCACCCTGTTTTGTCTCGGGCACCCTGATCGAAACGGATTGCGGTCCGCGCCCGGTCGAAGATCTGGCCGTGGGCGATCGGGTTTGCGTGGCCGGTGGGACCACGCTGCCCATCGAATGGATCGGCAAACGAACGCTCAGTGCGCAAATCCTGCGCGTCCGGCCCCAATTCAACCCGGTTTGCATCCGGCGCGATGCGATGGGCAAGGGCCTGCCGGACAGGGATCTTTACCTTTCTCCGCAACACCGGGTCGTGCTGGGGGGCTGGCGGGCCGAGCTATATTTTGGCGCACCAAGCGTGTTCTGCGCGGCCATTCATCTGGTCAACGATGATACCATCCGGCAGGTGACGACGGGCGAAGCGGTGACATATTACCACATCGCCTGCGCCGAACATGTGATCCTCACCTCGCACGGCCTGCAAAGCGAAAGCCTGTTTCCGGGCGATATGGCGCTGAAATCACTGCATCGCGACGATGTCGAGGAACTGCGCGCGCTCTTTCCGGGGTTACTTTCAGACGCAGGACCGCACCCCCAAACGTGCCTAAGCTGCCTGACCGGGCGCGAGGCACGCGCGTTGCGAGACATGTTCGCAGACTAGGCCCACATAACGGAAATCGTGGCGCCGCTGTTGGTGCGCGCTCGGATCACGCCCCGCTGTTAACTGCATAAGTGCAGAAGTTGCTAATCGGGGATCAACCGAACAAGGTTTGACGCCTTCATCCTCCGGGACATCGACCCAACATCATTCGCGCATGGCACGGGCATTATGGGCCGTTCAACCCGCCTATGCCCCAATCGGCATGGGTCTCGATAACACTGGCCACGGCCAGCGCCTTTTCCGCGATATCCTCCGGAGTGTCCTCGGCGAACGCGATGCGGGTCATCCTGTCGTGCATCGCTTCCGAGGTGTAAAACTCAAAGGCTCGCGTATTGCCCGGGCTGTTCCAGAACGCGGTGATCCAGATCGAGTCCCGCCCCGGAATACAATATGCACACCAATCGCGCCACAGACGCAGCACCAATTCGGTATCCGGGCTTGCGGCGACCTGTTCGAACAGCGACTCCAGCGGCCACCCTGCCAGGGCGAACATGCAAAGCGTATCGTCCAGACAGCCGCGTTCCCGTGCCATCTCGCGTTTCAGATACGCGCGCTGGAACCGGTCCAGAATCTGCCACTCCTCGGGTGACCAGTTATCCGGGTTACCGGTTTCAAACCGGTTCAGGCTCACCTCCAGCCCAACACTGGCGGGGTCTTCGTCCACGGACAGAATCTCTAGGATCCGGGGCAGCAGGTACCCCCATGTTTCGCGGGCTATCCCCGCGGGATCACAAGCGGCAAAGAACCAGTCCTGAACGTAATGCAGGGGCAGCTCGGCAATGGACGGCGTGAAGAAGTCCGCCTCAATATCGGCGTCCATGCAGCAGCCTTCGCAAACCTCGATACTGCTCGGCTTTGGATAGGCGAAAACCCTGTACGAATCGCTGACGATGTCAGAAAACGGATGATCCGGCGGGATCTTCGCGTTTGGCGGTTTCTGCTCTTTGCGTGCCACGGTCCTTGCATCCAAAACTGTTCTGTCGGGGCAAGGCCACGTCAGTGTGATCCCTGAACGCTACGAAACCCGGATCGATGCGTAAAGCTATGGTCGCGTGGTCAAAGCGAAAACCAAAGCTCATCCTTGCGAAAACCGCCTTTCACAAGACGATCCGCTTTCAACACATCCGGAAACTCGTCCTCCCAGTCCCGGAACATGTCATTTGTAACGATACGTGCCTTGCTGTCCCGCGCCGCCTGCAAGATCAACGGATCTGCCGGCGTGCCTTTGGGCGCGACCATGACCCGCTTGGCCCGCAAGCCCAGGGCGCGGCTCAGCGCCCGGTCGTTCATGTATTCCCCTTCGACCTTGTACCCGACGTTAGCATCGAACACGACGCCCGGTTTGAACCCGGCTTGCTTCAGGCTGGCCAGAACCTGCCGCAACGTTGCCAGATCCGGTGCGCCGTCTTTCCAGTGAATCACGTTCGACCCGTCCACGATGATCCATGTGTTGGCCCTGCGCCAGCCGAACCAGGCCCGGATCAGAAGGATCGTACTGGCGAACACACAAAGCAGGGCCAAAAGGAAAAGCCAGTCCATCTCGGTTGGATAGAACTGCGCCACGACCAGCCCGCAAAGTGAGGCAAGCAGCAAAAAGAAAGGCATACGCACAGCGGTTGCTCCGGGAAAAGCACTGTTTCAATTCCCACTACTATTGCGGGAATTGAAACAGGTTTCCAGACAGCATCCTCACAATCCGTTCAAACTGTGTAAACAGCTGGCGACTGACGGCGGCCTTACTTGAAATTCCGGCTGTCCTTGATCTGGTCCCAGGCCCAGACGACCTCTTGCAACTGCTCTTCCTGCGACCGGTCGCCGCCGTTCATGTCCGGATGCAGCACCTTGATCAGCTTCTTGTACGCCTTGCGCACTTCGGTCTTGGACCAGCTGTCATGGGCTTCCAGAATCTCGATTGCACGGCGTTCAGTGGGGGGCAGGCGACGTCCGCCACCACCCGAGGTGCGCCCCTTGTTCTGCGTGCTGTTGGCGCCCAGAACCTGATGCGGGTCCTCAATGCCCAGACGGGCCCAGGCGCGCGCCTCCGGGTCTCCCATCGGCTTGGTCTCACGTTCCCAAACCTTGTCCTTCGAGCGTTGCGCGTTCAGCTCGGCCTCAGTGGTCCCATCGAAGAAGTTCCACTTTTGGTTATACTCGCGCACGTGCTGCTGGCAGAACCAGAAATAGTCATCCAGCACATCCGGTGCCTTGGGGGCGCGGAACTTGCCCGGCTCGTCACACCCGTCGTGATCGCAGATCCGGACCGAGGTCTCGGACGCGCCTGACATGCCCCGGCGCCCACGCGGGTTCTTTTTCTTGGCGCTGGAAACGGACATATCGAATCCGAAGGGGTCTGATTTCGCCATGCTCTATCCTCACGAACGCATCTTTTCGACTCGGAGGCAGCAGTTTAGTCTAAGCAGCCGAAAGTAGAAGAGGGGGGCGGCAAAAATTTTGCCGCTGAGCAAAAAAATGAGCGTGACCGACGAAATCCGAACCCGCCTGCAAGCCGCCTTTGACCCGCATGAGCTTGACGTGATCGACGACAGCGAAAGCCATCGCGGCCATGCAGGTCACAGGGAAGGCGGCGAAAGCCATTTCAACGTCCGCATCCGCGCCGCCGCATTCGCCGGTCAATCCCGCGTCGCCCGTCACCGGGCCGTGCACAAGGCGCTGGGCGATATCGTGCCCCGCATCCACGCGCTGGCGCTGGATATCGGAACCTGACGCTGCGCCCTATTCCGCGCTCATCTGCGCCGACGGGGTCGAGGCCGAGATCGCATATTCCTCATCCGTCATGACGTCTTCGATCCCCTCGAACAGAGGCGTCGACAGGTAACGCTCGCCCGTATCCGGCAGCATCACCAGCATGACGGATCCCGGCGCCGCGGTTTCCGCCAGATTCATGGCCACCGCAAAGGTCGACCCGCCCGAGATCCCGGTGAATATCCCCTCTTCCGAGGCAAGACGGCGCGCCCATTCAATCCCTTGCGGCCCCGGAACAGGGATCAGCTGGTCGTAATAGGCGTTGTCGATGGCTTCCTGAAGGACCCATGGAATGAAATCCGGCGTCCAGCCCTGAATCGGGTGCGGCTCGAAATTGGGGTGGCTTTCGGTGGGCTGGTGATCGTCGTTGCGCGTATTCACATAGCCTGACGACACGATGGCGGCATTTGCCGGTTCGGTCAGGATGATTTTCGTATCGGGCCGCTCCTTGCGCAACACTCGTGACACCCCAGCGACCGTGCCACCGGTGCCATATCCCGTGACCCAGTAATCCAGCTGCGTGCGTTCGAAATCCGCAAGGATTTCCCGTGCGGTCGTATTCTCGTGAATATCGGCATTGGCTGCGGTCTCGAACTGGCTGGCCAGAAACCACCCGTTTTCCTCGGCCAGTTCCTTGGCCTTGGTATACATGCCGAACCCCTTTTGTGCCTTGGGGGTCAGAACAACCTTCGCGCCCAGAAAGCGCATCAGCTTGCGCCGCTCGACCGAAAAGCTCTCGGCCATCGTCACGACCAGCGGATATCCCTTGGCCGCACAGACCATGGCAAGCCCGATCCCGGTATTGCCCGATGTCGCCTCGACAACCGTCTGACCGGGTTTCAGCCGCCCGTCCCGTTCTGCCGCCTCGATGATATTCAGCGCCAGCCTGTCCTTGACCGACCCCGCCGGATTGAACGCTTCGAACTTCACATAAACGGTCACATGCTCCGGCGCGATCCGGTTGATCCGGATACAGGGCGTGTCGCCGACTGTATCAAGGATGCTGTCATACAGGCGTGCCCGCCCCTGTGTCTGCCGAATACCCATTTCAAAATCCCTCCCGGTTTTCCGGTTAACATGCCACAGATTTCGCTGGGTTGATAAGCACATATCGCGCCCGCAGCGCCAAACCTGCCCGCGGGCGGGCTGCTCAAACTGCGGTGCACACCGTGTTGCAGGTGTAACCGCACGTCAAACCCTGATCCGTCTCAGGCGTCTTTCTTGTCATTGGCGGTATCAGTGTCCTGGTCAACCTGGTCCCGGCTTTTCAACGACAAAGGCGGTTCATTCGCTTCTTCCGAAATTGGTTTCGGCGCGGCCACCACACCGGGGCCGGGGATCGGTTGGGCCAATGGGGTATCGTCAAACTCGGGCACTTCTCCGATCACCGACGCATCGACTTCCTCGGCCACGACCCGCCGGAACACCAGCACATTGCGCCAGTTTGTGGTCGATCCGGTCAGGCCCGAGCGTTCCTCGCTGGGCAGCAGCTCGGCGCGCTGGTATTCCCAGCCGTCCTGCGCCATCTGGTTCAGAACCTGTTCGACCGAGACCGCAAAGCGGCCCTCGGCCGTTTTCACGCCCTTGGCTTTCACGCCCTTTTGCGGCGCGGGGACGACCTTGTATTCAAAAAGCTGCATCAAGTGTTCCTAAATACCTGTTCGCGCCAACTTACCACGCTGACCCCGGGGTGAAAGGGCCGTCGCCCGAGCGGCGGTTTTCAGCCCTGATTATTGCCGCCAGCCTGTGCCGCCTTGGTCACAACCGACAGGCACAGCTCGGTCGCCACTGCCATGTCCTGCACCGAAATCCACTCCAGCGGCCCGTGAATGCACTGCATTCCGGTGAACAGGTTGGGGCAGGGGGTGCCGAACTCGGTCAGGCGCGACCCGTCGGTGCCGCCGCGGATCGGGACCGACAGCGGCTCGATCCCCAGCTCGCGGCAGGCGTCGCGCGCCAGATCAACCGGTGTCATGTCGTTTTCCAGCCAATAGCGCATGTTCCTGTACTGGTGGCTGATATCGCAGGTGATGGTCGCGCGCGGTTCCGTGGCCTGCACGGCCGCACAGACCTGCCGCACGATGTCACGTTGCGCCTCAAGGCCCTCCATCTCGAAATCGCGCAGGATCAGCTTGATTTCCATCTCGGACGATCCACCGCTCATGTCGGTGACATGAATGAACCCGTCGCGGCCATCGGTTGTTTCGGGCGTCATGGTGGCCTGCGGCAAGGTCTGCACGATCTTCGCCGCCAGATGGGCTGCGTTCACCATCTTGTCCTTGGCCAGTCCGGGGTGGATTGATACCCCCTCGATCCGGATCACGGCACGGTCGGCCGAAAAGCTTTCATATTCGATCTCGCCCACTTCGGCACCGTCCAGAGTATAGGCGAAATCCGCCCCCAGATCCTTGGGCAGCTGTTCGGTAACGCCGCGCCCGATCTCTTCATCCGGGGTAAAGGCAATGCGGATAGGCCCGTGCGGGATATCCGGGTTTTCGATCAGATGCCGGGCCATGGTCATCAGGATCGACACCCCGGCCTTGTCATCCGCGCCCAGCAGGGTGGTACCCGATGCCGTGATCAGATCATGTCCGATCTTTTCGGCCAGATAGGGGTTCTCGTCCGGAGACAGCACCAGATCCGGATCGTCCGGAAAGGAAATGTCGCCACCGTTGTACCCCTTGATCACCCGCGGCTTGACACCCGTTGCATTGAACTGGGGGGCCGTATCCACATGCGCCAGAAAGCCTACCGTCGGGCCGGGTGCGGTGCCGGGGATGGTCGCGACGACCACGCTGTCACCTGTCAGCGTCACATCGCTGGCGCCGATCTCGGTCAGTTCCTGCTTCAGCAGGTTCAGCATGTCGAACTGTATCTGTGTGCTCGGCGTGGTCGCCGAGGTCTCGTCGCTCTGACTGTCGATCGCCGCGTAACGCACCAGCCGATCTTCGAGTTCCTGATCAAATCTGTTCTGCATGATACCTCACCTCTCTGGGTCGGAAGAAAGGGTGCAATCACAGGCGAAGTCAAGCCGATGAGCTGACCCCATTTCTTAAGAAATCGTGGAAATCTGATTGTACAAACCTGACAATTGCCACTGGCAGGCTTGTACAAAATGTAAGGTTCAGGAACTCAGCTTCTTGCTGACCAAATCGTTAACGGCCTTCGGGTTGGCCTTGCCGCCGGTCGCTTTCATCACCTGACCCACGAACCATCCCGCCAGTTTCGGGTTCACCTTGGCCTTCTCGACCTGCGCCGGATTGGCCGCGATGATCTCGTCCAAAGCGGCCTCGATCGCGCCGGTGTCGGTGACCTGTTTCATTCCGCGATCTTCGACGATCTGCGCCGGATCACCGCCTTCGGTATAGACGATTTCAAACAGGTCCTTGGCGATCTTGCCCGAGATAGCATCAGAGGAAATCAGGTCAATGATCCCACCCAGCTGCGCCGGAGAAACCGGCGACTCCGTGATGTCGTGGTCTTCTTTTTTCAGACGTCCGAACAGCTCGTTGATCACCCAGTTTGCGGCCAGTTTGCCATTGCGGCCCTGCGCGACCTCTTCGAAATAGGCCGCCGATTCCACTTCGGCAGTCAGCACCGAAGCATCATAGTCGGTCAGGCCGAACTCACTGATAAAGCGCGCTTTTTTGTCGTCAGGCAGCTCTGGCAGATGGGCGGCGATATCGTCCACCCATGCCTGTTCGATCTCCAGCGGCAGCAGGTCGGGATCGGGGAAATAGCGGTAATCATGCGCTTCTTCCTTGGACCGCATCGACCGGGTTTCGCCCTTGTCCGGATCATACAGGCGGGTTTCCTGCTCGACCTTGCCACCGGCTTCGACGATGGCGATCTGGCGGCGGGCTTCGACCTCAATGGCCTGCTGGATGAACCGCATCGAGTTCATGTTCTTGATCTCGCAACGGGTGCCCAGATGCGAAAAGTCCTGTGTTTCCTGATACTTCTCATAAGCACCTGGCAAACAGATCGAGACATTCACATCCGCCCGCAGGTTGCCGTTCTGCATGTTGCCGTCGCAGGTGCCCAGATAGCGCATGATCTGACGCAGCTTGGCGATATAGGCCGCGGCCTCTTCCGGGCCGCGAATATCAGGGCGGCTGACGATCTCCATCAGGCAGACACCGGTCCGGTTCAGATCGACAAAGGACATGTGCGGGTCCATGTCGTGGATCGATTTGCCTGCGTCCTGCTCCATGTGGATACGTTCAATCCGCACCATGCGCGCAGTGCCGTCACCCATCTCGACCAGCACTTCGCCTTCGCCCACAATAGGATGATAAAGCTGGGAAATCTGGTAACCTTGCGGCAGGTCAGGATAGAAATAGTTCTTGCGGTCAAAGGCCGATTTCAGGTTGATATCCGCTTTCAGGCCCAGCCCGGTGCGCACCGCCTGTTCCACGCAGAACTCGTTGATCACCGGCAGCATCCCCGGCATTGCCGCATCCACGAAGGCCACGTTCGAGTTCGGCTCGGCCCCGAATTTGGTGGGCGCGCCCGAGAACAGCTTGGCATTGGATGAGACCTGCGCATGCACCTCCATTCCGATCACCAGTTCCCAATCGTGCTTGGCCCCGGCAATGGTTTTGGGTTTGGGCATTTCGTGTGTCAGGTCGAGCATGGCGCGCCTCATTTCCGCAGAAGTCTAAGCCTGCGTATTAGGCCCGGCAGGGCCTAGGGGCAAGGGGGAATCCTGACGCGTTCAGTTCTTGGAAAACTGCAGACCAGACGGTGTGAAGGTTACATCCTTGCCGCTGCGCAGTTCATCCCGGAACAGATCCGAGATAGCGCGCAGCGCGTCGCGCTGACCGCGCGCAGCAAACCGCTCGGGCGAGTTGATGCGGACCGAGTTGTTGAACCCGTTGGCGGCATGGGCCCAGATCAGGGGGTGAAGCTCGGTCAGGTGATCGCGGATCAGCCAGTTTGCGGTGTCGCGCATCTGGGCGCGGACATTGTCTGCTTTTTCGTTCAGCCCGTGACCATTCTGAATGGTGATTGCACAATAGGCCGACAACATATTGATCATCTGCTGATCAGGGCGCAGACCGACGATATCGCGCAATCCTTCAAGGAAATATTCGACATCGACCTGTGCGCAGGCCTCTTCGTCCAAAGCGATGGCATCGAATTGCACCCACGTATATCCACCTGCGCCCCAGATATCCTGTGTCCGGACGGCATTGCGCAGTGCCTGTAATTCCAGTTCTGCGTAGCTGCCGAACCACCGGGGCAAAAGATGGCTGCCCATCGCGCGCATGTGACGCTGATTGTGCGGGTCCAGTGTGATCAGGTGCTCGTACTCATCGGCAACGCGGGCGTTTGACTTGCGCTGCCCGGCCAACAGGGCACAACCGGCGGCCGCAATCAGAGGGCTGTCCGGCGCATCCGCCTTGCACTTGGGCAAGATCGCAGCGGCCCGGTCGAAATGAGCGGCACAGCGCGAGCGGTGCAAGGGCGGCAAGGCCGTGTCCGTGGCGTTCCCGCGCCAGGCCCAGGCCAGATCGATATGGGCCAGCGCCACAACGGCAGCGATCATCGGATCACCAGGATTGTCAGACAACTCGCCTTCCAGTTCCGAAATACCACCCAGCAAATCGTAATCGGATATGGCCTTGCCGTCCGACAGCGCATGTTCCGCAGCCAGAACCACGTCAGATCTGGCCCCGAACGCCAAAAGATCGGCAATCGGCATACCATCCGATACGGCGGCACGATCCTGATCCGCTGCACGCATTTCTTCGGACAACTCGGTCCAGCGGTCCTGTCTGGCCAGATAGCGCCCATGTTCGATTGTAGAATGTCCAATCAGATTGTCGCAATTCGATGTCGCCACAGGAATGTTGAGCTGCCCATGTTCAGGCAGGGCAGCGGCCAGCGCAGATTTCGTTGCGCACAGATCTTCTGAGGCGTCCGTGGGATTGGATATGGGCTGGGCAAACAACGCCCTTAACGACCGAAACATGGTAAAACTCAAAACTGTAAAAACACTTAACTGAGTCTGAAGTCTGGCGAGGTATCAGGCTCAATTCAAGTGATTTGCTCAATAAACTTTGTTTTTTGTGTCCAATGCGTCCGTAGATCACGCAGTGTTTCAGAAAACAGTGAAATGATGACGGTTTACGCGAAAACCTGCCTGTCTCAGAATGGCTTCCAGATCCCGATGCGGAGGCAGAGACTCATCTGGCAGCCGGATTCGTTTCCCGGATTTCAGGACGATGGATACGCGAACGGAAAAGTCCCACCGGGTGTCAAATTGGAAATGGTCGATATCCCGCATTGGGATGTCGCCCTTACGATTACCCGTGAACCAGCACACTGCATCCGCGTCCAGCTGCACCCCGGCGCTGGTGTTCTGGATCACGTCCCATAGCGCTGGGAGGGTGGCCAGAGACAGCAGGCCAACAACCCACCAAGCCGCGTCGAACAGGATGACCAGAGCCAGCAGGGTCGCGTAGATGCTTGCCAGAATGACCAGTGTTCGCGTGTTCCGGTTGCGACGGGTAAAGCTGTAGGGTGTCATGCGCCGAGGATGCGGGATACCATTTCCGTCGTGTCGCGCGACAGGTTCGGAGTTTCCGCAATGCGGGACAATTGTGCGCGCATCAGGTCCTGACGCCCGGCGTCGTACCGTTTCCAGGTCTGGAAGGCAGAACACATCCGTGCCGTGGTTTGCGGGTTCACAGGATCAAGGCGGATCAGCCAATCGGCCAGCAGGCTGTACCCGGCACCATCCGGTTGGTGGAACCCTGCGTGGTTCATCGCCAGCGCGCCCATAACAGCGCGGAACCGGTTCGGGTTCTTCCAGTTGAAGTCGGGATGCCCGGTCAATGCCTTCGCCGTTTCCGGTGTCGCCTCTGGTGCGGCCATGGTCACCTGCAAGCCAAACCATTTGTCCATGACCAGCCGGTCATGCTGCCATTGGTCATAGAAGGCGGCCAGCTGCGCCTCGCCCTTGCGGGCGCGCAGCAGGCAGGACAGGGCGGTCAGTTGCAGGGTCATGTTATCCGCTTTGGCATACACAGTGGCCGCCATTGCCCCTCCGTCCAGACGAGAAGTCAGCGCCAGTGCCGCGCTGCCAAGGGCGCGTTTTCCTGATTGCTCGGCATCCGGGCTGTAGGGGCCATCCACCAACGCCTCGCTGTGCAGACGGGGCAGCAGATCCTGCACGTGCTGTGCCGTGGCCTGCCGCAGCGTTTCGACTGCCGACCAGATTGCCATCGGATCTGGCGTGTGACCGCGCTCATGCAAAGCCGCAGCCAGTTCGGATTGCGTCGGCAGCCCAAGCATCAAAGCGCGATAGGCCGGGTCCAGCGTGTCGTCGCGCAGCACAGCCAGCAGCCCGTCAAGGTAATCGGCGTCCGGGGTTGCCTCGTCCAAGATCATCCGCAGCAAGGTGTCTTGCGCCAGCGATCTACCAGCCTGCCAGCGGTTGAACGGATCTGTGTCATGCGCCAGCAGAAACGCGCGTTCGGCGTTTGAATGATCGTGTTCCAGAATGACCGGTGCCGAGAAATCGCGCAGGATCGAGGCTGTGGGTTTTGTCGCAAGCCCGGTGAACTGAAAACTCTGCTCGGCCTCTGTCAGTTCCAGCACTTCTGTCGTGCGGACCTCATCCCCGTTTGGCCCCAGCAGGCCAACAGCGACCGGGATCACCTGGGGCAGTTTCTCTGCCTGACCCGGTGTGGGATCGGTGCGCTGTTTCAGCGTCAGGGTATAGGTCCCGTCGGCCCAATCTTCAGATACGGTCAAACGCGGCGTGCCCGACTGGCTGTACCAGCGTTTGAACTGGGTCAGGTCGCGGCCTGTGGTGTCCTCGAACACCTTTAGCCAATCCTCGATCGTGCAGGCCTGCCCGTCATGACGGTCAAAATAGAGGTCCAGCGCCTTTGCATAGGCCTCATCCCCGACCAGCCGTTTCAACATGCCGATCACTTCGGCACCTTTTTCGTAAACGGTGGCCGTGTAGAAATTGTTGATCTCCTGAAAGCTTTCGGGCCGGACCGGGTGCGAGAGCGGGCCGTTATCCTCGGGGAATTGCCGCGCCCGCAGGTCGATGGCGTCGTGTATGCGCTTTACGGGGGCCGAGCGCATGTCGGATGTGAACTGTGCATCGCGGAAGACGGTCAGGCCTTCTTTCAGACACAGCTGGAACCAGTCGCGGCAGGTGATGCGGTTGCCTGTCCAGTTGTGGAAGTACTCATGCGCGATGATCGCCTCGATCCGTTCGAAATTGGCATCGGTCGAGGTTTCGGGACTGGCCAGAACAGCCGAAGAGTTAAAGATGTTCAGCCCCTTGTTTTCCATCGCGCCCATGTTGAAGTCATCGACGGCGACGATGTTGAAGACGTCCAGATCGTATTCCCGGCCATAGACGTCTTCATCCCATTTCATGGACTTCTTCAGCGCCTCCATACCGAAGGCGCATTTGCCCGCATCCCCCTGGCGTACCCACAGGTTCAACTCAACATCCCGGCCTGATTTGGTGGTGAATCGGTCGGGATGGGCCACAAGATCCCCAGCGACAAGCGCAAACAGATAGGCAGGCTTGGGCCACGGGTCGGTCCATTCGGCCCATCCTTCGCCTTTGCCCGAAGGGTTGCCGTTCGACAGCAGAACCGGCAGGTCACCATTGATGCGCACGGTAAAGGTGGACATGACATCGGGGCGATCCGGGTAATATGTGATCTTGCGGAAACCCTCCGCCTCGCACTGGGTGCAATACATGCCGTTCGACATATAAAGCCCCTCCAACGCCGTGTTGTTGCCCGGATCGATCTCAACTTCGGCTTCCCAGATGAACGGAGCGTCGGGGACATCGGCGGTCAGGCCCTTGTCCGTGACGTCAGGCGAAACTTCGGTTCCGTTAATGGAGGCGCGGATCAGGTTCAGATCCTCGCCATGCAGGAAAAAGGTGCGGTCGGAGGCGTCGGGGTTTGGACGAAACGCGATACGCGACGTGACCCGTGTTGCATGTGCCGACAGATCGAAGGTCAGGTGCACGCTGTCCAGCAGATAACCAAATGGAGTGTAGTCTTTCAGGAAGATCGTGGTGGGGGCAGCGTCGCGCATGGGGGCCTCGCATCGGTTCGTGTCTGGCGCGACGTTAGGGGCATCGTTCCAGAGCTGCAACTGGCCCCCGCCATTCCCTTGTTGTTTTTGAAACAGCTTCCGTTCGATCCGAATAACCCTAACGCAAAGTCGAAAGTTGCCTATCGGAAACTTTCGGCCTAAGTCACTTACGCATACAATGGCACACAATCGCAGGAGAGCAGGAAAATGAGTGGCAGACAAACCCTGAGCGGGCTGCAGATCGATCCAATACTGGCAGAGTTTATCGAGACGCGGGCATTGCCGGGTACGGGTGTGTCGGCGCAGGATTTCTGGGCGGGTCTGGCACGACTGGTTTCTGAACTGGGGCCGAAAAACCGCGCGCTTCTGGCCAAGCGGGCCGAAATACAAGGGCGCCTCGATGGCTGGCATATTGCGCGCAAGGGTCAGAGCATTGATCCCACTGACTATCAGGCTTTTCTAAAGGAAATCGGTTATCTGGTCGAGGAAGGCGACGGGTTTCAAATCGACACGACGCATGTCGACCCCGAGATCGCGCTGACACCGGGGCCGCAGCTTGTTGTGCCGATCACCAACGCACGCTTTGCGCTGAACGCGGCGAATGCGAGATGGGGCAGCTTGTATGATGCGCTTTATGGCACCGATGCGATAGGCGATCTGCCAACAGGCGGTGGGTATGATGCGGCGCGCGGTGCACGGGTGATTGCATGGGCGAAAGCCTTTCTGGATGACGCTGTACCTCTGGCTGGTGGGTCTTGGGCCGACGTGTCGGGACTGCATGTCGAAGAAGGTGCTCTTTCCCCGGCACTGGCAAACCCCGATCAATTTGTTGGTTTCGGTGGCGCGGCAGACAAGCCGGCTTTTGTGCTTCTGAAAAACAATGGCCTGCATATTCAGATCATGATCGATCCGACTGGAGCCATCGGTGCCTCTGATCCCGCAGGTATAGCAGACGTCCGGCTGGAATCCGCTCTTTCAACGATTATGGACTGCGAGGACTCGGTCGCTTGTGTTGATGCGGCGGATAAGGTCGTTGCCTATGGCAACTGGCTGGGCCTGATGAAAGGTGATCTGACCGAAGACGTCACCAAGGGCGACGCCACGTTTACCCGCAAGCTGGCAGAGGATCTGACTTTCACCACACCGACAGGTGAGCAGGCGACCCTGAAAGGCCGGTCGCTGATGCTGGTGCGGAATGTCGGCCACCTGATGACGAACCCGGCCGTTCTGGACGCCGAAGGGCGCGAGATTGGCGAAGGGTTGATGGACGCACTCTGCACCACTCTGATTGCCATGCATGATCTGAAAAGAGACGGGGGCAACTCGGTCGCCGGCTCGGTCTATGTGGTGAAGCCCAAGATGCACGGGCCGGAAGAGGTTGCCTTTGCGGTCGAGATTTTCGACATGGTCGAAGACATTCTGGGTCTGCCGCGCAACACCGTAAAGCTGGGGATCATGGATGAGGAGCGCCGCACGTCGGTAAACCTGAAAGAGTGCATTCGCGCCGCGAAATCACGCGTCGCCTTCATCAATACCGGTTTCCTGGATCGCACTGGCGATGAAATTCACACCTCGATGGAGGCCGGGCCGATGCTGCCCAAGGGCGACATCAAAAACACGCCTTGGATTGCGTCCTATGAAGACCGCAATGTCGATATCGGTTTCGCCTGTGGCCTTAAGGGCAAGGCGCAGATCGGCAAGGGCATGTGGGCGATGCCGGACCGGATGGGCGATATGCTTGAGGCCAAAATCGGTCACCCGCTGGCCGGTGCGACTTGCGCCTGGGTGCCGTCGCCCACAGCTGCGACGCTGCACGCCACACATTACCACAAGGTCAACGTACTGGCCCGTCAGGACGAGATCGCAGCGGCGGGTGCCCGAGGAACGCTTGACGATTTGCTGACCATTCCCTTGCTGGGGGGGCGTAATCTAGGCGACGCGGAAATCTCGCGCGAGGTCGAGAATAATGCACAAGGCATTCTGGGCTATGTCGTGCGTTGGGTCGATCAGGGCGTGGGATGTTCCAAAGTCCCCGACATCAATGACATCGGGTTGATGGAAGACCGTGCGACCTGCCGAATTTCGTCTCAGGCACTGGCCAACTGGTTGCATCATGGCATTGTCGACGAAGCGCAGGTGATGGCTGCGATGCAGAAAATGGCGGCTGTCGTGGATCGCCAGAATGAAAGCGATCAGGGTTATGTCCCGATGGCGCCGGGCTTTAACGGAATTGCTTTTCAGGCGGCTTGTGACCTTGTGTTCAAAGGTCGTGTGCAGCCCTCGGGCTACACCGAGCCGGTCCTGCACGCGCGCCGTCTGGAATTGAAGGCGGCCACAGCGTAAAACGAAGGGGGCGATCCGCCCCCCTTTTCTTCTTTCGACATGCAGACACAGGAATGCACATGGAAGTTTCCCTTCGCAAAGCCCGCACCATTATCCGCAAAGCGCTTGAGAAAGGCCGCGAGATGGAGCTGAAGCCGCTTTCGGTCATTGTTCTAGACGCAGGCGGCCACGTCATCGCGTTCGAGCGCGAGGATGATGCAGCACCGGGCCGCTTTGCGATTGCGCATGGCAAGGCATATGGCTCTGTCATGCTGGGCATGGCGGGCACGGCACAGATGCAGCGGGCCGAGGCGCAAGCCTACTTCATGGCCGCGGTAAACGGAGTGTATGGCGGGCAGGTCGTACCAGTTCCGGGCGGGGTCTTGATACGGGGTCGAAAGGGAGACGTGATCGGTGCCGTTGGAGTTACCGGCGACACGTCTGAAAACGACGCTGCCGTTGCGATGGCGGGAATTGAAGCTGCCGGGTTGGACGGAGAGATATAGATCCGACCATAGAGAGTTCCGTCAAAGGAGCGATTTGGCGCATGTTCCCGACTTGAAGTTTGAGGCGGGGAAATCGTGCCGAGACTTGACTGGTTGTCGGGAGAAAATTTGTGCACCCCTGAACACGTCCCTGCGCTGTCACGCAGGAGGTGTATTCTTGCACGACTGTGAAGCTGCGGTTAGCTTCCTTTCCAAGGGGATGAATAACAAGGAAAGCGGAATGTCTCGACCCGTTGTTGGTATTATCGGCAACTCATACCTCATGAACGATCAATACCCGACCCATGCAGGGGGGACGATGAACTCTGACGCTGTGGCGAACGTATCGGGATGTTTGCCGCTGCTGATCCCCGCCGATCCCCGATATGTATCGGTTGAGGAGTTGCTGGAGGTTTGCGACGGGTTCCTTCTGACCGGCGGCCGCCCCAATGTGCATCCCGAAGAATATGGTGAACCTGCAACCGAGGCGCATGGAGAGTTTGACCGCGCGCGTGACGCAATCACCTTGCCGTTGGTTCGGGCCTGTGTGGACCGGGGTCAGCCGTTTCTGGGCATTTGCCGCGGATTTCAAGAGGTCAACGTGGCCATGGGCGGAACGCTCTATCCGGAAATTCGCGATTTGCCGGGGCGGATGAACCACCGGATGCCGCCCGATGGTACACTTGAGGAAAAATTTGCACTGCGCCATGTTGTGAAACTGACCAAAAATGGTGTGTTCCACGACTTGTTTGGTGCGCAGGAGGTCATGACAAACACGCTGCACGGGCAGGGGATCAAGTGCATCGGACAGCGTGTGGTGATCGATGGGCATGCTCCGGACGGAACGCCCGAGGCGATTTACGTCAAGGACGCGCCCGGATTCACGCTGTCCGTGCAATGGCATCCCGAATGGGATGCGATCAACGACCCGGTTTCACGCCCCTTGTTCGAAGCCTTCGGCATGGCTGTGCGGGGATGGGCGGCGGGGATTGCCTGTCAGGCAGTTCAGAAATCAGCCTGACTTGGGCACCGGACCGCGCGGGCGCGCGACGGACCGGTGCAGGGGAAGGTAAATGGCAATCAGACCAGCAGGTTGAACTGATTGACCAGCGGTAGGCTGCGCGCGCGTTTTCCCGTCAGATCAAACAGGGCGTTGCCCAGTGCGGGCATCGAGGGGGGCGTGCCGGGCTCACCAGCGCCGCCCATATGGCGATTGGTCTCCAGAACGCGCACCTCGACTTGTGGCGCGGTATGCATACGAAGGGCGTCATAGTCAGGGAAGTTGAACTGCTCGACTTCCCCGTCGGCAAAGGTGATCGCGCCGAAACATGCAGCCGACAGGCCATACATCATGCCGCCAAACATCTGCGCCTTGACATTTTCCGGGTCCAGCGCCAGCCCCATGTCGCAGGCGATCCAGGCCTTGTGGATGCGGATGGCACCGTCTTCGTCGACCACTTCGATAACTTGAGCCACCGGAGTGCCGAAGCTGTAGGTGAAGGCCACGCCACGGCCTACGCCGTCAGGTGTTTTCCCGGTCCAGTTGGACATTTCCTTGACCGCTTCCAGACATCCGGCAGACGGGGCGTGTTCGGTTCTCATTAGCTCTAGCCGGAAGTCCAGCGGGTCGCGCCCTGCGGCATGGGCCAATTCGTCCATGAAGGTCTCGTGGAAAAAGCCGTTGTGGCTGTTGCCGACCGAACGCCAGAAGCCTACCGGGACAGCCAGATCAGCGACGTGGCCGCTCATCCGGTAGTTTGGCACGGCGTAAGGTTGGTTGAAGAACCCTTCGACCAGCACTTTGTCGGGTCCGCCTCCAGGGAAGCCGGTGTAACGCTCGACCGCCTGTTGCGTGCAGGACTGTGCCGCAACCTTGCCGTCAATGAGAACGGCTTTGCCGTCCTGAACAGCGCCGCGCATCCGGGCGATGGCGCCGGGGCGGAAGTAGTCGTGACGCATGTCTTCTTCGCGGCTCCAGGTTGTCTGGACCGGTATGCCAGGCACGGCCATCGCGACCTTGGTGGCGATTTCCCCAAAATCCAGCTCACCCCGGCGGCCAAACCCACCCCCCAGATAGGTGGTGTGAATCTGAACAGCCTCAGTGTCCAGATTTGCGGTATTCGCAGCGCGAAACCGGATCAGCGTTGGGGCCTGATTGCCGCACCACAGCTCCAGAGCATCTCCGGTATAGAGCGCGGTGGCATTCATCGGCTCCATCGTGGCGTGCGCCAGATAGGGCACTTGGTATTCGGCAGTGATCTCGGTCGCGCCATCCGGCGTCATGCTGACATCGCCATCGTCGCGCATAGTCGAGTTCGGCGCGTCGTCAAACGCCTCGGCAATCTTTGAGAAAATGCCGTCCGTATCAGGTGGATATGGCGCATCGCCCCAGTCGATCTCAACAGCCTCAACCGCCTGGTTGGCCAGCCATGTGTTGTTCGCGATCACGGCAACACCAGTGCCCAGATCAACAACCTTCTCGACCCCGGGCATGGAGATTGCAGCACTGTCGTCAAAGCTGTTCATCGCGCCACCCAGTTTGGGGTTCATGCGCACGGCAGCAAATTTCATACCGGGCAGGCGAACATCGATGCCAAACTCGGCAGTGCCTGTCACTTTGCCCATCATGTCCAGTCGCGGTTGTGTCCGGCCCAGATAACGCCATTCGGACGGGTCTCGCAAAGGTACCTCGGCGGGTTCCAGTCCGGACGCTTCCACTGCAAGATCGGTATAAGCGATCTTGTCACCGGTCGGCGCGATGACATGGCCAGAAGCTGTTTTCAGGTCCGAGGGCGCGACCCCCAACCGATCAGCGGCGGCGCGTTTCAGCGTTTCACGGGCCGAAGCGCCGGCTTGCCGCATCCTCTCGAACCCGTCCTTCATCGAGGTTGAGCCGCCTGTGACTTGCAGGCTTAGGGCCTTGCCAAGAACACCCAGTGCTTCACCTAAGTTGTGCTGGAAGTCCGAGATGTCGTAGCCCTTGTTTGGCAGTCCCTCGCCCATCATGGCTGAGTTGTAATAGGCAGCGGCTGCCGGACCGTGCAGGACGGTGATTTGATCCAGATCGACATCCAGTTCTTCGGCGATCAGCGCGGCCCACGTGGTTTTCACGCCCTGTCCCATCTCGGCACGGGGCGCGAACAGGGTGACGCCATTCTGATCGATCAGCACGAAGGGATTCAGAGCCGCCTCACCTTCTTTCGGTTTCAGCGGGTTGGGGGCAGGGCGGGTGACATAATACGCGCCAAAGGCGACGCCGCCAACAATTGCGGCTGAGCCGATCAGGAACGTACGGCGGATAATTTTGCCAACAGAAGCCATCTCTTACGCCTCCTTCAACTTGGATGCTGCGTCGTGGATCGCGGCCCGGATGCGGGGGTAGGTGCCACAGCGGCACAGGTTTCCCTGCATCGCCTCATCGATCTCTGCGTCCGTGGGCGCAGGGTTTTCCGCAAGCAGGGCAGCGGCCTGCATGATCTGGCCCGACTGGCAATAGCCACATTGCGCCACCTGATGATCAGCCCAGGAATGCTGGATCGTAGCCAGCGCTTCTGGCGTGCCGACGCCTTCGATTGTGGTCACCTCGCCCCAGACATCCGACAGCGCCACCTGGCATGAGCGTACCGCCTCGCCATCGATATGAACTGTACAGGCGCCGCAAGCGGCGACGCCACAGCCAAACTTGGTGCCGGTCAGGCCAACCTCATCCCTCAGAACCCAAAGCAGGGGGACATCATCCGGCAGGTCGATCTGGTGGGGAGTTCCGTTTATCTTCAGGGCCGTCGCCATGGCGCACCTTTTGTATCTGTGGCAGGTTATGACATAATGGGTGTAAAGTGTCAGTCTGTCAATTGACAAATTAAACAAAAACTGTCAGAGATTTTCTTATGAAAGATACAAGTGACGAATCCCGGCAGAAAGCGATCCTTGCATCTGCTTTTCAGGCCTTTTCCGCATACGGGTTCCGCAAGACCTCGATGGATGACATTGCGCGCGGTGCAGGGATGTCGCGGCCAGCGGTCTATCTGTATTTCAGGAACAAGGAAGCGATCGTTCGCAAGCTGACCGAACGGCATTACGAGGAAAAGACCATAGCGGTGGCCGAGGCGTTGAACGGCGAAGGCTCGGTTTCGGACATCGCCAGAAAAGCCATCCATGCCCAGACCGAGGGTATGGCTGCGATTTTGGCGTCGCCGCATGGGCTTGAGATGCTGGACACAACCAAATCCATGGCCATCGATATTGTCGAGCGGGGCGAAGGGGAACTTGCCGCGCTTTATGCCGAATGGCTGAGGCGAGAGCAGGATGCTGGCCGCGTTCGCCTGTTCGACACGCCTGAAGAGACGGCGAAAACACTTACGGTCACGCTGAAGGGGATCAAGCTGACCGCGTCAGACGCCGAGGAATTTGAAAGGCGCACCAAACAGCTGGCTGCCCTGATCGGAGCTGGGCTGGAAATCAGGTAACGCGCTGCCGGGTTTTGTACTCTGGCGTGTCCCAAAGCTTGTTCTGCATGACATCCGCCAGAATCCCGACTGCACGCTCGACATCGCTTTCATCGATATACAGCGGCGTAAAACCAAACCGCATTGTGTCAGGTGCGCGGAAATCTCCGACGACACCACGCGCGATCAGTGCTTGCATCGCGGCGTAGCCTTCCTTGAAGCGGAATGAAACCTGACTGCCACGCTGCTCGGGAACACGCGGGCTGTCCAATTGCAAGTCGGGGCAGGTCGCCTCGACCCGACAGATGAAAAGCTCGGTCAATTCAATGGATTTGGCGCGCACATCCGCCATGTCGGCCATATCCCAGATATCCATGGCCGCCGAAAGTGCGGTCATTTGGATGATCGGAGGTGTTCCAACGCGCATACGCTCAATCCCGCTTCCGGGCCGATAGTCCAGGTCAAAGGCAAAGGGCGCTTCGTGCCCCAGCCAGCCGGACAGGGCCGGGCGCACACTATCTGCCAGTCGGGGCGCAACATAAATGAAAGCGGGCGCACCGGGGCCGCCATTGAGGTATTTATAAGTGCACCCGACTGCGAAATCGGCATTGCACCCTGCAAGGTCAACGGGGATAGCACCTGCGGAATGCGCCAGATCCCAAACCGTCACGACACCATTGGCATGGGCCAGTTCCGTCAGCGCTTTCATGTCGTGCATCCGGCCCGTACGGTAATCCACTTCGGTCAGCATCAGGACCGCGACCTCTTCTGTGATTGCATCTGCGACGCCCTGCGGGTCGACGACGCGCAGTTCGTATGCGCCCCCAAGGGATCGCAGCAGGCCATCGACCATGTACAGGTCTGACGGAAAGTTCCCATTGTCGGAAAGCACAACCTTGCGGGTCGGGTTCAGTTCAAGAGCAGAGGACACGGCCTGATAAACCTTGATCGACAGGGTGTCGCCGGTCACGACGCTGCCCGGCTCGGCACCGATCAGGCGGCCAATTCGATCTCCAAGCCCAGTGGGAAGGCCCATCCAACCGGCCTTGTTCCAGCCGGTGATCAGCATTTGCCCCCATTCCTCGGTCAGCATGTTCTGCACACGAGACGCAGCCGTTTTAGGCAGCGGACCCAACGAGTTGCCGTCCAGATAAATCACGCCCTCGGGCAGGTCGAACATGGCTTTGGTTGCTGCAAAATCGGTCATGAAGGTTCACTCACTTGTGTGGTCGTCTTTTGTTGCATTTGGGGTAGCCGATCCTGACATGTCTGTCTATCGATGCGACATACTGGTCTTTTGCCAATCTGGCCGAAAAACGGTAGGACGTCGGTCAGAAGCGACATATACCCGACACTGTCGTCGCTCATGAGGGATTGGAATGCGCTGGATAGATGTACCGCCGGTTTGGTTGATCGCTTTCGCGGCGCTGGCATGGGCGCAAGCCAGATACATGGCGTTGGGCCTGTCACTTGAGAGCGGCCTGACCGACCTTCTAAGTGGAGTTCTAATCGGCGGTGGCGTTCTGATGGCCGTTCTAGCCATTGTCGAGTTTCGCCGCCACAAAACAACCGTCATTCCCCATGAGACACCGACCGCGATGGTGCAATCGGGCATCTACAAACGCAGTCGAAACCCGATCTACGTCGGTGACGTTCTGATTCTTGCGGGTTTGATCCTGCGGTTCGACGCCGTGTTGTCACTGGTTTTGGTTCCGGTCTTCGTCTGGGTGCTGGAGCGCCGGTTTATCCTGCCGGAAGAAGACCGCCTGCGCCGGCAGTTCCGCACGGATTTCGCACGCTACGAACGCAAGACGCGGCGTTGGATCTAAGGTGGCTGATTTCGTGATGTCACGTAAAAAATGCTGCACTTGCGAAATAATGTTGCGCAGGATACATCTTTGCTTAACAAAGAATACCGACCACCCGCTCGGACAGAGTAAAAATTAGGGGGACTGCCAGTGAAGATAGGCACGCCAAAGGAAATACTGGACGGTGAGAACCGGGTTGCAATGACGCCCGACTCGGCCGTGCAATTGCAGAAACTGGGCTATGAGTGCCTGATCGAGAAAGGCGCGGGCGCGGCTGCCGGTTTTTCGGATACCGCATACGAGGCCGTAGGCGTTGAGGTGGTCAAGACCGCAGCGTCGCTGTGGAAGACCGCGGATATCATTGCCAAGGTTCGGATCCCGACTGAGGCCGAACTGAAACGGTTGACCAAGGGCAAGACCCTGATTTCGTTCTTCAATCCTGCGGGCAACGAAGAAGGAATGGAGCTGGCCAAATCCAAGGGCGCCAACGTGATCGCCATGGAGATGGTGCCACGCATCTCGCGTGCGCAGAAGATGGACGCGCTGTCTTCGATGGCAAATATCGCGGGCTATCGCGCCGTGATCGAGGCAGGCAACAACTTTGGCCGTTTCTTCACCGGTCAGGTGACCGCCGCCGGTAAAGTTCCTCCTGCCAAGGTGCTGATCGTTGGGGCCGGAGTGGCCGGTCTGGCCGCAATCGGGACGTCCACGTCGCTGGGCGCGATCACCTACGCGTTCGACGTGCGCCCTGAAGTGGCCGAACAGGTCGAATCGATGGGGGCGGAGTTCGTCTATCTGGACTTCGAAGAAGAGCAGCAGGATGGCGCGGCCACAGGCGGTTATGCCTCGGTCCAGTCGGAAGAATTCCGCAACGCCCAGCTGGCCAAGTTCCGCGAACTTGCGCCCGAAATGGACATCGTGATCACCACCGCCCTTATCCCCAACCGTCCGGCGCCCAAGCTGTGGCTGGAGGATATGGTCAAGGCGATGAAGCCGGGTTCGGTCATCATCGACCTTGCAGCCGAGCGTGGCGGTAACGTCGAAGGCACTGTGCCGGATGAGAAAGTTGTAACCGATAATGGCGTGACCATAATCGGTTATACAGACTTCCCCAGCCGGATGGCGGCACAATCCTCGTCGCTTTATGCAACCAACATCCGTCACATGATGACTGACCTGACGCCCGAGAAGGACGGTCAGATCAATCACAACATGGAAGATGACGTGATCCGCGGTGCAACCGTGACCCATGCGGGTGAGATCACCTTCCCGCCGCCACCGCCCAAGATTCAGGCGATTGCGGCGCAGAAAAAGCCCGAGGTCAAGGAACTGACCCCGGAAGAGAAAAAGGCGCAGGAGATTGCGGCCTTCAAGGCGCAGACCAAGCAGCAGTTCACGTTGTTGGGTGTTGGTGGCGCGCTGATGCTGCTGGTGGGGCTGGTTGCCCCGGCCAGCTTCATGCAGCATTTCATCGTCTTCGTGCTGGCCATTTTCGTAGGCTTCCAGGTGATCTGGAATGTCTCGCACAGCCTGCACACGCCGCTGATGGCGATCACCAACGCGATCTCGTCGATCATCATCGTCGGGGCATTGATGCAGATCGGATCGGGGTCGTTCCTGGTCATTCTGCTGGCGGCGCTGTCCGTCTTCATGGCCGGGATCAACATCTTCGGTGGCTTCCTCGTAACCCGGCGCATGCTCGCCATGTTCCAGAAATCTTAAGGAGGCCGGGCACATGGAATTTGGCTTCACCACTGCCGCCTATGTTGTTGCGGCTGTTCTGTTCATCCTTTCCCTTGGCGGGTTGTCGAACCAGGAAAGCGCCAAGCGCGCGGTCTGGTACGGCATCGTCGGCATGGCGCTGGCGGTTTTTGCCACACTGGTTGGCCCCGGTTCTGGCCTGTGGCTGCTGTCGATCCTGCTGATCATTGGCGGCGGTCTGATCGGTCAATACGTGGCGCAGCGCGTCCAGATGACCGAGATGCCGCAGCTGGTGGCCGCGATGCATTCACTCGTCGGTCTGGCCGCTGTGTTTGTGGGTTTCAATGCACATTTTGAAATCGGCAACGTGGCACAGGTCATGGCGATTGCGGATACGGCGAAAGAGGCGGATTTGCATGATCTGGGCACCTTTGCCAAACTGATCGCCAAGAAGACACCGGCCGAACTTGCTATCCTGCACGTGGAATTGTTCCTGGGCATCTTTATCGGCGCGATCACCTTTACCGGTTCGGTCGTGGCCTATGGCAAGTTGGCGGGCAAAGTGACCTCGGCGGCGACAAAGCTGCCCGGTGGTCATGCGCTGAACGCGGCGGCTGCGGGTCTCTCGCTGATCTGTCTGATCTGGTACACCGCGTCTGGCGGGCTGTTGCCGCTGATCCTGATGACCCTGGCCGCTTTGTTCATCGGTTATCACCTGATCATGGGCATCGGTGGCGCGGACATGCCAGTGGTTGTGTCGATGCTGAACAGCTATTCGGGCTGGGCCGCGGCGGCGATTGGTTTCTCGCTGGGCAATGACCTGCTGATCGTGGTCGGTGCGCTGGTGGGCTCAAGCGGTGCGATCCTGTCCTACATCATGTGCAAGGCGATGAACCGTCACTTTGTCAGCGTGATCCTGGGCGGCTTTGGTGGCCCGCAGGGTGAACAGATGGCTGTTGAGGGAGAGCAGGTGGCTATTGAGGCTGATGGCGTGGCTGCAGCCCTGAACGATGCCGACAGTGTAATCATCATTCCCGGCTACGGGATGGCGGTTGCGCAGGCACAGCAATCGGTCAGTGAACTGGTCCGTAAGCTGCGCGCCAAGGGTAAAGAGGTACGTTTTGCGATCCACCCGGTCGCGGGTCGTTTGCCGGGCCATATGAACGTGCTGCTGGCCGAGGCGAAGGTGCCCTATGATATCGTTCTGGAAATGGACGAGATCAATGACGACTTCCCGGATACGGATGTGGCCATCGTTATCGGCTCGAACGACATCGTGAACCCTGCGGCGCAGGAAGATCCCAACAGCCCCATTGCCGGTATGCCGGTTCTGGAATGCTGGAAGGCCAAGCAGGTCTTCGTGTCAAAACGTGGTCAGGGTACAGGGTATTCGGGTATCGAAAACCCGCTGTTCTTCAAGGAAAATACCCGCATGTTCTATGGCGACGCCAAAGCGTCTCTGGACAAGCTGCTGCCGATGATCGAGTGATTAACCGGTTTGATCCATTTGCAAAGGGCGCCTTTGGGCGCCCTTTTCTTTTTTTGTGCTGTTGGGGGCTTTGCCCCCAAACCCCCAGGATATTTATGGCCAGATGAAGCGGGCGGGTTGTGATATACTCGATGCCGTGTGGTAGGAGCGAAACATGCAGAAAGTGAACGGTATAGGGGGCGTATTCTTTCGGGCCAGTGATCCCGAGGCATTGAGCCGTTGGTACGAAGAACATCTGGGCGTAAACCACTATGATCCGGTGCCCTGGAAGCAGCGCGAAGGGTATACGGTGTTTGCGCCGTTCGCTAAAGACACCGAGTATTTCGGAAACCCGGATCAGCAATGGATGATCAATTTTCGGGTTGATGATCTGGGCGCGATGATACAGCAGCTCGAAGCTGCCGGAATCGCTGTTGAGACCCGCCCCGACTGGGACAGTGAGATCGGAAAGTTCGCGCGGCTTCACGATCCGGAAGGTAATCCGATCGAGCTGTGGCAGCCAAATCAATGAGATAGTCTGTTTGTATACCTTTGTATTCGTGTAAGTATATGAAATAAAATAAGAATTGATGTCTCCGAGTTGTGACGTATAGTGCGGACACTGTTATCGGAGCCTCGGAATGACGCCAATCGATGATCACCCGCTGCGCTATGCGCTGGCCAATGAACTTCATGCCCGCCCGTTTCCGGCCGCCGATACGCCGTGCACGGTCGCCTTTCTTGCGATCAAGAAGCCTGAAGCAGCCGTCGCTCGGGACCGCAGTCAGGATATTGCCCATCTGATCGATCTGCTTGACCGACATGGGGCGCAACATCCGCAGCCGGGGGCCACGCATTACGCCGGGCAGATCGGACGCCATTGGCTGAAATGGGAGCAGCACACTGAGTTTGTCACGTATACGGCGATTGTGCCGAATGTCAGCGGCCGCCCCTTCAACCCGGCTGATTTCGAGGTTTTTCCCCCGGATTGGCTGATGGCCAGCCCGGGCCAGAGGATCACCTCGCTGCTGATGCGGGTGGTGCCGCGCCCGGAAGATGCGGCTGTAAAGGTCGCTCTGGCTGATTGGTTCGAACCTGAAAGTCTGGCGGTGTCGCGGGTGTTGGATGCTTCTGCAATTTGCGCCAGCGATTTCCGTATCGACCCGGCTGGTCACATGCGTTTTGCCCTGTTCGTGACCGAAGGCACGGGCACGCGCCGCACAGGGCGTATCATCCAGCGGCTGTGCGAGATCGAGACATACAAGGCGATGTCGATGCTTGGCTTTGCCCGCGTCAAACAATTGGCCCCCCGGATCGAGGAACTGGATGCCCAGCTGGCGAAGCTGATGGTTGAAATGACGGATGACACCACCCCACCAGATGCGCTGTTGCCTCAATTGCTGGCCATATCGACCGAGCTCGAGACCATATCGGCCCGCAGTTCGTTCCGATTCGGTGCGACCGGCGCTTACGAGGCGCTGGTCAATCAGCGGATCGATGTCCTGCGCGAGGAAAGGTTCGAAGGCGGCCAAAGCTTTGCCGATTTCATGATGCGCCGTTATGACCCTGCGATCCGTACCGTGAAATCAACAGAACGCCGCCTGCAGGCGCTGTCTGACCGGGCCATACGTGCGGGTGAGTTGTTGCGCACAAGGGTGGACGTCGAGCGGAGTGCACAAAATCAGGCCCTGTTGGAAAGCATGGATCGTCGGGCCGATCTTGCCTTGCGCTTGCAGCACACGGTTGAGGGCCTTTCTGTGGTGGCCATCAGTTATTACGCGGTCTCACTTGTCGGCTACCTTCTGTATCCGTTGACTGCCGCCGGCATAAGCAAGGGAATGCTGACGGCGGCGGCGACGATCCCGGTTGTAGCGGGCGTATGGTTCGCCGTTCGGCGCATCCGCAAACGCCTGGGTTAAGCTGCAATTGCCAATTTGCGCCCAACCTGTAGAACGGGTGAGGCGGGCAGATAGCACGAGGTTCTCTGTTGATTGGTGTTTTCTCGGCATGGCGGGCAGTTGCGGCCATGTTCATCCTAAACGGGGCTTTGTTCGGAATCTGGGCCTCGCGCATACCAGCCGTGCGCGACCGGTTAGAGCTGTCCCATGACGCGTTGGGGTACGGGTTGTTGTTCATGGCGGCCGGGGCCGTCTGTTCGTTTCCGGTCACAGGGCGGTTGACGGATCGGTATGGCGCAGTTGCGATAACCCGGATTGTGGCCGTTCTGTACACGCTGTCGCTGGTCCTGCTTGCTGTTGCTGGCGGGTTTTGGGCGCTGGCGTTATGTTTGTTTGTTTTTGGCGCCTTTCACGGATCGATGGATGTGGCGATGAATGCCTGGGCCGCCGAGGTCGAGCAGGCATATGACAAACCTGTAATGTCGTCATTCCACGCCATGTGGAGCCTTGGGGCCGGTCTTGGCGCGCTCAGCGGGTACGTGGCTGTTCAGATGGGGTTGACGGTTCTGGTGCATTTCCTATTGGCGGGTGGCGCGGTTGTTGCCTTCGCGCTGGCCTTGTCGTGGGTGCGCTGGACGTCGAAACGGTCCGGGCAGTCGCAAAGCTCGGTTTTTGCTTTGCCCTCGGGCGCGCTGATACTGGTCGGATTCGCGGCCATGTGCGGTGCATTGGGTGAAGGCGCCGTCGCAGACTGGAGCGCGATTTTCCTGCGAGACATTTCGGGAGCGCCCGAAAGTGTTGCCGCATTGGGCTATGCCGTGTTTTCCGTGACGATGGTGGCGTTTCGCCTAGCAGGCGCGATTGTCATTATGCGGTTTGGTCCTGCTGCGACGGCCCGGTTCGGCGGGATCTGCGCGGCGTTGGGCGTTTTCGCTGTGGTTTCTTCGGTTGCGCCCTTGCCCGCATTGGCGGGGTTTGCGCTGATGGGCATAGGGTATGCGGTGATCATGCCGCTGGCGTTCAGCCGTGCAGCCAGCGATCCGCTGGTCCCGCCGGGGCAAGCCATCGCAAGTGTAGCTACGCTGGGATATGGCGGGTTATTGATAGGGCCGCCGCTGATCGGATTTTTGGCGGAACTGTTCGGCCTGCGTCTGGCGTTCGCCGTGCTGTTGCCATTGGCCGTTCTGATCGTGCTGTTGGCCGGCGCGCTGAGGCGCGCCGACTAAACTTGTTTCAGCGTCCGCGAATGCGGGGATCCAGCGCGTCGCGCAGACCGTCACCCAGATAGTTGACGCTCAGCACCGTCAGCGAGATTGCCAGACCGGGCCAGAATACACGCTCGGGGTATTGCTGAAGATAGTCGACACCATCAAACAACAGGCGGCCCCATGTCGGGAAGTCGGGCGGGAATCCCAACCCAAGGAAGGACAGCGCGCTTTCGGTGATGATCGCTGTGGCAATCCCCAGCGTTGCCGACACCATGATTGGCGAAAGAACGTTCGGCAGGATATGCCGCGTGATGATCTGGCTGTTGCTGGTGCCGATGGAGCGCGCGGCGAGAACGAATTCACGTTCCTTGATGGCCAGCACATCACCGCGCACGATCCGCGCAGTCGGCATCCATGAGGTGATGCCGATGGCGCAGACGATCAGGATGAATATCCCGCGCTCCAGCCCAAAAGCCGCTGACAGGGGCTCGCGGAACAGAAGCATCATGACCAGCAGCAAAGGCAGCAGGGGCAGGGCCAGAAACAGGTCGGTCAGGCGCATCAGCGGCCCATCGAGCCGTCTGAAGAATCCTGCCAGAACGCCGATGAACGAACCCAGGAACAGCGCCAGCAACATCGCGGTTATGCCAACCGAGACTGAGGTTTGACCACCCGACATCATGCGCGCAAGAATGTCGCGACCCAATTGATCGGTGCCAAAGGGATGCGCCCAACTGGGGCCCTGATTGCGCGACCGGATATCGATCTGGGTTGGATCGATGCTCCACAGATACGGGCCCAAATAAACACCGGCGACGATGATGATAAACAGGATCGCACCGACCATTGCGCCTTTGTGGGTCTTGAACTGATCCCACACATCGCGCCATTGGCTGCGGGGAGGGGTTGCCAGTTCTTCCATCACGCCGGCCGTTGGCAAGGCTGTCGAGGCAGGTGCAAATCCTTCGTCCGGGACCAGTGTATCGGTACGATCATGATCAGTCATATCGAATCCTCGGGTCCAGAATGCCGTAAAGTACGTCAGCGATCAGGTTGAACAGCACGATCAGTACGGCAAAGATGAAGGTCAGGGTTTGCACCATCGGCAGATCATTGGCCTGAATCGCTCCGATCAGCAGCTGACCGATGCCATTCACTTTGAACACCTGCTCGGTGATGATGGCGCCACCAAAGATGGACGGAATACCCAGCGCAATCACGGTGACCACCGGGATCATCGAGTTTCGCAGAACGTGAACCATGACCACGGTGTATTCGCTGAGACCCTTGGCGCGGGCGGTGCGAACATAATCCTGATTGAGGTTATCCAGCATGGACGCGCGCATGAACCGGCTGAGCTGCGCTGTAATCTGCAAGGCCAGAACCATGACCGGCATGATCATCTGTTTGAGTTGCACAACGAAACTGTCCCAGCTGTTGACCACCAGTGTGGTGTCATAGATCGACGGGAACCAGCCCAGCTGGACCGAGAATATGACGATCACCAGAACACCCGAGAAGAAGGGTGGAACGGAAAAGCCAACCATCGACACGAAGGTACCCATCTGATCGAACCAGGAATATTGGCGGTAGGCCGAATAGATGCCGATGGGCAGCGCGATCAGGATGGCGACCACATAGGCGGTGCCGACAACCCACAGGGTCTGCGGGATCCGCTGAACGACGATGTCCATGACCGGCGAGCGGGTCTGCCATGAAATCACGCGCAGGTCGCCTTCGGAGAAGGTTGTGCCGAATACAGAGTCGACCAATACCTGTGGTTCTATCCAGAAGAACTGCACGATCCATTTCCAGAACCGGATATGCATCGGCTGGCCGAGGCCAAGCGCCTCGCGCATCTTCTCTTTGACTTCCGGGGGAACGGTGAGTGGAACCTGTGCCATCGGGTCGCCAGGGGCAAGCTCGAGCAGCAGGAAGATGACGAGGCTGATGAACAGCAGTGTGGGCACCGCCAACACCAGTCGTCTGATTGTAAAGTTGAGCATTCAAAGGCGCCTTTGTTGATGCGTCTTCTTGTTGGAGCGGCCTGCAAATGACCGCGCCCCGAAGATCGGGGCGCAGCTTGGCAGGTTTAACGCTTAGGAGCCGGTTTTGCGGTACCAGTCCGCAACGTTCCAAAGCTCGCTGTCCCAAGTGTTCAGGATCACGCCACCCAACGTGTTGGAATGTGCAGAGACCCGTCCACGATCAACCAGCGGAACCACGACATAGCTGTCCTTGGTCAGCATATCGTTGAGTTTACGTGCAATTTCGCCACGCTTTTCAAGCTCACCGGTGCGGCCCAGTTCGGCCACCAGCTTGTCATACTCGGCGTCACAGTAACGGTTGATGTTCTCACCCTGCCACTGGCTTTCCGGCTTGGGTGCCTTGTCACAGGTGTGCTGCGCAAGATAGCTTTCAGGATCGGTGCCATCGAAGTTGTTGGCGTACATTTCAACGTCTGCATAGAAACGCTGGAATGTGTCCGGGCTGCCCGGGTCACCGCCGAAAAAGACCGACGCGTTGATGTTGCGCAGCTCGGTTTCAACACCGATCTGGCTCCACCATTCCTTGATCAGCGCCTGGAAGTCCTGACGAACAGCGTTGGTCGAGGTTTGATAGACCAGCGACAGTCTTACACCATCCTTGGCGCGGACGCCGTCAGCGCCTTTCACCCAGCCGGCTTCATCCAGCATCTGGTTCGCGCCGTCAATGTCCTGCGTCAGACACTCGGTGTTGTCGCTTGCGTACAATGCCGGGGCCGGTACCAGGTTGCAGGTCGGGCGACCGGCTTGACCGTAGCCAATCTCAACCAGAAGATCACGGTCGATTGCCATCGACAGCGCTTTACGAACAGCCAGTTCCGACAAGGCCGGGTGCGGATGTTTGGCGGTTGAACGTTCGCCTTCAGGCAGGCTGGGGGACGGATCTGTCATGTTCATTTCGATCCGCTCAACCAGGGTCCCGAATGCCGCGATCGGAGTACCTTTACCACCTTCCTTCATCTGCTCGATGACTTCGGGCGCCAGCTGCAGGTTCCACGCATAGTCGAATTCGCCGGTTTCCATCACAGCACGGCCAGCCGCCGTTGCGTCACCGCCACCTTTGAAGGTCAGCGTGGCAAAAGCGGGCTTGTTTGGGTCACGATAATTCGGGTTGGCCGACATGGTGATCACGTCGTTTGGCTTGAATTCGTCCACAACAAACGGGCCGGTTCCGATCGGGCCAAAGTTCTGGTCTGTACATTCAGGCGCCTTGGAGCCCATGCAGTTCTGAAACTGGGCCATCTGGATAATTGGCGACTGACCACCCATGAACGGGCCATAGGGGTTCGGCTTTGGTTCGGCAAAGTTGACCTTGATGGTCAGATCGTCGATTGCCTCGACGCTTTCGACGCCTTCAAACTTGGCAAGCTGGGCGCAACCACCTTCCGGATGCATGCAATAATCCGCGGTGAACTTTACGTCGGCCGACGTCACGGGCGATCCATCGGACCAGACCAAACCGGATTTCAGCTTCCACGTGATCGATTTCAGATCCGACGAAACACCACCGTTTTCCACGGTCGGGATATCCTCGGCGAGATAGGCTACAAGGTTCCCGTCTTGGTCATAGCGACCGAGCGGTTCAATCACCAACGAAGCCGATTCGATGTCTTTTGTGCCCGAGGACAGATACGGGTTCAGGATCGACGGAGCCTGCCAGTAAATGATGCTGACATTGCCGTCCGATCCACGCTCAGCAAAGGCCGCAGGGGCCATCGCCGTGCTTGCAATCGCACCAAGCAAAAGGGTTTTGATTTTCATAAGTTACTCCCAAGTTGGACACGTTCGTGTCTCGATTATCTCCGCAAGGCCTGCGGGTTTGGCGTTGCCGCCCCAAGGTAAGGTCTTGATCAACAAAGATAATAGCGCTAACGATTTCAGTCTGCGCCGCCTCCCCAGGTCGGTTACATGGCGTATCGAAACAGAACCTGAGAAAAATGCAAGTAGTGCCGTCGCGAAAATGTGTAATGGGTTTGACTTTTCCCGGCGGCCCGCCTTAGCGTTCGGAATTCAGAAAAGAATACCGTCGTCAAGGGAGCGCGCGCGTGCTGGATCAGCCTATTGCACAGATTAAAAAACTGCGGGTGGAGTTTCAGACGAAGGATGGCCCCGTTGTCGGTGTTGAGGATGTCTCGTTCGAGATCAAACCGGGTGAAACCGTTTGTATCGTTGGCGAATCGGGCTCGGGGAAATCGGTGTCGTCGCTGTCGCTGATGCGGCTGGTCGAGTTTGGAGGCGGCGAAATCGCGGGTGGTGAACTTCTGTTCGATCGCCGCGATGGGGGCGAAATGGACCTGTCCAAAGCCGATCCGGATCTGATGAAACAGATTCGCGGCAACGAGATCGGGATGATTTTTCAGGAGCCGATGACGGCGCTGAACCCAGTTTTTACCGTTGGTCGCCAGTTGACCGAAGGTCTGCGCATCCACAAGCAGATGTCGAAGTCACAGGCCGAGGACCGTGCGCTTGAGTTGTTGCGCCAGGTTCGTATCCCCGAGCCCGAGCGTCGTTTGAAACAGTACCCGCATGAGCTGTCGGGCGGGATGCGCCAACGTGTCGTCATCGCAATGGCGATGGCCTGCGAACCCCGCTTGCTGATCGCGGATGAACCTACCACAGCGCTGGACGTGACCATTCAGGCCGAGATCCTGGCCCTGATGGATCGCCTCAAGCGCGAAACCGGTACGGCGGTAATGTTCATCACCCATGACATGGCGGTTGTGGCGCAGATGGCTGACCGTGTTGTCGTCATGTATCGCGGCAACAAGGTCGAAGAGGGGACCGTCAGGGAAATCTTTGAAAACCCGCAGCATGATTACACCAAGGCGCTTTTGGCCGCAGTGCCGAAGCTGGGTGAAATGCAGGGTAAGTCGGCGCCCGAACCGATGAAGTTGCTGGGTGTCGAGGGGCAGAAAATTGCACCCATCCCCGGAACCGAAGAAGTTTTGTTGACCGTAAAGAACCTGACCACGCGGTTTCCTGTCAAAGGTGGTCTTCTGCGGCGCACGATCTCGAACGTTCATGCGGTCGAGGATGTGTCATTCACACTGAACAAAGGTCAGACGCTCAGCCTTGTGGGCGAATCCGGGTGTGGAAAGTCCTCGGCCGGCCGTTCGATCCTGCGGTTGGTCGAGCCGATGGCGGGCGAGGTCAATCTGGACGGTGTCGATATCATGAAGCTGGACCCGTCCGGCCTGCGCAAGGCGCGGCTAGATATGCAGATGATCTTTCAGGACCCGTTCGCCTCGCTGAACCCACAGATGCAATTGGTCGATCAAGTTGCCGAGCCGATGCGCAACTATGGCGTGGCGTCGGGATCCGAGTTGCAGGACCGCGTAGCACAATTGTTCGACAAAGTGCAGCTGCCGCGCAGCTTCATGCGTCGTTTCCCGCATGAAATGTCCGGTGGGCAGCGTCAGCGGATCGCGATTGCCCGCGCACTGGCCCTGAACCCCAAGCTGATCATCGCGGATGAGGCGGTCTCGGCCCTCGACGTGTCGGTTCAGGCGCAGGTTCTGAACCTGATGATGGAGTTGCAGTCCGATCTGGGGCTGTCTTATCTGTTCATCAGCCATGACATGGCCGTGGTTGAACGTGTCAGCCACTATGTCGGCGTTATGTATCTGGGTCGCATTGTGGAACTGGGCCCGCGTGCGCGTGTGTTTGAAAACCCACAACACCCCTATACGCAGGCGTTGATGAAGGCAGTTCCAATTGCTGACCCGAACAAGCGAAAGACTGAAAAAGACCTGAACTTCAAACCGATCCCGTCACCAATCCACCCTGTCGATTTCAAGCCGGAACCCTCTCAATATCAAGAGGTTGAACCGGGTCACTTTATCCTGACCACAGACAGTGGGTACTGACCCGATGGGCAAGCGCCTGACGCCGCTTGAGATCATGACCAAGCTGATCTCATTTCCAACCGTGAGTCGTGACACCAACCTGCCGTTGGTCGACTGGGTGGACGAATACCTGCAAAGCCATGGGATCACGTCGCACCGCTGGGCTGATCCGAATCAGCCGCATAAGGCGGCAATCTTTGCGCATGTCGGCCCTTTGGAAGAAGGCTCAGTTGTGCTGTCCGGGCACACGGATGTAGTGCCGGTTGACGGGCAACCCTGGGGCACCGACCCCTTCACCGTGACCGAGAAGGACGGCAAATATTTCGGGCGCGGCACCTGCGACATGAAGGGATTTGATGCGCTTGCCATCTGGACGCTGGTCGAGGCGCATTACGCAAATGTGAGGCGACCGCTCCAACTTGCGCTGAGTTTTGATGAGGAAGTCGGGTGTACCGGAGCGCCGCCGATGATCGAGGCAATGCAGGGCATTTTGCCCAAAGGCTCGGCGGTGATCGTAGGTGAGCCGTCGATGATGCAGGCGGTAACGGGTCACAAGGGCGGTTTCGGCTTTGACACCCATATCGTCGGGTTCGAAGTTCACAGCTCGATCATGCACACAGGCGTCAACGCCATCATGGCAGCGGCCCCATTGATCGACTGGGCCAACCAGCAGAACGCGCGGAACTTGGCGGCGCAACCCAGTGCCGTTGCCGCCGTATTCGATCCACCCTGGACAACCTGCCATGTCGGTATGATTGAAGGCGGAACGGCCCACAACATTACTGCCAAAGACTGCCGGTTCATGATGGATTTTCGGACCGTGCCCGACGAAACGCAGGCCCAATGGCGAGATGCCTATTTCGAACAGGTTCGGCACATTGAGGCTCAGATGCAGGCCGTTCACCCGGATACCCGCATCGAACTGACTGAAAACTTCGCGATTCCGGGGTTGATCCCGGAAGAGGATGGTGAAGCCGAAGCACTGGTACGCGCCCTGACCGGAGACAACGCAAGCCATGTGGTCAGTTACGGGACCGAGGCAGGCCAGTTTCAGGAGGCCGGGTATTCTGCCGTGATATGTGGACCCGGAGACATAGCGCAGGCACATCAGCCGAATGAGTTCGTTACGATTGAACAATTCGAAGCCGGTCATAAATTCATGCAGCGATTGGTTGAAAAACTATGCGCCTAGCCCGGTGTAATACGGTGCCAGCGGTAGAAAGGGAGGTCTTGAGATGCCCGTAAAAAACAGACTTGCGGAAATGCATGGCGAGATCACCGAATGGCGCCGCCACCTGCACGCCCATCCGGAGCTGATGTATGACGTCCATGAAACTGCGGCATTTGTTGCCGCACGTCTGAAAGAGTTTGGAGTGGACGAGATCACTCCGGGCATTGGCAAAACAGGTGTTGTCGGGGTGATCAAAGGGCGCACGGATACGCAGGGGCGCGTCATCGGCCTGAGGGCGGACATGGATGCACTTCCGATTGAAGAGGCGACAGGGCTAGACTATGCCTCGACCGTGTCGGGCAAGATGCACGCCTGCGGACATGACGGGCACACTTCGATGCTGCTTGGGGCCGCGCAGTACCTTTCCGAGACGCGCAATTTCGATGGCACAGTGGTTCTGATCTTCCAGCCCGCCGAGGAAGGTGGGGCCGGCGGTCTGGCCATGTGTCAGGACGGGCTGATGGACCGCTGGGGCATTCATGAGGTCTATGGCATGCACAATATGCCCGGTCTTCCGGTGGGCGAATTCGCAATTCGCCCCGGCGCGTTGCTGGCCTCGTCCGATGAGTTTGAAATCACGGTCACTGGCAAGGGCGGACACGCCGCCGCGCCGCATGAGGCGGTGGATACAACGCTAGTGGCCTCGCATATCGTTGTTGCCTTGCAATCGGTGGTGTCCCGGACCGTTGACCCGATCAAGCGAGTTGTCCTCACCGTTGGGACGTTTGTGACGGATAGCGTTGCGTCGAACGTGATCGCTCATACGGTGCGTTTGCAGGGAACCGTGCGGACACTTGACCCCGAGTATCGTACAATCGCCGAAGAACGCGTGCGCCGGATTGCCGAGGATACAGCCTCGGCCTTTGGCGCGAAGGCGGAGGTTATCTGGACACCCGGATACCCGGTGACAGTGAATTCCGAGGCCGAAACGGGCTATGCGGCCGAGGCGGCAGCTGCGGTCGCGGGCAAGGTCAACGACAGCACGGACCCTATCATGCCGTCCGAAGATTTTGCCTATATGCTTGAAGAACGCCCCGGCGCGTACATCTTTATCGGGAACGGGGATACGGCCATGTGCCACCACCCGCAATACAACTTTGACGACGACGCGATCCCCGCCGGTTGCAGCTGGTTTGCCGAGCTTGTGGAACGACGATTGCCTGTCGCATGAAACAGGGAGAATGACATGCCGATCAAGAACCGTCTCGCAGAGATGCATGATGAGATCACCGGTTGGCGGCGTGACATTCACCAACACCCGGAAATTCTGTACGACACTCACCGCACCAGTGCGCTGGTTGCGGAAAAGCTGAACGAGTTTGGTTGCGACGAGGTCGTGACTGGCATCGGTCGCACCGGAGTCGTTGGTGTCATTCGCGGCAAAAGCGACACACGGGGCCGTGTGATTGGCCTGCGCGCCGATATGGACGCCCTGCCGATGCAGGAACAGACCGGGTTGGACTATGCCTCGGAAATACCGAATGCGATGCATGCCTGTGGTCATGACGGGCATACGGCGATGGTTTTGGGGGCCGCCAAGTATCTGGCGGAAACCCGCAATTTTGATGGCACGGCAATCGTGATCTTTCAGCCTGCCGAAGAGGGTGGAAATGGTGCCGAGGCCATGTGCAAGGATGGTCTGATGGATCGGTTCGGCATTCAGGAAGTCTATGCGATGCACAATGTGCCGGGTATTCCTGCCGGGCAGTTTGCCATTCGTTCGGGGCCGTTGCTGGCGGCAGCGGATGAGTTTGACATCCATCTTGAAGGGCGCGGCGGCCACGCGGCAAAACCTCATCAGACGATTGATACAACGGTGATGTTGTCGCAGCTGATCGTGGCGTTGCAGACGATTGTGTCGCGCAATGCGAATCCGATATTGCAGGCCGTGCTGTCTGTGACCTCGGTCGAGACGTCCTCGAAAGCGTTCAACGTGATCCCGCAATCAGCACGGATCCGCGGCACTGTTCGGACCCATTCCAACGAGTTGCGCGACCTGATCGAACAACGGCTGAAGGAAGTTTCGGAAGGGATCTCTGCAACATTTGGCGGGTCTGTGAACGTCACCTATAAACGCGGTGTTCCGGTGACGATCAATGCCGAAGCTCAGACGGGATATGCAGCAGAGGCCGCGGTGTCGGTTGGGGGCAGTTGCATTGAAGCGCCGATGGTGATGGGAGGCGAGGATTTCTCGTTCATGCTGGAAGAGAGGCCCGGGGCATTCATCGTTTTGGGCAACGGTGACAGTGCCGGGCTGCACCACCCCGAATACAATTTCAATGACGAGATCATCCCCATTGGGTGCTCGTGGTTTGCGGAAATGGTCGAGCGCCGGATGCCAGCGGCTTGATCTGAATCAGGAGAGAGAAAAGACATGCCAGTCAAGAACCGCTTTGCCGAATTGCAGAATGAAATCACGGAGTGGCGAAGGGATCTGCACGAAAATCCCGAGATCCTGTTCGAAACCCACCGCACCAGTGCGAAGGTGGCCGAGAAGTTGAAGGAGTTCGGCTGCGATGAGGTTGTGACCGGTATCGGACGTACCGGTGTTGTGGGGGTGATCAAAGGCAAGTCGGACAGCAAGGGAAAGGTGATCGGCCTGCGCGCAGATATGGATGCTTTGCCGATACATGAGGCAACGGGGTTGGACTATGCCTCGAAAACGCCGGGTGCGATGCATGCTTGTGGCCATGACGGGCACACCGCGATGTTGCTGGGGGCGGCAAAGTACCTGTCGGAAACCCGCAACTTTGACGGCACTGTTGTCGTGATCTTCCAACCTGCTGAGGAAGGTGGCGGCGGGGGCCGCGAAATGTGCGAAGACGGAATGATGGACCGCTGGAACATTCAGGAAGTCTACGGCATGCATAATTGGCCGGGGCAGCCTGTTGGCAAGTTCGCAATCCGGCCGGGTTCGTTCTTTGCGGCAACTGATCAGTTCGATGTCACCTTTGAGGGTCGCGGCGGACATGCCGCCAAGCCGCATGAGACTGTGGATACTACAGTTCTGGCAGCGCAGGCAGTCCTTACGTTGCAAACGATTTCTTCGCGCAATGCCGACCCAATAGATCAGGTCGTGGTGTCTGTGACATCGTTTGAGACGTCATCCAAGGCATTCAATGTGATCCCTCAGACCGTGCAGATCAAAGGCACCGTGCGCACAATGAGCAAGGGCATGCGGGATCTGGCTGAAAAGCGGATCAACGAGATTTGCAACGGTGTAGCGGCCACGTTTGGCGGCACCGCTGACGTGACTTACATTCGCGGGTACCCGGTAATGGTGAACAGCGACGAGCAAACAGAGTTTGCGGCGGATGTGGCCCGGTCGGTGTCCGGTGATTGCGACGAGGCACCGTTGGTCATGGGGGGCGAAGATTTTGCCTTCATGCTGGAAGAGCGCCCAGGCGCCTATATTCTTGTGGGCAACGGTGACACCGCAATGGTTCATCACCCGGAATACAATTTCAACGACGAAGCCATTCCGGCCGGATGCAGCTGGTGGGCAGAGATTGTCGAACAGCGGATGCCATCCGCCTGATGGTGAGGGTGGGGGCTCTGCCCCCACACCCCCGGGATATTTCTAGCCAGATGAAGCGGGATCCTTTGCTTGCAGATCAAGCACCGTGCAGAGGGTTTCGACGACGGCATCCAAGGCGGTCGACTGCGTATTGACGCAGGATTGTGCAGCCGTTCTGGCGGCTTGAAGGGCATTTTGATCCGACAGCCAATGTGAAACGGCCTCAGAGAGGTCAGTGGATGTTTGGACCTCGACAGCGCCCTTGGCGTCGATCAGCGGGGCAAACGTTTCTGCGAAGTTGAAATACCCTGGGCCGGTGACCACGGCGGCCCCAGCCTGTGCCGGTTCAAACGGGTTGTGTCCGCCAATCTCTTTCAGTGAGCCCCCAAGGAACACGATCGGGCAAAGCGCGTACCAGGTTCCGGTTTCGCCCAGCGTGTCGGCAACATACACGTGCGTCGTATCTGTGATCGGTGCATTTTTTGACCGGAAGGATGCCATGAGCCCGGCGTTGTTCAGAAGTTCTGCAACCTCGCCGCGTCGTTCGGGGTGGCGTGGGATCAGTAGCAGCAGAAGGTCGGGCCAATGTTGCAATAACGCCTTGTGGGCTGTCAGAACGCTGTCCTCTTCTCCGGCATGGGTGGAACTGGCGATCCAGACAGGTCTGGCGGCTATTTGCGCACGAATGTCGTCCAGCGTGCTCTGGTCCACAGGTAGAGGATCGGACATGGCCTTGAGGTTGGTGCCGGGCTGCACCCGTTGGGCTGGGGCACCCATGGCAATCAGGTTGGCTGCTGTTTTGTTGTTTTGCGTTAAGAGCAGGCGAAATTTATTCAGGACAAACCTTGCTGTTTTAGGGCGCTTCTTCCATCCGGCGACAGATTTGTCCGACAATCGAGCATTCAGCAGAGCCAGCGGAATGTCGCGCCCCGCGCTTTCGACAATCAGCCGCGGCCAGATCTCGCTTTCGACGAAGATCCCGGCATCGGGTTGCCAATGGTCCCGAAAGCGTTGAACCGGGCCGGCTGTGTCAAGCGGTGGGTACTGGTGTCGGGTGCGAGGCGGCAGTCGCTTTTCGATCAGGGCCGCTGAGGTTGGCGTTCCTGAGGTGATCAGAAACTCGGTTTTGGGAAGGCGGTCGGCCAGCCGATTGATCAGAGTGAGGACCGACAGGCTTTCGCCGACACTGGCGGCGTGGAACCAGATCAACTGCCCTGCGGGGCGGGGCATACTGGCATGGCCAAGACGCTCCTGTTGGCGATTGGCTGGTACACCGGCAGCCTCAAGTTTCTTTCGGACGGTTCTCCAGACCAGAGGTGCGGCCAGAGAAATCAGGGCGCAGTACAGGTGGTACAGTGCTGTGGGGCGGTCTTGGTGATCCGGCATATATCAGCCGCCTGTATGGCTCATATGGCGGCTCATCCGACCATCAACGGACTGGCGAGAATAGTCGAAGTCATGACCTTTTGGCTTCAGGTTAATCGCCGCACGGATGGCATCTTCAAGCGGCTGTTCGGTATCGGGGTGATCCCGCAATGCGCCCCGCAGATCCGCCATGTCCTCCTGCCCCAGACACATATAAAGCTCGCCGGTGCAGGTCAGGCGTACGCGGTTGCAGCTTTCGCAGAAATTGTGGGACAGGGGCGTGATGAAGCCGATCTTCTGACCTGTTTCTTCCAGCCTGATATAGCGGGCCGGTCCGCCTGTGCGTTCGGCCAGATCAGTGATCGTGTAATGGTTTTCGTACTCTTTGCGCACATCCTTGAGAGACCAGTATTGATCCAGTCGATCCTCGTTACCGATATCGCCCATCGGCATGACCTCGATCCAGGTCAGGTCCATGTCGCGCTCGGCGCACCATTCAGTGATCTTGGGCAGTTCGGGTTCGTTGAATCCCTTGAGCGCAACAGCGTTGATCTTGATCCGCAGCCCGGCCTTTTGCGCCGCGTCGATGCCATTCAGTACCTGTTTGAGGCGGCCCCAGCGCGTGACTTTTGCAAATTTGTCGTCATCCAGCGTATCCAGGGAAACATTCACACGGCGCACACCGGCGGCATAAAGATCTTCGGCAAAGCGATGCAACTGCGAACCGTTTGTCGTGAGCGTCAGCTCTTTCAACACACCGCTTTCCAAGTGGCGGGTCATGGCGTTGAAGAAGGTCATGATATTGCGACGAACCAATGGCTCACCGCCGGTAATGCGCAGTTTCTCGACGCCCATTCTCACAAAGGTCGAGCACATGCGATCCAGCTCTTCCAGCGTAAGAAGGTCTTTCTTGGGCAGAAAAGTCATGTTTTCGGACATGCAGTAGACACAGCGAAAATCACAGCGGTCCGTAACGGAGACGCGGAGATACGTGATAGCGCGGGCAAACGGGTCGATGAGCGGAGCAGACATGCGACATAGGTAAAGCTGTAACCTGCCTGCGACAAGTGCGAACTGCGCTTTGCACTGGATCACACCCGCATGGGGTTGTAGTTTCCGGGAATGAAAAAGGCATTTGTTTTTCTATGCGTTGTTTTGACCGGGTGCGATACTGTCCGGGCAACGACGGAACGTGTGTTCGGGTCGGGGGATGAGGCGGCTGCGGCCGTATCGGACGGTGAAACTGCGCCAGTTGTCGCTGAGGAGGTTCTTCAGCCCGAGCCGGTTGCGGCACGCCCCAGTTGGGTCGGGGCCAAAACAACCATTGCCGGGCTTGGTGATCCGACCACACCAGGGCGCTGGATGCAGACGCCGCTGGTCGATAGCGAGGTAACGGCGCGAGTTGTTGTGCCCAGAACCGGCGCGCAGGCCTATATCACCCTGGTTCCTGCCGCAGGCCCGGAAAATAGCGGCAGCCGCTTGTCGCTGGATGCCATGCGGGCCCTTTTGGTGCCATTAGACGAACTGGTCGAAGTCGCGGTCTATGCCGACTGACTTTTCAGGTATTTGGCTGCTTCGCGTCGGGCGAACGGTTTCATGGCATCACCGTGTTTGTCCAGAAACGCGATCACACGTTCGGGGTCGTGTTTGGACAGTTCCCGGAGCCACCAGGCGATTGATTTCTGAATAAACCAGTCGCGGTCAGGGACATATCCGGCGGCCCAGCCGAGGATACAGTCGCGACGTTGCAGGTCTTCGGGCTTGGGGTGGTTCTGTTTGGTCCAGGACAGTGTTGCGACAAGGGCCGCGCGCCGGGTCCACATGTGATCGGACTGTGTCCACTGTTCGACGGCATTCAGTCTCTCGGGGTCGGCCATCAGTCGTTTTTGCATCGCCATGCAGGCATGATCGGCGACGGCCCAGGCGTCAAAATCCGGTAGCCAGCTTTGAAGCAGGTCCCAAACCTGATCGTCGGGCCGGATGCGGGCCTGGGTCAGAAGCTTGGCCGCGGCAAGGCGCGCTTCGTGGATATCGGTTTGCCACAGCGCCTTGGCCAACGCGACGCGTTTATTCACATCCAGCTCTTGCCGCCATGCTTTGGTCAGATCGTTGAGAACCGGGTTGGCGACTCCCAGATAGACGCGATCCGCCTTGTGATAACTGGCCATCTGACCCGCACGTTCGGGGTCGGCATGGGCTTTGATCTGATCAAGAAAAGTGGTCAGCATCGGGGTCAGACCGGAACGCCTGTTGGTTCGCCGTCTATCGTCTGGCTGTTCTTTTCTGCCCAATAAAACCGGATGTCGCCGTCCGTTTTGCCATCGACCCATTTCTGCATCGTGTCGCGGTCGGACTGGAATGCCATGAACGGCACTGCATACCCGCAGGAGGTCTGAACCATTTCGATCGACTGGTCGTAGATCTGCCGGGCGCTGCGGTGGTTGGGGAAAAGATTGGCCAGTTCATCCCAGCCCTCATCTCCGACGTGCAGAGTGCGGGCAGTGCCATATGTGCGCAGGATCAGCGGGCGTTTGGTGAAGGAGCACCACATCAGTGTCATCCTGTTGACCTGCATCAGATGCCCCGCCGTCTCGTTGCCGCTGCCAGTCAAGTTCATCCAGACGATGCGGTTTGGTCCCAGCACTCGCAGCGAGTCCATACCTTTGGGCGAGATATTGACCTTTCCCTCGGTCCCGGCAGTGCCGACGAAGAACATATGCTGATCTTCGATGAACTTTTGATGCGCGTCATCAAGCTGGGAAAACTGTTTGGACATGGGTCACTCTACCGTCACTGATTTTGCCAGATTGCGCGGCTGGTCTACATCCGTCCCTTTGGCTACAGCCGTGTGGTATGCCAGCAACTGTGCGGGAACCGAATAAAGGATCGGCGCAAGACTGGTGTGAATATGAGGCATCCGGATTGTGCTCCAGACGCCGTCTCCGGCCTCGTCAATTCCATCATCATCAGACACAAGGATCACTTTGCCCTTGCGCGCCATCACTTCCTGCATGTTCGACACGGTCTTGTCGAACACGGTGTCGCGGGGTGCCATGACGACAACAGGCATATGCTTGTCGATCAGGGCGATGGGTCCGTGTTTCAACTCGCCCGATGCATACCCTTCGGCGTGGATATAGCTGATTTCCTTGAGCTTCAGCGCCCCTTCCATTGCCAGAGGATACATCAGGCCACGGCCCAGGAACAGAACGTCGCGCGCCTCGGACAGGCGTTGGGCTGCTTTGCGGATCGCCCGGTTCTGATCCAATGCCGTGTTCAGCACGGTCGGCAATCCGCGCAGCGCAGCGGTGTGATCGGCGATTTCCTCATCGGTCAGAGTGCCGCGGTCGGCCGCTGCCTTGAGCGCCAGCATCAGCAAAACGCTTAGTTGACAGGTGAAGGCTTTGGTCGAAGCCACACCGATTTCAACGCCAGCATGGATCGGCAGGGCGATATCGCTTTCCCGAGCAATCGAGCTTTCGGGGACATTGACGACGGAAACGATCTTGTCCGCCTTGCCCTCGCAATAGCGCAGCGCGGCCAGGGTGTCGGCGGTTTCGCCTGACTGACTGACAAACAGCGCCAGTGTGCGACCCGTGATCGGAGGTTCGCGATAGCGGAACTCGCTGGCGATATCGACTTCCACCGGCATCTTTGCCAGTTGCTCGAACCAGTATTTCGCAGTCAGGCAGGCGTAAAACGCGGTGCCGCAGGCGACCATGGTCAGACGGTCCAACTTGCTGAAATCCAGCTCGGCGTCGGGTAACACCACGCGATCACCGCCCGTGGGCAGGTAGGATCGGATGGCCTCAGCCACAACGATAGGCTGTTCAGCGATTTCCTTGGCCATGAAATGCTTATGCTCGCCCTTGTCGGCGCGCGCATGATCCAGCTTGATCTTGCGCTTTTCCCGGTTGGCCAGTTCACCGGCCTCGTTGCGGATTTCCAATGATGTTCGGGTCAGAACCGCGCGGTCGCCTTCCTCAAGATAAGTGATCTGGTTGGTTAGCGGCGCAAGGGCAATGGCGTCCGAACCCACATACATCTCACCATCCCCGTGGCCGATGGCCAGAGGTGATCCTTTGCGGGCGGCTACAATCAGGTCGTCCTCACCATCGAACAGGAATGCAAGGGCGAAGGCACCTTCCAACTTGTCGATGGTCTTGAAAGCGGCCTCGACCGGGGACATGCCTGTGTTGAGGTGATGTTCCGTCATCAGCGCGACGGTTTCCGTGTCGGTTTCGGTCTTGAAGGCCACGCCGTGTTTGGCCAGTTCCGCCCTCAGGTCGCGGTAGTTTTCGACAATCCCGTTGTGAACCACGGCCACCGGGCCAGCCTTGTGGGGATGCGCGTTGTTGACGGAAGGCGCACCATGCGTGGCCCAGCGGGTGTGACCAATGCCGGATTTTCCCGGCAGCGGATCATGCACCAACAGATCGCTGAGGTTGACCAGCTTGCCGACCGCACGCCGACGACCCAGGACACCGTCATTAACGGTTGCAATCCCGGCACTGTCATAGCCGCGATATTCCAGCCGTTTCAGGGCTTCTACCAGAATAGGGGCTGCTTCATGCTGCCCCAAGACACCTACAATTCCACACATATCTCAGGCCTCGTTATCGCGGCGAGCCTTCTTCGCCTTCAACATATCAAACAGTTTTCGCGCGTAGCCGGGTTTGTTTTCCTGCTTGGCGCGCGCCACGGCCAACGCCTCGGGCGCTACGTCTTTGGTCACCACTGTGCCTGCCGCTGTCATTGCGCCATCGCCCACCGTGACCGGGGCCACGAGCATGGTGTTGGAGCCGATAAAGACATTCGCACCTATGTTGGTCTTGTGCTTCATCACACCATCATAGTTGCAGGTGATTGTTCCCGCGCCGATATTCGTCGCAGCACCCACCGATGCGTCCCCGATGTAGCTGAGGTGGTTGACCTTCGCGCCTTCGGCGATTTCTGCATTCTTGATTTCGACGAAATTGCCAACCCGCGTGTTTTCGGCCAATTCTGCGCCCGGACGCAGCCGCGCGTAGGGGCCGACGATGGCACCGCGACTGACATGGCACCCTTCCAGATGGGAAAAGGCTCGGATGGTCGCACCGCTTTCGACGGTCACTCCGGGGCCGAAGACCACGTTGGGTTCGATTACTGTGTCACGCCCAATCACAGTGTCTGCGGACAGGTATACCGTATCCGGTGCCATCAATGTGACACCCATATCCAGCAGTTCTGCCCGCGCGCGCGCCTGAAATACGGCGTCGGCGGCGGCCAGATCAGCGCGTGAGTTCACGCCCAGCGTCTGCGCCTCGTCACAGGCGACGGCGGTTACGTTCAGACCGCGGTTGCGGGCGATCTCAACTACGTCTGTCAGATAGTATTCGCCTGAGGCATTGTTGTTTTCAACGTCGTCAATCAGCGAAAAAAGCAACCGGGCATCACAGGCCAAAAGGCCCGAGTTGCAAAATGTTATGGCGCGCTCTTCATCTGATGCGTCTTTGAATTCGACAATGCGTTCCAACGTGTCGCCATTCATGACCAACCGGCCATAGCGGGCCGGATCAGCCGCATCGAACCCAAGGATGACCAGGTCATTTCGGGATCGAGCCTCGACCATCCGTTCCAGCGTGTCGGGTTGTAAAAACGGGGTGTCGCCGTAAAGAACCACGATATCACCGTCGAACCCGTCCAGTGCTGTCCTGGCCTGACCGACCGCATGGGCCGTACCCAACTGTTCTTCCTGAACGGCTATCCGGGCATCGTCGTCTTCGTCCTGAGCAACCTTTGCTACAGCCTCGGAACCGTGGCCGGTAACGATCACCGTACGTTCGGGCGACAGGACAGACCCGGCGCGCATCGCGTGAACAAGCATCGGAGCCTGAGCGATGGGATGCAGGACTTTGGGAAGATCCGAATTCATCCTGGTGCCTTTTCCGGCGGCAAGGATGACAAGGGCAATGGTCATGAAATCGTTTTCTCTTTGTGTTTTGTTGCTGACCGTTTTATCCGCTGGGGGCAAAGGCGCAAGCTGTTCGGCCATCAAACAAGATTGCCGATTGAAACAGGACACGGCGAAAACCTGCCGAAACAGGAGGCAACATGCGGACCGTCATCTTCGATCTGGACGGCACTTTGGCGGATACATCAGGCGATTTGCTGGCGGCAGCGAACCATTGTTTCCGCGAAATGGGGCATGGTGATGTGCTGGTCCATGGGCAGGATGCAGGCATCGCGCTGCGTGGTGGTCGCATGATGTTAACCCAAGGGCTGAAACGCGTTGGAGCTTACGACGAGGACACCGTTCAGGCCTATTATCCGGTTTTGCTTGAGGCTTACGCGCAAGATATCAACACCCACACAAGTTTCTATCCGGGAGCGTTGCAGGCCGTCGAGATGCTGAGTAACGCGGGCTACGGTGTCGGCATTTGCACCAACAAGCCGGAACATCTGGCCGAATTATTACTGACGCGCATGGGAGTGCGGGATCGTTTTGCCTCGTTGGTCGGTGCGGATACGCTGCCGGTGCGCAAGCCGGACCCGGCCCCTCTGCGCGAGGCTGCGCGACGGGCCGGGGGAGATCCAGCCTGGTGCGTGCTGATCGGAGATTCGGATACCGACCGCAATACCGCCCGAGCGGCAGGGGTCCCATCGGTTTTGGTGACTTTCGGACCGTCAGGGGAGGACATGGCAGCGCTGGAGCCCGAAGCCCTGCTGCATCACTTTGACGACTTGCCCGATCTTGTGCCTGATCTGATCGGTGCGGCAGCCTGAAACCTTGACCGGACCCTGTCGGAGATCCAGAAAAAGACCATGACGGAAACATTCACTGGTAATTTCACGCAGCAGGAACCCCTTCCAGACGACGCAATCGAGGCAGCGCTGGCTGTCCTGCGTCACGGGCGGCTGCATCGCTATAACGTGGTCCCCGGTGAGTTGGGGGAAACGGCCCTGTTGGAACAGGAGTTTGCTGCACAGATGGGGGCCAAGTATTGCTTGGCGGTTTCCTCTGGCGGTTATGCGCTTGCCACCGCGTTGCGGGCCGTCGGTGTGCAGCCGGGCGACCCGGTTCTGACCAACGCGTTCACTCTGGCCCCGGTGCCGGGATCAATTGCCTCGGTCGGGGCGCGGGCGATCTTTGTCGGCGTCACCGAAAACCTGACCATCGATCTGGAGGATCTTGAGGGCAAATTGGATCAGGCCTGTGTCCTGATGCTTAGCCATATGCGCGGGCATCTGTGTGACATGGATCGTCTGATGCAGATGTGTGACGCGGCAGGCGTTATCGTGATCGAGGATTGCGCACACACGATGGGCGCGGCTTGGCGTGGTCAGTTGTCGGGGCGGCAGGGGGCAATCGGGTGTTATTCCTGCCAGACCTATAAGCACGTAAACTCGGGCGAAGGGGGCTTGCTGGTCACCGATGACGAGGAGCTTGCGGCCAAGGCCACGATGTTGTCGGGGTCCTACATGTTGTACGAACGCCATCTTGCGGCGCCGGGGCCGGACGTGTTCGAACGGATCAAATACACCACGCCCAACGTCTCGGGCCGGATGGACAATTTGCGCGCGGCGATCCTGCGCCCGCAATTGCGGGATCTGGACCGGCAGGTGGCCCGGTGGAACGAGCGCTATTGCGAGATCGAGACCGGGCTGCGTGGCACTCCGGGCCTGACGATTGTCGAGCGACCCGAAGAGGAAACCTATGTCGGGTCTTCGATCCAGTTCCTGCTGTTGGATTGGTCGCCTGAGCAGATTGCTGACGTTATCGGTCGCTGCGCCGCGCGTGGGGTCGAGATCAAATGGTTTGGCGGGGCTGAGCCAACAGGGTTCACGTCGCGCTATGACAGCTGGAGATATTTCGAAAGCGAACGGATGCCGGAAAGTGACCGTGTTCTGGCAGGCATCATGGATATGCGTGTGCCGCTGACCTTTTCGCTGGAGGATTGCCGAGTGATCGCGCGCATCATCCGAGCCGAAGTGGGCGCAGTTTATCAATCCTAGCCAAACAGAGTGCGCTTTCAGCGCACGCTCGACCCTTGAGAGCGCCGCCCGGTCCGGGCGGCGTTTTGTGTTTTGGTCCAGGCTTTCACAAAGATTGACCGGATACAGATTCGCTGCTAGAGATTTATTGAACACTTGTTCATTAATGCGGAGGGAGGACACAGATGTTCATGGCCACGATGAAGTTTGATCTGGGTGAGGATGTGAACGCCCTGCGCGAAATGGTACATCGGTGGGCGCAGGAGCGCGTCAAGCCGATGGCGGCTGAGATTGATGCCAAGAACAGCTTTCCGAATGAACTGTGGAAAGAAATGGGAGAGCTTGGTCTTTTGGGTGTCACCGTGCCAGAAGAATACGGCGGTGCGGGCATGTCCTATTTGGCGCATACAATTGCTGTCGAAGAGGTCGCGCGCGCCTCGGCCTCGGTTTCGTTGTCTTATGGGGCGCATTCCAACCTGTGTGTGAACCAGATCAAGCTGAACGGTACGGAAGAGCAGAAACAGAAATACCTGCCGCGCCTGGTCTCGGGCGAACATGTAGGAGCGCTGGCAATGTCGGAACCTTCCGCAGGTTCGGACGTGGTGTCGATGAAGCTGCGGGCGGAAAAACGCAACGACCATTACCGCCTGAACGGCAACAAGTACTGGATCACAAACGGGCCGGACGCGGATACACTGGTGGTTTATGCCAAGACGGACCCCGATGCCGGATCGAAGGGTATTACCGCATTTCTGATTGAAAAAGAGATGAAGGGTTTTTCGACCTCACCCCATTTCGACAAGTTGGGGATGCGCGGGTCGAACACGGCTGAACTGATCTTTGAAGATGTCGAAGTGCCGTTCGAGAACGTACTGGGTGAAGAGGGCAAGGGCGTAGCCGTGCTCATGTCAGGTCTGGATTATGAGCGCGTGGTTCTGGCCGGGATCGGCACCGGCATCATGGCCGCCTGTCTGGATGAGGTGATGCCGTATCTGGCCGAGCGCAAGCAATTCGGCAAACCGATTGGCAGCTTCCAACTGATGCAGGGCAAGATTGCCGACATGTATACCGCGATGAACTCGGCCCGGGCCTATGTCTATGAGGTGGCTAAGGCCTGTGATCGTGGGGACGTCACCCGGCAGGATGCAGCGGCGTGCTGTCTTTACGCATCCGAACAGGCGATGGTTCAGGCGCATCAGGCGGTTCAGGCGCTGGGCGGGGCAGGGTTTCTGTCTGACGCACCGGTTAGCCGGATCTTCCGGGACGCCAAGCTGATGGAGATCGGCGCAGGCACCAGCGAGATTCGACGGATGCTGATCGGCCGGGAAATGATGAACGAAATGCGCTGAATGAAGACGCCCCGCAGACGAGGTTACAGCGGGGCGTTTCGATCAAAGGATCAGAAGCGATGAACGTAGGAAATACCGACCAGCCAAGGGTCGATGTTCGCAGTGCCAATATCGGCTCCGTTCAGAGTGACGTCCGAGTCGATGTCGAACCAGCGTACATTCAGACGGACTGCACCTTTGTCGGTGATCATGTAGTCGAGACCGGCTTGCAGCGAAACGCCGAAGGAATCATCGACCTTGAGGTTGCCAAGGGCAGATTGCTCGTCAAAGAAGATGGTATAGTTCAGACCTGCACCGACATAGGGCTTCCAGGCGCTATTGGTCGGGAAGTGATAGTTCAGCGACAAGGTGGGCGGCAGATGTTTGACGCTGCCAGCGTCCACGCTTCCACCCAAGGTGACGTTATGTTTGAACGGGGTCGCGGCCAGCAGCTCGATCCCCAGATTGTCTTGGATGAAATACTCGGCGGTGAAGATCGGGCGCGTATCCGAGTCGATATCGGCGCTAAGGCCGGCCAGTGTTCCGTTGTTGGATCTCGGGTCCAGGTACCCCACACCGATACCGAGCGTCCAATCCCCCTGAGATTGGGCAAACGCAGGGGCGGCCAGAGCCACCAACGCGGTGGAAAGAGTCAAAGCGGCGAGTTTCTTGGTCATTGTCTTGCCTTTGGTTTCGTTGATGACCTTGGTGTTGCAGCGACTGAAATTGCCCACTCTGATCTGCATCAAGTAAACGTGAAAGAACTGGCTGCAGATGAATCAATAAGTGCAGGAAATATAGGGAATAATCACCGTGCTAAGCGCTGAGCGCATACCGGGTTTGCGCCCGGATGGAGGCTGGGATCTGCCGGACAGTCTGAACATGGCGCAGCAGTGCCTGCGGCATGCGGGGGATCGGGTTGCGCTGATCGATTTAACCGGACCGGACCCGCAGCGCATCAGCTATGCGCAACTGTCGCAAATGACGGACGGATTAGCCCGAGCATTATTGCGCCATGTGCAGCCCGGTGATCGCGTTGGAGTATTGCTAAGCCAATCTCCCTGGTGCGCGGCGGCCCATCTGGCGATCTGGAAGATCAGGGCTGTGTCGGTCCCTTTGTTCAAACTGTTCAAGCAGGACGCGTTGCGGTCGCGGGTCAGTGGCGCAGGTGTCCGGATTGTGCTGACCGACGCCGAAGGGGCTGATCTGTTGGGTGATCTGGCTGCGCCTTTGATCGCGTCGGAAATTGGCGAGGAAGGCCTTGCTGTACCATTCGCCGCGACCAGCCCAGATGATCCGGCTGTGTTGATCTATACCTCGGGCACCACCGGCAGCCCGAAGGGCGCGCTGCATGGACACCGGGTTCTGACCGGGCATTTGCCTGGAGTTTCGATCAGCCATAATCACTTGCGCGAAGGTGACTGTCTTTGGACTCCGGCGGATTGGGCGTGGATCGGCGGGCTGTTCGATGTGCTGATGCCGGGTCTTGCGCTGGGCATTCCGGTCGTTGCCGCGCGGCTTGAGAAATTCACCCCCGAGGCCTGCGCTGACATCATCGCGCGTGGCGGGGTGCGGAACGTCTTTTTCCCACCAACGGCGCTGCGAATGCTCAAGGCAGCGGAACAGGTGATCCCCGGTCTGCGCTCGGTCGCGTCCGGGGGAGAACCGCTGGGTGCCGAAATGCTGGCATGGGGACAGAAGGCCTTTGGTCTGACGATCAACGAGTTCTACGGTCAGACCGAGTGCAACATGGTCGTATCATCTTGCGCCGAAGATTTCCCTGTGCGCCCCGGCTGTATCGGCCAACCGGTGCCAGGGCATGAGGTTGCGGTGATTGATGAGGACGGAAACCCGACCGGGGACGAGGGCGACGTCGCCATCCGGCGCGGCTCGGCCTCGATGCTTCTGGAATACTGGAATCGCCCCGAAGCAACCGCCGAGAAGTTCCGGGGCGACTGGCTGATCACCGGTGATCGCGGCGTGTGGGAGGGCGACTATCTGCGTTTCGTAGGGCGCGATGACGACGTGATTACCTCGGCGGGTTACCGCATTGGCCCGGCCGAGATCGAGGACTGCCTGCTGACCCACCCGGCAGTGGCGACGGTAGGCGTGGTCGGCAAACCCGATCCGCTGCGAACCGAGATCGTGAAGGCTTATGTGGTGCTGAAATCGGGGGCCGAGGCCACGGAGCGCGAGTTGCAGGAGTGGGTCAAGGACCGTTTGGCGCATTACTCTTATCCACGCGAAGTGGCGTTTCTAGACGAGTTGCCGATGACGGTGACCGGGAAGGTTATTCGGAAGGAATTGAAGGCGCGGGCGGCGTGGGAGTCAGAGTCGTGAAAATTGATGGTTCGGGCGAAGATATGCAGCGTTTTCTGAATGATGTAGATCAAAAGTTTTATTCAGAGTTTGATCCGTTTTATTTCTGGACCTTAGCTGAAAGCTTGAACAAAGCAGTTCCGAGCAACATGCGAATTCAGGATCTGGATTCTGGAGAAGTTCTAAATGAGCACTCCCTTCTCGATGAGCTTCAGAAATCGCGCGTGCAGTATAAGGAATATGCTACTCACACCATTAGGGCGTTGCGCTATTTTTCCTCTGAAACATTGGTGTTGTTCATTTTATGCGGCTCGGACTTCGGGCCATTTGCTCGAATTGCGTCGGTCATACGAGAGAGGCAGTTGGCCGAGGTGTACAAGGCACTGAGAAATCAGAAAGTGCCCAACGGATTTGAGGTTGCATTGGACGGGCAATCGTTGCCGTTTGAAGATTGGTTGCCTTACCAACTGTTTGGTGCTCCGAAACAGTTGGATGCCGCAACCCTGAGAAACATCCAGAAGCTGATTGAGGAAGAAGTCAATCTGCTTTCGGAGCGTGGTGCAATAAATACATTTAAGCATGGCAAACCCACGTATTTTGGCCCCGGTGTCGCATTAAGAGTTAAGAATGAAGCTGGTGCTTATAGCTCGCTTAACGAAGTGGTCGATGGGCTGAATTGGGTGGACTGGTCTGAAAGTAAAGACGGGGACTTCTCTGTGGCTTTCGGAACCGAAGAATTGAATTCAGAGCAGGACCTGAAGCGGCTCATGGCTGTCTCTTTACTGCTTCACTCGATTTGTCAGGTCAGAATGGCAACTTTGAGAGGGGATACGCAAGTCAATGTGTCTCTCCCAAATGACTTTGAAACGGGGCTTTCTGTAAAAAGGCAGAAGTTCAAATTGGCATTCAGGAGAACGGGAGTGCAGGGCCAATGAAACTCACATCCAAAGCCATGCCCGCATCTGAGGGCTTCAAGACAAACCGCACCGCTCATCTCGACGCGCTGGCGCAGGTCTCTGCCGCCGCCGAGGCAGCCCGCATGGGCGGGGGCGAGAAATCCCGCGCGCGGCATGAATCTCGGGGCAAGATGTTGCCGCGCAGGCGGGTGGCGAACCTGCTTGATCCGGGGTCTCCGTTTCTGGAAATCGGGGCGACGGCGGCGCATGGGATGTATGGTGATGCAGCACCCTGTGCCGGGGTTATCGCGGGCATCGGCCGGGTGCAGGGGCGCGAAGTTATGGTGGTGTGCAATGACGCCACCGTGAAGGGCGGCACCTATTATCCGATGACCGTCAAGAAGCACCTGCGCGCGCAGGAGATTGCCGAGGAAAACCATCTGCCCTGCATCTATCTGGTCGACAGTGGCGGCGCGAACCTGCCCAATCAGGATGAGGTGTTCCCAGACCGCGACCACTTTGGGCGTATCTTCTACAATCAGGCGCGGATGAGCGCGAAGGGTATCCCTCAGATTGCCGTGGTTATGGGGTCGTGCACGGCGGGTGGGGCCTATGTTCCAGCAATGTCCGATGTGACGATCATCGTGAAGGAACAGGGCACGATCTTTCTGGCAGGGCCACCTTTGGTCAAGGCTGCAACGGGTGAGGTTGTCAGCTCCGAGGATCTGGGCGGTGGCGATGTGCACACGCGCCTGTCGGGTGTGGCAGATTATCTGGCCGAAGATGATGCGCATGCGTTGGCATTGGCCCGCCGCGCGGTTGGGTCATTGGGCGGTGCCGCGCTGAAGCCCGGCCTACAGTTCGAAGCACCTGAGGAGCCTGCTTATGATCCGGATGAAATTCTGGGTGTCGTTCCCGCCGACTTGCGCACGCCCTATGACATCCGTGAAGTGATCGCACGGCTGGTCGATGGCTCTCGGTTTGATGAGTTCAAACCCCGCTTTGGCGAGACACTGGTCACCGGCTTTGCCCATGTCAAAGGGTGCCCAGTCGGGATCATTGCCAACAATGGCGTGCTGTTCTCGGAGGCTGCGCAAAAGGGCGCGCATTTTGTCGAGCTGTGTTCGCAGCGCAAAACGCCCCTGGTCTTCCTGCAGAACATCACCGGCTTTATGGTAGGCCGCAAATACGAGAACGAAGGGATCGCCCGCCACGGCGCCAAGATGGTGACGGCAGTTGCAACGACGAGCGTTCCCAAGATCACGATGCTGGTGGGCGGCTCGTTTGGGGCCGGGAACTATGGCATGGCAGGACGCGCCTATCAGCCAAGGTTTCTGTGGACATGGCCGAACTCTCGGATTTCGGTGATGGGGGGCGAGCAGGCCGCAGGCGTATTGGCGACAGTCAGGCGCGACGGGATCGAACGACAGGGCGGTACCTGGTCGGCCGAGGAAGAGGCCGAATTCAAACGTCCGACGCTGGACATGTTCGAAGAGCAATCGCACCCGCTATATGCCTCGGCCCGTCTCTGGGACGATGGCATCATCGACCCGCGCAAAAGCCGCGATGTGCTCGCCTTGTCGCTGAGTGCGGCGCTGAATGCCCCGATTGAGGAGACACGTTTCGGCGTGTTCAGGATGTAAGATGAACGTTTCATTGAATGACGTCATGGCCCGCTATCCTGGTGCCCAGACTTTCAAGTTTGGTGACAATGCCCGGCTGAGTGCTGAGCTGCTGGCTCTGGTACGATCAGGGCGGAAAACGGCAACCTGCGGTGCGTTGCGCGACTATCCCGAAGGTAGCCCTGACACTCCTGTTGTCGGGCGGAGAGACATTGCGCTGGATTGGGATGATCGTCCGGCCTTGGTGATCGAAACGGTCGACGTCTCGACCTGCCGATACTGCGACGTAACCGAGGATTTCGCGTTGGCAGAGGGCGAAAATGAAACGCTCGAGGGATGGAGAGAGGGGCATCGCCAGTATTTCGAACGCAATGGCGGGTTTGATCCCGAGATGGAGCTGCTGTGCGAACGATTTCGCCTTGTCGAAGATCTGGCGGTTGAGGGGTAAGCTATGTTCAACAAAATCCTGATTGCCAACCGGGGCGAGATCGCTTGCCGGGTTATGGAAACCGCTCAGAGGATGGGCGTGTCCTGTGTGGCTGTTTATTCCGATGCGGACGCTGCGGCCAAGCATGTGCAGATGGCGGATGAGGTCATTCATATCGGCGGCCCCGCCCCGGCGGAAAGCTATCTGAAGGGCGATGTGATTATTCAGGCTGCGCTGGATACGGGCGCGCAGGCGATCCATCCCGGTTATGGCTTCCTGTCAGAGAACCCCGATTTCGTCGACGCGGTCGAGGCTGCGGGTTTGACCTTTATCGGCCCATCAGCGGATGCGATCCGCAAAATGGGCCTCAAGGATGCGGCCAAGGTGTTGATGGAACAGGCTGGCGTGCCCGTGGTGCCTGGCTATCACGGCGACAATCAGGATCCCGAACATTTGGCGGGTGCGGCGGATGCGATTGGGTATCCGGTGCTGATTAAGGCCGTTGCAGGCGGCGGCGGTAAAGGTATGCGTCTGGTCGAACGCCCCAAGGATTTCCGTTCCGCATTGGACAGCGCACGCGGCGAAGCCAAAACCGCTTTTGGCAATGACGCTGTGCTGGTCGAGAAATTCGTGGCCAAACCCCGCCATATCGAAGTGCAGGTATTTGGTGACGGTACTCATGCGGTGCATCTGTTCGAACGCGATTGCTCGTTGCAACGCCGCCATCAGAAAGTGATCGAAGAGGCACCAGCCCCGGGCATGACGCTCGAAATGCGGGAGGCGATGGGGCAGGCCGGTGTGCGCGCCGCCGAGGCGATCGGGTACAAGGGTGCAGGCACGGTGGAGTTCATCGTCGATGCCTCGGACGGGCTGCGCCCCGACAGATTCTGGTTCATGGAGATGAACACCCGCCTGCAGGTGGAACACCCGGTTACAGAGGCCATCACCGGCATCGATCTGGTGGAATGGCAGTTGCGCGTAGCAGCAGGAGAGAGCCTTCCCAGGCAACAGGATGATCTGTCGATCTCGGGTCACGCCTTCGAAGCCCGGCTTTATGCCGAGGATGTACCAAAGGGGTTCTTGCCGGCGACAGGTACATTGACCCATCTGGTTTTCCCGGCCAACTGCCGAGCGGATAGTGGTGTTCGCACAGGTGACACGATCAGCCCCTGGTATGACCCGATGATTGCCAAAGTGGTGGTGCATGGTCCGACCCGCGCGGTTGCGCTTGAGACGTTGCACCGAGTGCTGCGGCAGACCGAAGTGGCGGGCACCGTTACGAATCTCGCCTTTCTGGGAGCGCTGACCCGCCATGACGGATTTGCCTCGGGCGATGTGGATACGGGCCTGATCGGGCGCGATCTTGACGGGTTGGTGCGGGAATCGCCGACTTCGGCCACAACCGCAGTTGCGGCTGCTATGACCGCACTGGATTTGGTTAATGTCACGCCTGACACCGGGTTTTCGCTCTGGGCTCCGTTGCATCGGGCGGTGCAGCTGTCCGATCAGGGAGAGGTTCTTGATCTGGACGTGCAGGTCGACGGGTCGGATCGCCAGCTTTGGCAGCTGGGCGAACACCGTGTCGTGGCCGAGCGGATCTCGGGGCAGTGGACGCTGAACGGCGCACCGATGCCGCGGGTCGCTGTCAGCGGAACAACTTTGACCGTATTTACCGACTACGGTCACAGTTTCGACGTTATCGACCCGCTGGACCGGGATGCCAGCGCGACGGGTGACACCAACGTGATCGAGGCGCCGATGCCGGGTCTGGTCAAGGCAGTTTTTGCCACCGCGGGGCAGACCGTTCAGGAAGGCGACCGTTTGGCCATTCTGGAAGCGATGAAAATGGAGCATTCGTTGCTGGCCGCGCGCGATGGTGTGGTGGCCGAGGTGCTGGTCGAAGATGGCGCGCAGGTCGAGGCTGGGGCAGCTTTGGTGCGTTTGGAAGAAGAGTGATCTGTACCCGGGCAGTTTGACGTGGCACGGTTGCGCGATCCGTATTTGGAATGAGAACAAGCCATAAGGGGTTCTGACATGGGTGATCTGGTCGAAATCTACGAAGTTGGACCGCGCGACGGGCTACAAAACGAAACACGTGAGATACCGGTTGCCGACAAGGTGGCGCTGATCAATTGCCTCAGTCGCGCCGGGTTTCGACGGATCGAAGTTGCAAGCTTTGTCTCTCCCAAATGGGTGCCTCAAATGGCGGGGTCGGCGCAGGTTCTGGCCGGTATTACCCGAGCGGACGGCGTGCGCTACGCGGCGTTGACGCCGAATATGCGCGGATACGAGGATGCGCTGGCTGCCGAAGCGGATGAGATTGCCATTTTTGCGTCGGCTTCCGAGGGGTTTTCCAAGGCAAACATCAATGCCTCGATCGCCGAGTCAATCGAACGGTTCACGCCGATTCTCGAAGCGGCGCGTCATATCGACCTTCCGGTTCGCGGCTACGTCTCTTGCGTGACGGATTGCCCCTATGATGGCCCGACCCCGCCCGAGAAAGTCGCCGAAATTGCCGACCGGTTGTTTGCGTTGGGCTGTTACGAGGTGTCATTGGGGGACACGATCGGGCAAGGCACGCCAGACAAGATTGCGCATATGCTTCTGGCGGTTCGGGAAAGGGTTCCTGTGACGCGGCTTGCCGGGCATTTTCATGACACCAATGGGCGTGCAATCGACAATATCGATGCGGCACTTTCGCTGGGTGTGCGTGTGTTCGACGCGGCCGTGGGTGGGCTTGGCGGTTGTCCATATGCTCCGGGGGCTGCGGGTAATGTGGCGACTGAAACCGTTGCAGCGCATTTGCACCGGTTGGGCTATCAAACCGGTCTGGATATCGATGTGGTCGAAGAGGCCGCGCAGATGGCCAAGGCGTTGAGAGGCTAACATGTTCGAAACAATCTCGATTTCAGCAGACGAACGCGGTGTTGCCACGTTAACTCTGGACCGGGCGGAAAAGCACAACGCGCTCTCGGGTCAGATGATTGCCGAGCTGACGCAGGCCGCGTCGCAACTGGGTCAGGATGGCACTGTCAGAGCGGTCGTTCTGGCTGCTGCGGGAAAGACGTTTTGCGCTGGTGGTGATCTGGGATGGATGCAGGACCAGATGGCGGCCGACAAGGCGACGCGGTTTGTCGAGGCGCGCAAGCTTGCAGAGATGTTGCAGGCGTTGAACACAATGCCCAAACCCTTGATCGGGGCGCTGCAAGGCAACGCCTTTGGCGGAGGCGTTGGGATGGCCGCCGTGTGCGATGTTGCCATCGGTGTAGATAGTCTGAAGATGGGACTGACCGAGACCCGGCTGGGGCTGATTCCGGCGACAATCGGCCCTTATGTTATCGCTCGTATGGGGGAGGCGCGGGCACGGCGTGTATTCATGTCGGCCCGGTTGTTCGATGCGCCCGAAGCGGTTGATTTGGGAATGCTGGCAAAGGCTGTGCCTCCCGAGCAGCTTGCGGCTGCGATAGAAGATGAACTCCGGCCATATCTCTCCTGCGCGCCGGGGGCAGTTGCATCTGCCAAGGCATTGGTTCGAACTCTGGGACCTCGTATTGATGATGCGACAATCGACCAGACCATCAACGAACTGGTCGAGCGCTGGGAAACGGAAGAGGCACGTGAAGGGATCGCGGCGTTCTTCGAAAAACGTAAACCTGCATGGAATAAGTAAGTTTACCGAGTTTCCGTAAGCCAATGCAAATCGCTCGTGATGCGATTCTATGCCGCGCTGTCAAGCGTATGTTTGAGGGCAGAGGGGGCTGTGTTCGGTTGACCCTCTGACCCGGCGGGGATAGAGAATGTCCAGTCAACACGCCAATTGACGGCGCACCCGACAAGATGCGTGCGCAAGAAAGGAGCTATTCGTGGAAGACCTGCTGCGGGAGTATCTCCCGATTCTGGTGTTTCTGGCCGTTGCCGTAGGCCTTGGAATCGTCCTGATTCTTGCCGCCGTTGTACTGGCTGTCCGCAATCCCGACCCCGAAAAGGTCAGCGCATATGAATGTGGCTTCAATGCATTCGACGATGCGCGAATGAAATTTGACGTCCGATTCTATCTGGTCTCGATTCTCTTCATCATCTTCGATCTTGAGATCGCATTCCTGTTTCCCTGGGCTGTCGGGTTCCGCGATATCAGCGATGTCGGCTTCTGGTCGATGATGGTGTTTCTGGCCGTGCTGACCATCGGCTTTGCCTATGAGTGGAAGAAAGGGGCCCTGGAATGGGAGTGATGACCGGTGCAAATACCGCTGGCGTCGACAAGGAAGTCGCCACTCAGGCCCTGAATGCCGAGTTGCAGGACAAAGGTTTTCTGCTGACCTCGAGCGAGGATATCATCAACTGGGCCCGTACCGGTTCGCTGCACTGGATGACCTTTGGTCTGGCCTGCTGCGCGGTTGAAATGATGCACACTTCGATGCCGCGCTATGATGCGGAACGTTTCGGCATCGCGCCACGCGCCTCTCCGCGCCAATCTGACGTGATGATCGTGGCTGGCACGCTGACCAACAAGATGGCTCCTGCCTTGCGCAAGGTTTACGACCAGATGCCCGAGCCGCGCTATGTGATCTCGATGGGATCCTGCGCGAATGGGGGGGGCTACTACCACTATTCCTATTCCGTCGTGCGTGGCTGTGACCGGGTTGTTCCGGTGGATATTTACGTGCCCGGCTGCCCTCCAACCGCCGAGGCGCTGCTTTACGGTCTGCTGCAGCTGCAACGCAAAATCCGCCGTACCGGCACAATTGTACGCTGAGGGGAAGGGTAGATGAGCGAAGCACTCGAAGAACTCGGCACCCAGTTTGAACTGAAACGAGCCGATTGCGTTCTGTCCTGGGATGTGACCCATGGCGAGCTGAACGTCGATGTGGCGCCGTCGAACCTGGTGGAATTCGTAGAATTCCTGCGGTCGGACCAAAACTGCAAGTTCTCGACATTGGTGGATATCACCGGCGTCGATTACCCCGAACGTGCCAAGCGGTTCGATGTGGTGTACCACTTCCTGTCGATGTACCAGAACCAGCGTGTCCGTCTACGGGTTTCGATCCGCGAAGATGACATGGTGCCTTCGATCGTCGATATCCACCCCTCGGCCAACTGGTTCGAGCGTGAGGTGTTCGACATGTTCGGCATCCTGTTCTCGGGACATCCAGATTTGCGGCGGATTCTGACGGACTATGGATTCCGTGGCCATCCGCTGCGCAAGGATTTCCCGACCACCGGCTACACCGAGGTGCGTTATGACGAGGCGCAGAAACGCGTGGTCTATGAGCCGGTCAGTCTGGTGCAGGAATACCGTCAGTTTGATTTCATGTCCCCATGGGAAGGTGCGAACTACATTCTGCCGGGGGATGAGAAACAGGAGACGTAATCATGGAGTTCCTGATCTGGATAATTCTGGTTGTTGCAACGGTCATTCCGATGATCAAGCTGCTGCCGCATTTCGGGATCAACAAGAACTGGGCGTTTGCATGCATCATCTCTCCGGTCGTGATTGTCCTGCTGTGGATGATGGCGATGAAACTGCAAGAGATGGAGCGACGCTGAGATGATGGGTGAGTTGATCATTCTGGGCGCGTTAGGGGTTCTACTGGCCGGAGCTGCGGTCAAAGCGACCGAGGCGGAAAAGGTCCGGGTTCGGGCCGAAGCAAAGAAGAAACGAGGGCGGTGATGGACGGCTCAAGATACGATGACGGCAGCACGGACGCGCTGAGCGGCGAGCAGAAGATCCGCAACTTTAACATCAACTTCGGCCCGCAACACCCTGCGGCTCACGGAGTTTTGCGTCTGGTGCTCGAGTTGGACGGTGAAATCGTCGAGCGTTGCGACCCGCATATCGGCTTGCTGCACCGTGGCACCGAAAAGCTGATGGAAAGCCGGACCTATCTGCAGAACCTGCCGTATTTCGACCGTCTGGACTATGTAGCACCGATGAACCAGGAACATGCCTGGTGTCTGGCCATCGAAAAGCTGACCGGGGTCGAGGTGCCGCGCCGTGGCTCGCTGATCCGGGTTCTGTATTCCGAGATCGGGCGCATCCTGAACCACCTGCTGAACGTGACGACGCAGGCGATGGACGTCGGCGCACTGACCCCGCCACTCTGGGGTTTTGAAGAGCGTGAAAAGCTGATGGTGTTCTATGAGCGTGCCTGCGGTGCCCGCCTGCACGCCGCTTATTTCCGTCCGGGTGGTGTACATCAGGACCTGCCGCGGGAACTGCTGGACGATATCGAGGCGTGGAGCCACGAATTCCCCAACGTCCTTGATGACATTGACGGGCTGCTGACCGAAAACCGCATCTTCAAACAGCGCAACGCTGATATCGGCGTCGTGACCGAGGATGACATCCAGAAGTACGGCTTCTCGGGCGTGATGGTGCGCGGATCGGGTCTGGCATGGGACCTGCGCCGCGCGCAGCCCTACGAGTGCTACGACGAGTTCGAGTTCCAGATCCCTGTTGGCAAGAACGGCGACTGTTATGACCGCTACCTTGTCCGTATGGAAGAAATGCGCCAGTCGCTGCTGATCATCCGTCAGGCCATCGCCAAAATCCGCGAGTGCCCGGGTGACGTTCTGGCGCGTGGCAAGATCACTCCGCCGAAACGCTCGGACATGAAGACCTCGATGGAAAGTCTGATCCATCACTTCAAGCTGTACACCGAAGGCTTCCACGTTCCTGCCGGTGAAGTTTATGCCGCCGTCGAAGCCCCCAAGGGCGAGTTCGGCGTCTATCTGGTCGCTGACGGCACCAACAAACCCTACCGCGCCAAACTGCGCGCGCCGGGTTTCCTGCACCTGCAAGCCATGGACCACGTTGCCAAAGGCCACCAACTGGCCGACGTCGCCGCCATCATCGGCACTATGGACGTCGTATTTGGAGAGATTGACCGCTAATGCTCCGCCGTCTTCATCCCGAACAACCTGAAAGCTTTGCCTTCACCGCTGCCAACCAGCAATGGGCCGAAGCGCAGATTACCAAATATCCCGAAGGCCGTCAGGCCAGTGCGGTGATCCCTCTGCTGTGGCGTGCACAGGAACAAGAGGGCTGGCTGAGCCGCCCGGCGATTGAATCCGTCGCCGACATGCTGGGTATGGCTTATATCCGCGTGCTAGAGGTGGCCTCGTTCTACTTCATGTTCCAGCTGCAACCGGTGGGATCTGTGGCCCATGTTCAGGTTTGTGGCACGACCTCCTGCATGATTTGCGGGGCCGAGGATCTGATCGCTGTCTGCAAGGAGAAGATCGCGGCCAAGCCACACGTGCTGTCCGCCGATGGCAAGCTGAGCTGGGAAGAGGTCGAATGCCTTGGCTCCTGCACCAATGCGCCGATGGCACAGATCGGCAAGGATTACTACGAAGACCTGACCGCTGCGAGCTTTGGCAAGATCCTTGATGATCTGGTGGCAGGGAAAGTTCCGACGCCGGGCCCGCAGAATGGTCGCTATGCAGCTGAACCGCTCAAGGGGCTGACAAGCCTGACGGAGTATGACAGCGGCAAAACGCAGTACAACGCCAGCGTCGAACTGGCCACCGATATTGGCGATACGGTCAAGCGTATTGATGGGACCGAGGTTCCGATCCTGACCCCTTGGTTGGGCAAGGATGGCAGAGCGGCTGCGGCCAAAGCTGCACCGAAGCCGCCCAAAGCTCCAGCTCCGGCGAAACCTGCTGTGAAACAGGCCGCTGAGGCGAAGGCAGCGCAAGAGGACCAGCCCGAAACACTGACAGGCGCGCGCGACGGCAAGGCAGATAACCTGAAACTGTTGAAAGGCGTAGGCCCCAAGCTGGAGCAGACCCTGAACGAGTTGGGCTTCTTCCACTATGATCAGATCGCAGCCTGGACGCCGGAACAGGTCGCATGGGTAGATGCTCGGTTGAAGTTCAAGGGCCGGATCGAGCGCGATGGCTGGATTGAACAGGCAGCCAAGCTTGCGGCGGGTGAGGAAACCGAATTTGCCAAACGTGCCAAGGAAGATGGCACTTACGAAGACTAAACGGGTGCCCCATCGGGGCATCGGGGGATGATGGACAAGGATAAGGATCAGGCCATAGCCCGAAAGGGCCGACATATCGGCATCGTCATTGCGGTGACGATGGTGATCTGGCTTGCCATGAACCTGTTCATTGGCCCCGCGCTGGGTTTGACGGCCCGGCACGCGCTGCTGTTTGATTTTGCCGCTCTGGCGGCATTCATTTATGCGGGTGTGAACATTTTTCAACTCTGGCGCATGCGTCAGGACAGCTGAAGGTAACGAATGATGCTGAAGGATCAGGACCGGATCTTTACCAACATCTACGGGATGCACGAACGCACGCTGAAAGGCGCGCAAGCCCGCGGGCATTGGGACGGCACAGCTGGCCTGATTGAAAAGGGCCGGGACTGGATCATTCAGACAATGAAGGATTCCGGGTTGCGCGGACGCGGCGGTGCAGGCTTCCCAACTGGCCTGAAATGGTCGTTCATGCCAAAGGAAAGCGACGGTCGCCCTTCCTATCTGGTTGTGAATGCCGATGAATCCGAGCCCGGCACCTGCAAAGACCGTGAGATCATGCGCCATGATCCCCACACGTTGATTGAAGGGTGTCTGATCGCCTCTTTCGCGATGAACGCGCATACCTGCTATATCTACCTGCGCGGCGAATATATCCGCGAGCGTGAGGCATTGCAGGCCGCGATTGACGAGGCCTATGACGCGGGTCTTCTGGGCAAAAATGCCGCTGGTTCGGGCTGGGATTTCGATCTTTTCCTTCATCACGGGGCAGGGGCTTATATTTGTGGCGAAGAAACCGCCCTGATCGAAAGCCTTGAGGGCAAGAAGGGTATGCCGCGGATGAAACCTCCGTTCCCGGCGGGTGCGGGGCTGTACGGATGTCCGACCACTGTGAACAACGTGGAATCCATCGCGGTGGTGCCGACCATCCTGCGACGGGGTGCGGATTGGTTCGCTGGATTTGGTCGTCAGAACAACGCAGGTACCAAGCTGTTTGCGATCTCGGGCCACGTGAACAACCCTTGCGTCGTCGAAGAGGCAATGTCGATCCCGTTCGAACAGCTGATCGAAACCCATTGCGGCGGCATTCGCGGCGGGTGGGATAATCTGCTGGCGGTTATTCCTGGTGGATCCTCGGTTCCCTGCGTGCGCGGTGAAAACATGCGCGACGCGATCATGGATTTCGATTACCTGCGCAACGATCTTGGGTCGGGTCTGGGCACGGCAGCGGTGATTGTGATGGACAAGTCCACCGACATCATCAAGGCGATCTGGCGCCTGTCGAAGTTTTACAAGCATGAAAGCTGTGGTCAGTGTACGCCGTGTCGCGAAGGCACCGGCTGGATGATGCGTGTGATGGATCGTCTAGTTCGCGGCGAGGCTGAGCTGGAAGAGATCGACATGTTGTTTGACGTGACCAAACAGGTCGAAGGACACACGATCTGCGCCTTGGGCGATGCGGCCGCCTGGCCGATCCAGGGCCTGATCCGCAATTTCCGGGAAGAGATCGAAGACCGCATCAAGGCTCAGAAATCGGGCCGTATGGGTGCGATGGCAGCGGAGTGAACGAGATGGAAGTGTTTGCAGAATATAGCCACGCAATTGCGTCGGTTGTGCTATTCACGCTGGTTGTATTGTTTCTAGCGCCGTTTTCGGCACTGGCCAAACAAGCCAAGGGGCTGGCACCCGGTGCGACACCTGACCAGGATTATGCCGACAAGGCGTATCGTCTGAACCGGGCCTATCTGAACGGGACGGAGACACTTCCTGCGTTTGTGACAGTCATTACAGCGGCGATTCTGCTGGGCGTCAGCCCGTTCTGGGTAAACCTGCTGGCCTCGGTGGCGCTGGTTGCGCGCTTGGCGATGCTGGTGGTGCACTTGAAGGGGATCGGCAAGCCAACCAGCGGCCCGCGGACAATTTTGTATGTGATCGGATGGGCGTGCATGTTCGTGATCGGGCTTATGGTATTGGTCGCGGCGTTTTGATAGCGACGCAGCGGAACAGAAAACAAAGAGGGAAAGTATGAAGGCCCCCAAAGCCCTTATTGTTGCGCTGGCATTGGTTGGTGTTTCCGCTTGCGGTCTGGTTAAACCGTCGGCAGATCGGCTTTTGTTTGATGGCAAGTCGTTCAGAACCAAGGCGAAGGTGGTCGACAAGAAGACCTCGCCCGCGGACTTTACGGTTGTCGTCAAAGGCGTCTCTGCTTCACTCGATGGTGCGCGCGAGGCCGGACGTCATGAAGGAACCAAATTCTGCATCCAGAACTTCGGGTCGTCACGGATTTCGTGGAAGGTGGGTCCGGATACAGACCCGCAGAACCTTAGCATCAGCAATGATCAACTGACATTTGCAGGAACCTGCCAGCGGCCATGACCGGTGTTTTTCCATATCTCCGGTGGGCGGGCAGGGTGTTATTGCCTAGCAGCCGCGAACCGCTTCGTCTTGGACAGTCCAAGACGAAAGGAAAACCCATGTCTGTTACAAAACTAGCCGCCCTCGCATCGCTGATGGCCTTGCCCGTGGTTGCAGAAGCAAAGCCGCCCTTGAGGGATGTCAAAGAGATCGACAACGAACTCTACTACATCGCCATTGCAAATGAGATTTCCGAGTTCTGCCCGTCGATCAGCGGGCGGCGATTGAAAGCGATCAGTGTGATGTGGGGACTGCGGTCCAAAGCGAATAATCTGGGGTACTCGGACACGGAAATCCGCTCATATGTCGAGTCGGATGCTGAAAAGGATCGGATGCGGGCGAAGGGCGAGGCTTATCTGGCGAAAAACGGCGTGGCCTACGACAACCCCAAAACATTCTGCTCTTTGGGGCAGAAGGAAATCCAAAGAAACAGCGCCATTGGCGTTTATTTGAGAGCGAACTGAGAGCCATGTCTGACCTCCGCAAGATCAATATCGACGGGCAGGAAATTGAAGTCGAAGGTGCGATGACCCTGATACAGGCCTGTGAGCAGGCCGGGGTCGAGGTGCCGCGTTTCTGCTATCACGAGCGTCTGTCGATTGCGGGAAACTGCCGGATGTGTCTGGTTGAAGTGGTGGGCGGTCCGCCGAAACCGGCTGCATCCTGCGCGATGCAGGTACGCGATCTGCGCCCGGGGCCAGAAGGGCAGCCACCGGTGGTCAAGACGAACTCTCCCATGGTCAAAAAGGCCCGCGAAGGTGTGATGGAGTTCCTGCTGATCAACCATCCGCTGGATTGTCCGATCTGCGATCAGGGCGGCGAATGCGATCTTCAGGATCAGGCGATGGCTTATGGCCTGTCCGGTTCGCGGTTCAAAGAAGCCAAGCGCGCGGTTGATGATCTGGATCTGGGACCGCTTGTGGGCACGGCAATGACCCGCTGCATCAGTTGCACCCGTTGCGTGCGCTTTACCACCGAAGTCGCTGGGATTACTCAGATGGGTCAGACAGGGCGTGGTGAGGATGCCGAGATCACCTCGTATCTGAACCAGACGCTGGATTCGAACCTGCAGGGCAACATTATCGACCTGTGCCCGGTTGGGGCGCTGACCTCGAAACCTTATGCGTTTACGGCGCGCCCGTGGGAATTGACCAAAACCGAAAGCATCGACGTCATGGACGCGCTGGGATCGAACATTCGTGTCGATACCAAAGGGCGCGAGGTGATGCGCTTCCTTCCGCGGAACCATGACGGCGTGAATGAAGAGTGGATCAGCGACAAAACCCGCTTTGTCTGGGACGGGTTGCGGCGTCAGCGACTGGACAAACCTTACATCCGCGAAAACGGCAAGCTGCGCCCGGCCTCATGGTCGGAAGCACTGACCAAGGCCGCAGAATCGCTGAAAGATGCTGAGAAGCCAGCCGGTATCGTCGGTGATCTGGTACCGGTCGAGGCCGCATTCGCATTGAAACAGATGATCGAAGGGCAAGGCGGAGTTGTTGAGTGCCGCACCGATGGGGCCAAGCTTCCGGCCGGAAACCGTGGCGCATATGCCGGGACCGCCGCGATTGAAGACATCGATACGGCCGAGCGTATTCTTCTGATCGGCACCAACCCGCGCGATGAAGCACCGGTTTTGAACGCGCGTATCCGCAAGGCGTGGGCGCACGGGGCCGAAGTTGCTTTGGTGGGTCCAGCGGTCGATCTAACTTATGCGTACCATCATGTGGGCGATGACCGCGCGGCGCTGCAAAAGGTTGTCGACATGGGGGGCGACGATGAAATCAGGGGTAAACGCTCGCTGGTCGTCGTCGGGCAGGGAGCGCTGCAGGAGGCGGACGGAGGAGCTGTTCTGGCTGCCGCGCAAACAATTGCTGCAAATACGGAAAGCGGCCTGATCATTCTGCATACTGCGGCGTCGCGCGTGGGCGCGATGGATGTGGATGCCACCAACGCAGGCGGCATGGAAGCGATCAATGCTGCGGATGTGATCTATAACCTTGGTGCGGATGAGGTCGAAATCGGCGAAGGCGCCTTTGTGATCTACCAGGGCAGCCACGGGGATCGGGGCGCACACCGCGCAGACGTGATCCTGCCGGGTGCGGCCTATACTGAGGAAAACGGTCTGTTCGTAAACACGGAAGGCCGCCCACAACTGGCGATGCGCGCAGGGTTTGCGCCGGGTGAGGCCAAGGAAAACTGGGCCATCCTGCGTGCGCTGTCGGCTGAACTGGGGGCGACACTCCCCTATGACTCGCTTGCGCAGTTGCGCACAGCCTTGATCGAGGCGGTTCCCCATCTGGCCCGCATCGACGATGTGATCGAGAATGAGGTTCAAGCGCTGGAGGCCGGGTCTTTGGGCAAGGCGACCTTCCGCAATGCGATCAAGGATTTCTATCTGACCAACCCGATCGCACGGGCCTCGCAACTGATGGCCGAGCTTTCGGCGCAGGCGCAAGCCCGCAAAGCTGAGAAGATTGCGGCGGAATGAACGAAAGCAGTTTCATATCGCAAACCAGCGCTGTGGTCGGGTGGCACCTGACTGCGCTGGAAATGTGCGTGAAACGAAAGAAAAAGGGTGGCGCAATGGCGGCAGATGCTGTTTACACCAACGCGCCGACCCAGCCGCAGTTTGCGCAGGCATCTGGCCTTTGCATCGCGCGCGAAAAACGGAATACCCACGGTGTGAGGACCAATGGCTGAATTCTTTAACACCCCCGGCGGAATAGCCATCATCATTCTGGCGCAAGTGCTTGCTGTTGTTGCCTTCGTGATGATCTCGCTGTTGTTCCTTGTTTATGGCGACCGCAAGATCTGGGCCGCTGTCCAGATGCGCCGCGGCCCTAACGTGGTCGGCGTTTACGGTCTGCTGCAATCGGTGGCGGATGCGTTGAAATACGTCGTCAAAGAGGTCGTGATCCCCGCGGGGGCCGACCGCACGGTTTTCATCCTCGCGCCGCTCACCTCTTTCGTGCTGGCGATGATCGCCTGGGCGGTGATCCCGTTCAATGATGGCTGGGTCCTGTCGGACATCAACGTCGCAATCCTCTATGTCTTCGCCGTGTCCTCGCTTGAGGTTTATGGCGTGATCATGGGCGGTTGGGCGTCGAACTCAAAGTACCCGTTCCTCGGCTCGTTGCGCTCAGCCGCGCAGATGATTTCCTACGAGGTTTCCATCGGTTTGATCATCATCGGTGTGATCATCTCGACCGGGTCGATGAACTTTGGTGACATCGTCCGCGCGCAGGATGGGTCGTTCGGGTTCTTCAGCTGGTACTGGCTGCCGCATTTCCCGATGGTCTTCCTGTTCTTCATCTCGGCGCTGGCCGAGACCAACCGACCGCCGTTTGACCTGCCCGAAGCGGAATCGGAACTGGTGGCGGGTTATCAGGTCGAATATTCGGCCACACCCTTCCTGCTGTTCATGGCCGGTGAATACATCGCGATCTTCCTGATGTGCGCGCTGACCTCGCTGCTGTTCTTCGGCGGCTGGCTGTCGCCAATCCCGGGCTTACCCGATGGCGTGCTGTGGATGGTCGCCAAGATGGCGTTCTTCTTCTTCATCTTCGCGATGGTCAAGGCCATCACGCCTCGCTACCGCTATGACCAGCTGATGCGGTTGGGCTGGAAAGTTTTCCTGCCGTTCTCGCTGGTTTGGGTAGTCTTTGTGGCCTTTGCGGCGAAATTCGACTGGTTCTGGGGCGCATTCGCCCGTTGGAGCGTAGGAGGCTGATATGACCCAAATCGACTATACCCGCGCTGCCAAGTACTTTCTGCTTCAGGATTTCTGGGTCGGCTTCAAGCTGGGCCTGAAGTACTTCTTCGCCCCCAAGGCCACCCTAAACTATCCGCACGAAAAAGGCCCTCTGTCCCCGCGGTTTCGCGGTGAACACGCCCTGCGCCGCTATCCAAACGGTGAAGAGCGCTGCATCGCGTGTAAACTGTGCGAGGCGGTCTGCCCGGCACAGGCCATCACCATCGATGCCGAACCCCGCGCGGACGGCAGCCGCCGCACCACGCGCTATGACATCGACATGACCAAGTGCATCTATTGCGGCTTCTGCCAAGAGGCATGCCCGGTTGATGCCATCGTCGAAGGCCCGAACTTTGAATTCGCGACGGAAACCCGGGAAGAGCTGTTCTACGACAAGGAAAAACTCCTGTCGAATGGCGAACGCTGGGAAGCCGAGATCGCGCGCAATCTGGAACTGGACGCACCTTACCGATGAGTGACAGCCCGACAAATCCGTTCGAGCTGATGATGAAGCAAGCTCAGGACATGGCCAAGGCGATGAACCCGGCGATGGAAAGCTTCTCGCCCAAAGGGTTCGAGGCGCTGTGGCCGACCATGCCCAAAGAGGTCATGGAGATGATGTTCGGCAACACCGTCAACAAGGACGGGCTGGATGCCAAAACACGCCTGCTGCTGACGCTGGCCGGGCTGACCTGTCAGGGCGCTCAGGCGGATTCGGCTGTTCGTCAGACCGTGCGTCATGCGCTGGAAGCGGGCGCAAAGAAACAAGAGATCGTGGAAACGATCGGTCAGATGTCGGTCTTTGCCGGCATCCCGGCCATGACCCGCGCGCTGGATCTGGCGCAAGAGGTCATGGGCGACAACGAGGATGAGGATCAATGACCGTCTTTGCCTTCTACCTGTTTGCCATCAGCGCCATCACCGGCGGGCTGTTCACGGTGATCAGCCGCCAACCGGTGCACTCGGTCCTGTGGCTGATCCTGGCGTTTCTGTCCTCGGCAGGGCTGTTCGTGCTGCTGGGGGCCGAGTTCGTGGCGATGCTGCTGGTCATCGTCTATGTCGGCGCGGTCGCGGTTCTGTTCCTCTTCGTGGTGATGATGCTGGACGTGGACTTTGCCGAGCTCAAGGCCGAAATGGCGCGCTATATGCCGCTGGCACTGCTGATTGGTCTGATCATCCTGATGCAGTTTGTCATGGCTTTCGGGGCGTGGGACAGCGCACAGGGTGCTGCGGCCAATCTGGCGCAGCCGGTCCCGACAGACCGCCACAACACCGAGGCGCTTGGCCTCATCCTTTACGATCAATACTTCCTTCTGTTCCAACTGGCGGGCCTGATCCTGCTGGTGGCCATGATCGGCGCCATCGTTCTGACGCTGCGCCACCGCAAGGACATCAAGCGTCAGGACATTATCGGCCAGATGATGCGCGACCCGGCCAAGGCGATGGAGTTGAAGGACGTGAAACCGGGGCAGGGATTGTGAAACTATTGGCGATCATTTTTGCAGTAACTTTGGGCGTGCCTGCTTCTGCGGCTACCTTAAGTGATTGCGGATATCGTACTTTCCACTTCGAAGTAACAAACCATCGAGTGATTGCGGACAATGTAGTTGCGTGGACCAAAATCGGTGATGGGGTTCGCGGGGGACGCAGCGAACTGTATTCCTACAATTGCGCATCCGGTGAAAGCGTGTCTGCATTCGCCGATGCTCGCAACTCGTATTCCAGAGAGGCGATTCTTGAGCAGGAATCTCTTTTGGATGAAATTTTCTATGGTGTGACTGCCGAAAATTGGAACGAGATAGTGGAGGAATTTTTGACCGAATTTGAAACAATCGAAACTCCTACTTTTCCTTTCGGTACGGCTTTGCCTTCGACCTCGCCAAGCGAAATTTGCGGCTGTGCAGCCGCCTTTCCAGAAATACTAGATGACGGAGAACCGTCGCATCTGGGGGACAGAAATGATCGGACTTGAACACTATCTTACGGTCGCGGCGACGCTGTTCGTCATCGGCATCTTCGGTCTCTTCCTGAACCGCAAGAACGTCATCATCCTGCTGATGAGCATCGAACTGATGCTGCTGGCAGTGAATATCAACCTCGTGGCGTTTTCCAGTTTCCTCGGCGATCTGGTCGGGCAGGTGTTCACGCTGTTCGTGCTGACCGTTGCGGCGGCCGAGGCGGCGATTGGTCTGGCCATTCTGGTCTGTTTCTTCCGCAACCGCGGGACGATCGCGGTTGAAGACGTCAATATGATGAAGGGGTAAGGGAACATGGAAACCACCATCCTCTTTGCCCCGCTGGTGGGCGCGCTGCTTTGCGGGTTCGGCTGGAAGTTCATTGGCCAGAAAGCTGCCATGTGGACGGCGACGGGCCTGCTGTTCCTGGCCTGTCTGCTGTCCTGGATCGTGTTCTTCACCTTCGACGGGCACACGCAGCAGATCGAGATCATGCGCTGGATCGAAAGCGGCTCGCTTTCGACAAGCTGGGCCATCCGTCTGGACCGACTGACGGCGATCATGCTGATCGTAGTGACGACCGTTTCGGCGCTCGTGCACCTGTATTCCTTCGGCTACATGGATCACGATCCGCAATGGCGCGAAGGCGAAAGCTATAAGCCGCGTTTCTTTGCCTATTTGTCCTTCTTCACTTTCGCCATGCTGATGCTGGTGACGGCGGATAATCTGGTGCAGATGTTCTTTGGCTGGGAGGGCGTCGGCGTCGCCTCATACCTGCTGATCGGGTTCTATTATCGCAAGCCTTCGGCCAATGCGGCGGCAATCAAGGCCTTTGTGGTCAACCGGGTTGGCGACTTTGGTTTTGCTCTGGGCATCTTCGCGCTGTTCTTCCTGACCGACAGTATCAACTTCTCGGATATCTTTGCCTCTGCTCCTGCGCTGGCAGAAGAGAAGCTGCATTTCCTGTGGGGGGAATGGACCGCGATCGAAGTGATCTGCGTTCTGCTCTTCATCGGTGCGATGGGTAAATCGGCGCAGTTGATCCTGCACACATGGTTGCCGGACGCGATGGAAGGCCCGACGCCTGTGTCAGCACTGATCCACGCTGCGACCATGGTGACCGCAGGCGTCTTTTTGGTCTGTCGCATGTCCCCGCTGATGGAGTTCGCACCGGGTGCGACAGGGTTCATCACTGTTCTTGGCGCCTCAACCGCGTTCTTCGCTGCTACTGTTGGTCTGGTTCAGACCGATATCAAACGTGTCATCGCGTATTCGACCTGTTCGCAGCTAGGCTACATGTTTGTGGCGGCGGGCGTGGGCATGTATTCGGCGGCGATGTTCCACCTGTTTACGCATGCCTTTTTCAAGGCGTTGTTGTTCCTTGGGGCCGGTTCCGTGATCCACGCGATGCATCACGAACAGGAGATGACCGAATATGGCGGTCTGCGCAAAAAGATCCCCTACACCTTCTGGGCGATGATGATCGGTACCCTGGCGATTACCGGTGTTGGTATCCCGCTGACCACCTTTGGTTTTGCCGGTTTCCTGTCAAAAGACGCAATTATCGAGAGCGCCTATGCGGGCGGATCAAGCTATGGCTTCTGGTTGTTGGTCGTCGCTGCCGCGTTCACCTCGTTCTACAGCTGGCGTCTGATCTTCCTGACCTTCTATGGCGAGCCGCGCGGCGACAAGCACACGCATGATCACGCACATGAAAGCCCGATGGTCATGCTGGTGCCGCTGGGTGTACTGTCGCTGGGTGCGGTATTCGCGGGCATGATCTGGTACGGAAACTTCTTTGGCCATGCGGATAAGGTCGGCAAATTCTACGGTATTCCGGTTGCAGAAGCCTCAGAGCATGCCGAGGTCGGTGATCACGCGGCGGCGGATGCGTCGCACGGCGAAGACAGCCATGCCGATGACAGCCATGCTGATGACGCCGCGCATGGTGAGAATGCCGCAGAGGGCGGGGACCACCATTATGTGTTTGCGGGCGAGCCGGGTGAAGGGGCGCTTTATATGGCGCCGGACAACCACATTCTGGACGATGCGCATGCGGCTCCGAAATGGGTCAAGGTTTCACCATTCGTTGCGATGGTGCTTGGCTTTATCTTGGCCTATTGGTTCTACATCGTGAACACGTCTCTGCCCGCACGTCTGGCAGCAAACCAGCGTCCGCTGTACCTGTTTCTGCTGAACAAATGGTATTTCGACGAAATCTACGACGCGATCTTTGTCAAACCCACTGTCGCCCTTGGCCGGTTCCTGTGGAAACGCGGTGATGGCAACACGATTGACGGCTTCCTGAATGGGGTTGCTATGGGCGTGGTTCCCTTCTTCACCCGCCTCGCAGGCAAGGCGCAGACCGGGTACATCTTTACTTACGCCTTCTGGATGGTTTTGGGCATTGCGGCCCTTGTCACCTGGATGTCGATCGGCGGAGGCGCACACTAATGGACAATATCCTATCTATTGTCACCTTTATCCCCGCCATTGCAGCAGGCATTCTGGCGCTGTTCCTGCACGGCAGCGACGTCGCAGCGCAGCGCAACGCCAAGTGGATTGCATTGCTGGCGACAACTGTGACGTTTCTGGTGTCAATTGGCATCTACACAGGCTTTGATCCTTCGAACACCGGTTTCCAGATGGTGGAAGAGGGTGAATGGCTGATGAGCCTGAAATACAAGATGGGTGTGGATGGCATCAGCGTTCTGTTCGTGCTGCTAACCACTTTCATCATGCCGCTGACCATTCTGGCCAGCTGGAATGTGACGGACCGCGTCAAGGAATACATGATTGCTTTCTTGCTGCTGGAAACGCTCATGCTGGGCGTGTTCATGGCGCTGGACCTGGTGCTGTTCTACCTGTTCTTCGAGGCGGGTCTGATCCCGATGTTCCTGATCATCGGGATCTGGGGCGGCAAGGACCGTATCTATGCCAGCTTCAAGTTCTTCCTTTACACCTTCCTTGGCTCGGTGCTGATGCTGGTGGCCATGGTCGCAATGTATGCTGACGCGGGCACCACGGATATCGAAGCGCTGATGGCCCATCAGTTCGCATCCGAGAGTTTCAGCGTGTTGGGCATCTATGTCACCGGCGGTATGCAAACGCTGATGTTCCTGGCTTTCTTCGCGTCTTTTGCGGTGAAAATGCCGATGTGGCCGGTGCACACCTGGTTGCCCGATGCGCACGTTCAAGCGCCGACGGCGGGCTCGGTCGTGCTGGCCGCGATCCTGTTGAAGATGGGCGGCTACGGCTTCCTGCGGTTCAGCCTACCGATGTTCCCGGTTGGCTCGGCGGTGATGACTGATCTTGTGCTTTGGATGTCAGCTATAGCGGTTGTCTATACCTCGCTGGTGGCACTGGTGCAGGAAGACATGAAAAAGCTGATCGCGTATTCTTCGGTCGCGCATATGGGCTTTGTCACGATGGGAATCTTTGCTGCGAACCAGCAAGGCATTGACGGCGCGATTTTCCAGATGCTGAGCCACGGGTTCATCTCTGCCGCGCTCTTCCTCTGTGTCGGCGTGATCTATGACCGGATGCACACCCGCGATATCGAGGCTTATGGTGGTCTGGTCATCCGGATGCCCGCCTATGCGCTGGTCTTCATGCTGTTCACCATGGCCAATGTCGGACTGCCGGGCACCAGCGGGTTCATCGGTGAGTTCCTGACACTCATGGGTACATTCCAGGTTAACACCTGGGTGACTGCAGTTGCGGCGACCGGTGTGATCTTCTCGGCAGCCTACGCGTTGTGGCTCTACCGCCGCGTTGTCTTTGGGGACCTGATCAAGGAAAGCCTGAAGGCGATGACGGACATGAGCTCGCGCGAGCGGCTGATTTTTGCCCCGCTAATTGTGATGACCATCCTTCTGGGCGTTTACCCGTCGCTGGTGACCGATGTGATCGGCCAATCGACGACAGCACTCATTTCGAACTATGACACGGCTCTGGCCGCGGCTAAGGCTGCGACCCAGACTGCCGCTTCGCATTAAGGGAGCTTTGGAGACATGATCCAGGCTGATCTGACAATTATCCTGCCGGAAATCGTTCTGGCGATCTATGCGATGGTGGCTCTGTTGGGGGCTGTCTACACCTCGAAAGACGGGCTGGCTTCGGTTCTGGTCTGGACCACGGCGGGCCTGATGGCGGTTCTGGCGATCTGGATCGCTACCCAGGGCAGTGGCACCAACGTAGCCTTCAATGGCATGTTCGTGGATGACGGGTTCGCGCGTTTTGCCAAAGTGGCCATCCTTTTGTCGGCAGGTGCCGTGCTGGTGATGAGCCAGGAATACATGGCGCGCCGGGGTCTGCTGCGCTTTGAATATCCGTTGCTGGTGGCCCTTGCAGCCGTCGGTATGATGATGATGGTGAGCGCGGGCGATCTGATGTCTCTTTACATGGGACTCGAGCTGCAATCCCTTGCGCTGTATGTTGTTGCTGCGCTGCGTCGTGACAGCGCGAAATCAACCGAAGCAGGGCTGAAATACTTTGTTCTGGGCGCCCTCAGTTCAGGTCTGCTGCTGTATGGTGCTTCGCTGGTTTACGGGTTCACAGGCACGACACTGTTCTCGGGCATTATTCAGACGGTCCATCATGGGGACGTCTCGGTTGGTCTGTTGTTTGGCCTGATCTTCCTGATTTCGGGTCTGGCATTCAAGGTTTCGGCTGTTCCGTTCCATATGTGGACACCGGATGTCTATGAAGGGTCGCCGACGCCAATTACGGCCTTTTTTGCCACCGCCCCGAAAGTCGCGGCAATGGCCTTGTTTGCACGCCTGCTGCATGACGCCTTCGGAGGTGTGGTCAAAGACTGGCAGCAAGTGATCGTTTTGCTGTCGGTGCTGTCGATGCTGCTGGGGGCGGTTGCCGCAATTGGTCAGCGCGACATCAAGCGACTGATGGCGTTCTCGTCGATTGCCCATATGGGCTATGCGCTGATCGGTCTGGCGGCTGGCACCGAGTTGGGTATTCAGGCGATGCTGATGTATCTGGCGATTTACGTGACCATGAACATCGGCACGTTTGCGTTTATCCTGATGATGGAACGCGACGGCAAACCCGTCACTGACATTGATGCGCTGCGCCAGTATTCCAAACGTGATCCGGGCAAGGCCCTTGCTGTTCTGATCCTGATGTTCTCGCTTGCCGGTGTGCCACCGATGCTGGGTTTCTTTGCGAAGTTTGGTGTTTGGCGGGCTGGTGTAAGTGCCGATTTGACCGGCCTTGTTGTAGTTTCAGCCATCGCATCGGTAATTGGCGCCTTCTATTACCTGCGGATTGTGTTCTACATGTATTTCGGGGCCGAGAACGAAGACCCGATTGAAACGCGGTCGACACCCGTTCTGTGGGTCGCCCTGATGGGGTCCGCGGCGCTGATGCTGATCGGGGTCTTCTATCAGTTTGGGATCGAGGGCGCGGCAGCGGCTGCGGCGGCAACTCTTGTCAACTGAACGTTTTGCACAATCTGAAAGAGGGGGCTCGGTCGCGTGACCGGGCCTTTTTGATATGACCAAGTGGCCACAAGGCTATGGCCTGCACGAGGTGCAGGAAGTTGATAGCACACTCAACGAAGCAGCGCGGATTGCCCCCAATGCCCGTGGTCCTGTGTGGATCATGGCGCATCATCAGACGGCTGCGCGTGGGCGACGCGGACGGTCATGGGCCAACCCTATGGGCAACCTTGCCGCGACCCTTTTGATGCGCCCTGAAGGTGCTCCAGAACAGGCGGCTCTGCGCAGTTTTGTTGCGGCACTGGCTCTGTTTGACGCTTGTGTCTCTGTGACGGGGCGTGCGGCGGGGCTGTCGTTGAAATGGCCCAATGACGTACTACTGAACGGTGGCAAGCTTGCTGGTATTTTGCTGGAAAGCGCCGGGCAGGGGCGTGGTGTGGCGTATCTGTCGATCGGTATTGGTGTGAATCTGGCCAACGCCCCAGACGCCGACGCGGTGGAACCGGGCGCGGTCCGACCTGTCTCTCTTTTGTCGGAAACCGGTGCAAACGTCACGCCCGAGGATTTTCTGACCGAGCTTGCTTCAGCCTATGCCAAATATGAAACTCAGTTTGTTACCTACGGGTTCGAACCCATTCGCACCGCGTGGCTGTCCCGTGCTGCCCGGCTGGGCGAGGTTATTACGGCCCGTACCGGCACGTCTGAGACGGTTGGGACCTTCGAAACGGTAGACGCAGGCGGTAACCTTGTCTTAAACACCGCCAAAGGCCGCGTGAGCATTCCTGCGGCGGATGTCTATTTCTGAAAGGGGCGCAAATGCTTCTGGCCATTGATTGCGGCAATACCAATACAGTCTTCTCGATCTGGAACGGTCAGGAATTTCTGTGCACCCTGCGCACCTCGACCCATCATGCACGCACGGCGGACGCCTATTTCACCTGGTATTCGACGCTGGTGAAACATTACGGGATCGAGGCGAATATCTCGGATGTCATCATTGCGTCGACCGTGCCGCGCGTGGTGTTCAACCTGCGCATCTTTGCCGATCGCTTTTTTGGGTGCAGGCCGCTGGTGGTAGGTAGGCCGGATTGCCTGTTGCCCGTGCCGCCGCGCGTGGATCAGGGGACTGTGCCGGGCCCGGATCGACTGGCCAATGCAGTTGGTGCATTTGACCGTCATGGCGGCAATGTCGTCGTGGTGGACTTTGGTACTGCAACAAATTTCGACGTTGTCGCCGCGGACGGTGCCTATGTTGGGGGCGTCATCGCTCCGGGTGTGAATCTCAGCCTTGAGGCTTTGCATCAGGGCGCAGCCGCACTGCCGCATATCGACATCACGCGTCCCGAGAAGGTGATCGGTACGAATACGGTTGGTTGTATCCAGTCAGGCGTGTATTGGGGGTATTCCGGCCTGATCGAGGGGCTGATCGCGCGGATCAAGGCCGAATATGGAATGCCGATGAAAGTCGTGGGAACCGGAGGGTTGGCCCCCTTGTTCGATCAGGCCGACGTGGGGTTCGACGTAATCGAAGATGATTTGACGATGCACGGCTTGACCGTGATTCATCGCTATAACAAGGATAATGGCTCGATATGAGCAGTGAAAGATTGATCTACCTGCCGCTGGGTGGCGCGGGCGAAATTGGCATGAATGCCTACGTGTACGGATATGGTCAGCCCGGGCAGGAACGCCTGATCCTGGTGGATCTGGGTGTCACCTTTCCCGATATGGACACAACACCGGGCGTCGACCTGATCTATGCGGATATTTCTTGGTTGAAAGAACGGGCCGACCGGCTGGATGGCGTTTTCATCACCCATGCGCATGAAGACCATGTCGGCGCCGTGGCGCATTGCTATGAGGCACTGGGAGCACCGATTTATGCCCGGGCTTTCACGGCCAATATCGCGCGTCGCAAGATGGAAGAATACGCGCACCCGACCGATTCGGTGACAACCGTGTCCTCTTGGCCCGAAACGGTCTCAGTCGGACCGTTTACGGTGGGCTTCCTTCCGGTTTCACATTCGATCCCGGAAAGTGCTGCTTTGGTCATCGACACACCCGCAGGGCGCGTGGTGCATTCGGGTGATTTCAAGCTGGATGCAAACCCAGTCGTGGGCGAAGCCTTTGATCCCGACCTGTGGGCCGAGATTGCCAAGCCGGGTGTCAAGGCGTTGGTTTGCGACAGCACGAATGTTTTCTCGGCGCATCCGGGCCGTTCGGAATCCGAGGTCGGGCCAGAGATTACAAAGCTAGTCGAAAGCGCCGAGGGTATGGTTGTGGCTACCACCTTTGCGTCCAACGTCGCGCGGGTCAAAACATTGGCAGAGGCGGGCGCACGCGCGGGGCGTTCAGTTGTGTTGCTGGGGCGCGCAATGCGGCGGATGATCGAGGCCGCGACTGAAACCGGTATCCTGTCGGACTTCCCCAAGGTGATCAGCGCGGAAGAGGCGCTGGACCTGCCGCGCCAGAACCTGATGCTGATCGTGACCGGCAGCCAGGGCGAACGCCGTGCGGCAAGCGCGCAACTGGCCCGCGGCAAGTACCGTGGTCTGGAACTGTCCGAAGGCGACCTGTTCCTGTTCTCGTCAAAGACCATTCCCGGAAATGAACGTGGCGTGATTTTCATCATGAACCAGCTCAGTGAAAAGGGCGTGGATGTAGTGGATGACAGCTCGGGCCTCTATCATGTCTCTGGCCATGCGAACCGGCCCGATCTTGAGAAGGTGCACGCGCTGATCGATCCGCAAGTTGTGATCCCAATGCATGGAGAGCACCGGCACCTGCGCGAGCATGTCAAACTGGCTGAGCAGGGTGGCAGAACGGGCGTGCTGGCCGTGAACGGCACCATGCTGGATCTCAGCGGCAATGCACCCGTGGTGGTCGACTATGTCGAAACCGGGCGTACCTATCTGGACGGTACGGTGAAAATCGGTGCGATGGACGGTGTGGTACGTGACCGTATTCGCATGGCGCTGAACGGCCACGTAACTGTGACAGTCGTTCTGGACGAAGAAGACGAGCCGCTGGGCGAACCGTGGTGCGATACGATGGGTCTGCCCGAGGTCGGAACGTCCCGGGCCGGATTGGTCGAGGTGTTGGAAGAAGACCTGAACCAGTTCCTGATGCGGGCGGCAGCCAAGACCCTACGGGATGACGACAAGCTTGAAGACGAAATGCGCCGGATCGTGCGTCAGACGGCAAAAGCGGAAATCGGCAAAAAGCCCGAAGTGACGGTAGTTGTCAGCCGGATGCGGTGAAACTGACCGGTCAATCCTGCTCGGGCATTGGATAGCCTCTGAGCCGCAGGAATAGATTGGCTTCTTCGTTGTTCTGATAGAACGGAACCGATATTGGCGGCTCGGGTGAGGTCACCCGGGCTGCGACCTCGGCCAGAACAACCTCGGTGATAAACGGCAAATCCAGGTCGCGCGCCCGATCCAGTTCCACCCATTGCAGATGCGACAGCTCGTCCGAGGCATGGCTGAAATCATCCAGATCGCCCTGCAGCGCATCGGCATCGACCAGAAAAAACCGCGCATCGAACCGGCGGGGGCGGCCGGGCGGTGTGACTGCGCGAAAAACAAATTGCAGCGCAGCGGCCGACGGCACGTAACCCATGGCGGAAAAGCTTTGCCAGTCGTCAGGAACGTTGCCCGGCCAGCGTCCTGTCTGGCCCAGGACAAGTCCTGTTTCTTCCCAAAGCTCGCGAATTGCTGCGGCGGCAAGGGCGTGTTGTTTTCCGGATTCCGCCTGTTCCGCCAACCTCTCAGAACACAGGTCAGGCAGTGCGGTCGCAAGCGGTACATCCGCATCCGCCGGATCGACCGCTCCACCGGGGAACACGAATTTGTTGGGCATGAACACAGCCTTGGACCCACGTTGACCCATCAGGATCGACGGATTGGTCCACCTGTTCCGCAGCACGATGACGGTTGCGGCGTCGCGGATGGCGGTCTTGTCGGTCATCATGCCTAAAACAATCGCTTCTTCCGGCTCATGAATCGTTGCCAAAACCGTGCATACGACGCGCCCACTGATAGGCGACCACAGCGCCTTTCAAACGGGGGAGCAAAAACAGCGACAGTGCAACGCAAGCAATGGAAAACCCGATGGCCATCACCCATGGGTCCGGGCGCCAGTTCACATACGAGACGTGCAGGGCCGGGGCCAACAAATGCCCGACCAGCAGGATCGTCAGATAGGCGGGCCCATCATCGGCGCGATGATGAAACAGTTCCTGTCCACAGTTCGAGCAGGTGTCATTCACTTTTAGGTAGCTGTGCAACAGCTTGCCTTCGCCGCAACTAGGGCACTTGCACCGAAACCCTTTGACCAAAGCGGGCCAGGTTTCACGCTCGCTCTCAGTTGTGGTGTCGATCGTCTGATCCGTCATAATATAACTCGCGCAGTAATCTTTGGCGGATAATGCGCCTGAACGGGTGGTTTTTAAAGGGGGGTGCGTCGCTTTGCAACGCATCTAAGGTGAACCACGTCGTGAAATACCGAGATGGTTCAAAAAAAGTTGCTGACACTGCGACGGAATTCCCTGCCTCGCGCGTTTGAATGGATATGAGCAGCGGCACTCAGGCCGCGTCAACAAGGGAAAACCGAAATGAAAAACGCAAAGTTCATCACGGCGATTGTCCTGTCGGGTGTTGCAATCACCGGCACGTCTGTTCTGGCGGCTGGCCCGGGTGGTCGCGAGCCAGTGTCCTTTCAGGAATTGGATGCCAATGGCGACGGTCAAGTGACACAGCAGGAAATGGAAGCACATCGCACCGAGCGTTTCTCGGCCGCTGATACTGATGGGGACGGCCAGCTCAGCCTTGAGGAGATGCAGGCCGCCGCTCAGAAAAAAGCAAACGACCGCGTCACCAAAATGTTCGAAAACAACGATGCGAACAAAGACGGGTTCCTAAGCCAGGACGAGTTGCCGAAACCGCGCCGGGGTGACAAGATGTTTGACCGGATGGATGCAGATAACAGTGGTGGAATATCGGAACAGGAATTTGCCGATGCCAAAGACCGGATGGGACGGCACCATAAGAAAAAGCACCACAAGTCGGGTGCAATCGACAACTGATGCAGGGTGGAGGACCTGACCTCCCACCTACACGATGTTCGCGGTGCGGGTTGCACCGCGAGCTCTCTCAGCGACGATGTGTTGCTGGGCCAATTTGCTGAGGGTGACGCACAGGCTGCGCGGGTCTTAACAGATCGCCTTGGGCCGCTTTGTTATTCCGTCGCGTTGCGTATGTTGGGCAATCGGGCCGAGGCAGAAGACGTAACGCAGGAGGCGATGATGCGGATGTGGCAGATGGCGCCGGAATGGGTGCCGGGTCAGGCCAAAGTGTCGACATGGCTGTATCGCGTGACGTTGAATCTGTGTGTGGACATTCGGCGCAGGAAGTCCCCCGGCAGGTTGTCGGATATTCCTGAGCCAGAAGATGGCAAAGCCAGCGTAGCCGACCGACTGCAGGATGAGGCCCGCGTGGATGCGTTGCAGCTTGCCCTGTCTCAGCTGCCCGAAAGGCAGAGGCAGGCAGTGATTCTGCGCCACATCGAAGAGTTGCCCAACCCTGAAATTGCCGGGATCATGGGAATTTCAGTAGAAGCGGTTGAAAGTTTGACCGCGCGCGGCAAACGAAGTCTGACCGCGATTTTGGCCGGGCGACGTGAAGAACTGGGGTATGACGATGACGGATGAAAACCTGGAACTGGATCATTTGTTTGCGCAGGCTCGGCAAAACCGACCGGCGCTGCCCGACGATCTGGCCGTGCGCATTCAGACAGATGCTGAAAAACTCCGCCTCAGTCGCCTAAGGCCTGAACCGCGTCCTCAATCTTCGATCTGGCATCGAATGATGGACAACGTAGGTGGCTGGCAGGGGTTGGGCGGCTTGATCGCCGCCAGTGCGGCGGGGCTCTGGATCGGCTTTTCCGCGCCGGGGTTCCTGCCTGATCCCGCCAATCTGCTGGCATCGCAGGAGACGGTCCTTTTTGTGGCGGACCTTGGATATGACACGAGTTTTCTGGAGAGCACTGAATGAATGCTGCCCCTAAACCGAAACGCCGGTGGATGACGGTTTTGCTGGTTTCGTCATTGGCACTGAACCTGTTAGTTGTCGGTGTTGCAGTCGGAACCGTGCTGCGCCTGAAGGATGGACATCACACCGAGGCACCGCCGGGGTTCGGCCCGGCGCTGTATCGCGCTTTGCCGAAAGATGATCGAAAAGCGATGCGAGGGGAACTGTCTGCGCTACGCGAAAAAGACCTAAGGGGGCGCAGACAGGACTTTGAAGCCCTGAGCCTGGCACTGCGCACAGTGCCCTTCGAACCAGTCGCCGTTGAAGTGTTGTTGCAGCAACAGTCGCAGGCAACGGCAGAACTGCAACTAGCCTTGCAGACACAATGGCTGACTCGCGTCACCGCCATGAGCGACGCAGAGCGGCAATCTTATGCGGACAGGTTGCAAAAGATCGTCGAACGCGGGCCGCATGGACACAAGAAAAAGGACTGACGGGTTCAGGCTGCGCTTTGCCTGATACTCACCTGATTGCGTCCCGCTTTTTTTGCCGCATAAAGGGCTTTATCGGCGGCTTTCAGGATATCTCCTACAGGAACGGGTGTGCCTTCTTTTCCCGGCTGACCCGATTGCGGCATCTCCAGCCCAATGCTGATCGTCACGTTAACCTGCAAACCTTGGTCCGATAGCAGGAACGGGGCGCGACAAATGCTGTCACAGATGGTCTCAGCCAGTTTTCTGGCTTGTTTTTGTGACACATCGGGCACCGCGAACATGAACTCTTCACCGCCGATACGGGCGACAAAACCTTTGGATCCAAGTGCGCTTTGCATTCGTTTTGCGGCCTGCGTCAGAACACAATCACCGGCGCCATGGCCATGGCAGTCATTGATGATTTTGAAGTGATCCAGATCCGCCAGCATGACGGCAAAGCCACGCCCGGTACGGGCAGACTGGCGCGCGATCTGTTCCAATGCCCGCATGGCGTAACGACGATTGTGCAGCCCGGTCAGCGGATCAATCCAGGACTCGGCGATCCCTTTTCTCAATGATACGCGCAAATGATCAAGCCGTGCCTTGCGCGCAACTTGATTGTTCAGCCGCAACAGGATCTCTTGCGCACAGAACCCCCCCAGGCACACGGCGTCTGCGCCTCTGTCCAGCGCTTCTGAGGCCTGCACGGCATTGTAGTCCTGCAAGACGCCAATCAGGACAGTGTTCCGGGTTGCTGCCCGTGACCTGAGATCCGCAAGGATATTCAGCGCGAACGGATGCGAGCTCAGTTCGACCACAATCGCGTCCGGTATCGGTCCGGACAAAACGCCCTGCAAGTTCGATTGAAGGTGCCAGGACAGATCGAAATGGTGCTGGCCTTGCAAGGCCTTGTGCCAAAGGGCACCGGTTCGGACAGTATCGGTCAAGATATCAACCCGGGCCGCGTTCGGGGGGGTGATCATGACAGGGGCGGGTTCCCCAAATCCAATAGGTTGTGATCCGTTGCTGACCTGCAAATCTTGAGTAACTGCGCGCGCACGCAAAAGGCTGCGAATGCGTGCCAGCAGCAACGTATCTTTGAAAGGATGCGTCAACACATCGTCCAGCCCGTCTTTCAGGGCACGCAGGCGCGCGTTTTTGTCATTCTGTGCTGCAAGTACGACAACGGGCACGTCATCAAGGCCAGATACTTCGGTAAGCGCTTTCTTGACATCTGCGGCTGTTCCGTCGGGCAATGTCTGTGCCGTCAGTACAAGGTCCGGCTGAACGCGACGCGCAAGGGCTTGTAGCCCTTCAAGTTTTCCACCCTGTACCACGTGGTACCAGGCAGCGGTCAGCTGAACCTTCAGCATTATGCGGTTGGTTGATACCCCGTCGAGGACAAGGATGGTGCCTTGCACAGACATAGTCGTTCACCGTTGATTGCATGCGTGAACAAATTGTTTATGAGTCTGGTTAACAAACTCTTTCCATCACCTGATCCGAGCACTGTTTATGTCCATTTCGCCCGATTCAGCCGAGACTCTTGCTCTGACGGCCTTGGGTTGGCTGGTCAGCAATGACGAGCTTTTGCCTGTCTTTCTTGGCTCGACAGGTGCTTCGATCGGGGATGTTCGCAATCGGGCCGGCGACCAGGACTTTCTGGCTTCGGTTCTCGATTTTCTTGTGCTTGACGATTCGTGGGTCATGGCGTTTTGTGACGCCAACTCGATCGCCTATGATCACCCTGCCCAAGCGCGGGCGGTTCTGTCAGGCGGTGGTGATGTACACTGGACCTGAACACCTTTTCCGCAGGAGCACGCGATGCCAATAGAAGCAATCGTCTTCGACAAGGATGGCACTTTGTTCGATTTTGCCAAAACCTGGGGAACCTTCGGGCGCTCGTTGCTGATGCGTCTGACAAAGGGGGATGTAGACCGGGCTGTGGAACTCGGCAGCATCATCGGATTTGACTTCGAGCAAGAGCGGTATTCCACGGATAGCATTGTGATAGCCGCAACAGTCGAAGAAATCGCCGAGGTGCTTATTGCGCATGTTGACGATGTGACATTGCAGGAAGTTGTAGACATGATGAATGCCGAGGCCGCAGCGGCTCCTCAATCCCCTGCCGTGCCGTTGGGTCCATTCCTGAAAGGGCTGCAGCAATCCGGGATCAAACTGGGCCTTGCGACAAATGACAGCGAGCATCCGGCATTGCAGCATCTGGAATCTGCGGGAATACGCGAACACTTCGATTTTATCGCCGGGTATGACAGTGGTCATGGGTTCAAACCCGGGCCAGGTCAGTTGCTGGCCTTTGCCGCACAGGTCGGGGTCGAGCCGTCGCGCATTGCAATGGTGGGGGACAGTGTTCATGACCTGCAAGCGGGGCGCGCAGCCGGGATGATCACCATTGGCGTTTTGACCGGATTGGCTGAAGCAGATGCGCTGGCACCGATGGCGGATGTGGTCCTTCCGGATATCGGTCACATTCCAGCGTGGCTGGCCGAAAAATGATGTGTTGATCCCGAAAATCGACGAACAATTATAGAAAACCGACAAGCTCTGTCGCAGATGGAGCGGCCAGAAACGCGTCTTCGGGTCTTGCTTGTACCAAGTCAGAACGGAGGCAACCATGGCCGAAACCAACACACGCAAACGCCGCGGCGGAGGACGCGCAGGTGCGGCAGCGCGCAGGGGTAGCGCGGTGATTGACCAGATGCCGTGGGACCCACCCATCAATATAGATCGCCCGACAGAACCGCTGGATCAGGCCGGGATCGAAGCGATCCATGAAGGGGCCATGCGTATTCTGGAAGAGATCGGGATCGAATTCTACAACGAAGAAGCAATCGGCATCCTGCGCGAAGCGGGGTGCACGATCAATGGTGACAACGTCCGCATGGGGCGCGATTTTGTCATGGAGATGATCGCCAAGGCGCCCAGCCAGTTTTCCATTACCCCCCGAAATGTTGACCACAGGATCGAGATAGGTGGAAAGAACATTCTGTTTGGCAACGTTTCATCTCCGCCAAATTACTGGGACATGGAGATCGGAAAGAAAGTGCCGGGCAATCGCGAGATGTGCCAGAATCTTCTGAAACTGACGCAGTACTTCAACTGTATTCACTTCGCAGGCGGATATCCTGTAGAACCCGTCGATATTCATGCCAGTGTCCGGCATCTGGATGTGCTGTATGACAAGCTGACCCTGACCGACAAGGCGATGCACGCTTATTCGTTGGGTAAGGAACGTGTTGAAGATGTGATGGAGATGGTGCGCATCGCGGGCGGTCTCAGCCACGAGGAATTCGAGGCCTCGCCACGGATGTACACCAACATCAACTCGACCTCGCCGTTGAAGCATGACCATCCGATGATAGATGGTTGCCTGAGATTGGCGCGGCGCGGGCAGGCGATTGTCGTAACCCCCTTTACGCTGGCGGGGGCAATGGCACCAGTAACGATGGCAGGTGCGGTTGCACAGTCCCTGGCCGAAGCCTTGTGCGCCATCGCTCTGTTCCAATATGTGCGCCCTGGTATCCCCTGTGTAATCGGAACTTTCACATCCAATGTGGACATGAAATCAGGCGCGCCCGCTTTCGGGACGCCGGAATACATGCGCTCGACACAGATGACCGGGCAGATGGCGCGATATTATGGGCTGCCGCTGCGTTCATCCGGTGTTTGTGCGGCCAATGTGCCAGACGGGCAATCCGTGTGGGAAACCTCAAACTCGCTCTGGGCGGCCGTACAGTCGGGCACCAACATGGTGTACCACGCCGCCGGTTGGCTGGAGGGCGGCCTGATCGCCAGCCCGGAAAAGTTCATTATGGATTGCGAGGTTTTGCAGCAAATTCAGCGCTATATGAACCCTGATCTGACCGCGACCGGGCCGGATGAGATTGCTTTGGATGCCATTCGAGCGGTTGGCAATGACGGTCACTTTTTTGGAATCCAGCATACACAGGATCGCTACAGCACGGCCTTCTACCAGCCCTTCCTGAGTGACTGGAAGAACTATGAAGGCTGGGAGGCCGCCGGAGGCATCTGGACGGCTGAGCGTGCACATCACATGTTCAAAGAGATCATCTCGAGCTTTGAGGCCCCTCCGATGGACGATGGTATTCGCGAGGAACTGGCTGAGTTCGTCGAACGCCGCAAGGCCGAAGGCGGCGCGCCGACGGACTTCTGACAAGGTGGGTAGTGTCGTCTTGATACTCCGCTGCATTCACAGCAACTCGGGGCGAATTTTGGCTATTTGTTAAGGTTTCTCAGACCACAGTGCCAAGGACACCAATCTGAGGCATCCGATGCATGGTCTGATCAACCGGGCGATACAATCCTTTGTCGGCGCGACCTACGGGCAATCCTGTTGGGTTCGCGTGACCGAAGGTGCGCGGCTTGGGTTTGTCGAGTTTGAAGCCATGCTCATCTATGACGATGACATGACGACCCGGTTGCTCGAGGCCCTGAGTATTGACCTCAACCGACCACAGGCGGAAATCCTTGAAGATCTGGGAACATATCTGGTGTCCCATCCGAACATGGAAGGGTTGCGCCGACTGCTCAGGTTTGGGGGTGTCACCTATGTCGAGTTTCTTCATTCCCTAGATGATCTTGCGGATCGTGTGAGACTGGCTGTCTCTGATCTGACTTTGCCTGCGCTTGAGTTGAGAGAGCTTTCAGCCACGGAATACCAGTTGTGCTGCCTTCCGGACTTACCAGGATTTTCCAGTGTTATGGTCGGGGTCCTGCGCGCGATGGCCGATGATTATGGTGCGCTGGTGATGCTGTCGCATGAGGGTCGTCAGGAGTGTTGTGAAATTATTTCAATCATTTTGGTCGAAAGCGCCTTTGCCGAGGGGCGCCATTTTGATCTGGGGGCTCGGAACAGATGACACATACCGAAGAACTGGCCGAACTTCTGGAAACGCTTTGCCCGATGTTCCTGTTGGTGGACCGCAGCGGATGCATTCAACAAGCGGGCCCGACATTGCAAAAGTTGCGGCCCGAATTGCCTTTGGTCGGGCTGGGGGTTCTGGACGTGTTCGAGCTGATCCGCCCCAGAACAGTCACCATCCTTCCCGCATTGATGTCGATGGCCGGTGCCAAACTGCATCTGAGATTTCGCGATGAACCACGTACGACCCTGAAAGGCCTGGTCGCACCCTTGCCCGAGTCGGGCTGTGCAGTCATCAATCTGTCATTCGGTATTTCGATTTTGGATGCGGTTCGGGATTACGCCCTGACAAGCGCAGATTTTTCCGGCACCGACCTGGCGATCGAGCTGTTGTATCTGGTCGAAGCCAAATCTGCCGCGATGGAAGCGTCCCGTTCACTTAATCTCAGGCTTCAGGGGGCAATGCTAGCCGCGGAAGAGCAGGCATATACCGATACATTGACAGGATTGAAGAACCGCCGCGCGATGGATCATTTGCTGGGGCATCTGATCCTGACAAATTCTACATTCGCCCTTATGCATCTGGATTTGGACTTCTTCAAATCCGTGAATGATCGGCTGGGCCATGCTGCCGGGGATTACGTCCTGCAACAGGCAGCCCGCATCATGCTTGAAGAGACGCGTGGAGACGATACGGTCGCGCGGGTCGGCGGGGATGAGTTTGTCATTATTTTCAAAGGTCTGACGCGGGAAGAAACCCTGGAGTCCATCGCCGGGCGCCTGATCGCGAGGTTGAATGAACCCATGATGTTTCAGGACCAACCGTGCTGTATCTCTGCAAGTATCGGAACGGCCTTGTCCACCCAGTTCAAGGTTCCCAAAGCCGCCGACATCCTTCACGCCGCCGACCTCGCCCTTTATCAGGCCAAGCGAGATGGCCGGTCCTGCCACCGCCTGTATTCCACTCTGATCAAAGCGCAAACCTGAGTTTTGCCTGTTTCTGGGGCAAAGAACTCAAGCGAATTTTTACGCGAGCTGAACGGCCTTCGTTACCTGCTTGGCAATCTGGTGCCGGATGGGTGGCAGTTCCCCAACCACTGGCAGCAGGACGCCTTCGAAGCCTGCTTGGCTCAATCCTGCGGGCACGTCGTCTACTGCGTGCCCCCCGGTGCAGGCAAAGAACGGAAGGCACAGCGCCTGGGCCCCTATGCCGGTTGCGGCTTCGGAAATGGATGGCGGTTCTTCAACAAACCCAACGCGGACAGATTTGAAAGCCAGCATTTCTTGAAGTTGCGATGCGAAATTCAGAGCCACAACCGACGGGTTTCGGCTACGCCCCGACCCATGGGCGGCAATGACCAAATCGGTCGACGCAGTTGCCCAATTCAATTCGGACAACTCGGATTGCAGGGCGTGCGCGGTCAATTCCGGTAGCTCTGGGTCAACACCCAATGGGTCTAGAATGCGCGCTTTGTGATCCCCTAATCGCTTGGGTAGTGCGCTGGTGACAAACCATCCGTTTGCCATGAAAAGCGGATAGATGACCGTGTTTTCCGGCAGGCTGTTCAGTTTAGCCTCGAACGCGCCGGGCGCGGCCAGAGTTGCAGCATGCACCGTTACATGCTCGGTCAGGGCGCCGACCGTAGCCGCGAATGCAGCCAAAGCAGCCTCAGCCGGTTCTGGATCGGACGGCTGGCCATGTGCGACGATGATGGCATGTGGCATTTGGATCTCCTGACACGATATGCGTTACGTGCCTCTGTGCGAACTGAAGTCAACACTACTGTTAGCCCAGAACCGTTAGCCAAAGCCAGACAGTCAGGATGGATGTGGCTGTCCCAATGAGAACAGCCGAAGCTGCGACCCGCTTGGCGCGGCCATACATATTGGCAAAGATATAGGCGTTAAACCCGGGCGCCATGGCTGCGTTCAACACCCCCGAGCGGAAAAGGTCCTGCGGCAGCCCCGTGGACTTGCCGAATATCCACACTAGGCTGGGATGTAGCATCAGCGAGATTGCGCAAACAAAGGCGATAGTTCGCAGATCGCCTTCGGGTTTGTATTTGACCAGTACCCCGCCCAGTGCAAACAGGGCGCCGGGCAGGGCGGCCCGAGTGATAAGACCAAGGGCTTCGTCCACCACAGCCGGGATGGTCAAACCGGACAGATTGACCACGAACCCCAGTGCAATACCAAGGATCAGCGCGTTCTTGAACATTGCAGACAGAACAGAACGTGCCATGCGCGCGCCACCGTTTCCGCGATTGCGGACAACCTCCATCACCGTGATCCCAACGCCGTAACAAAACGGGGAATGGAAGGCGATAATCGCATAGTTGCCTGTCAGGTTCTCAGGACCATAAGCGCGTTCGGTAATCGGCAATCCAAGCAGAACCGAGTTTGAGAACAGGCAACAAAACCCGATTGCCACGCAGTCTTCCCATTCGCGGTTGAAAATGATGCGCGCACCAAAAAGACCCGTGGTGAAACACAAGGCAGCGGCGGAATAGAAGCTGGCTAAAAGCCGGGGATCGAAACTGGCGCTGAGGTCCAGATGCGCGATGGCCAGAAACAACAGGCATGGGATCGCGAACCCTTGCGTAAATCTCATCAGCCCGTCGACATGGTTTTCTTTGAAATAACCTGTTCGTGTTGCCGTGTAACCGGCGCCGATCACAAGAAAGACAGGAAGAATGACGTCAATCAGGCTTTGCAGCATTTGGCCCCCATGCAGCTGCCAAGCTGCGATATCTTATGCAAAAGGAACAGGGGCCTGAAACGCGTGATGTATCACCATCCCGTCATAGGCGGGGGTGATATTGTCCGGAGTTTCTGCATCGACGGTCGCATAGTCCAGATCGATATGCATATTGGTCAGTATCGCCTGTTTTGGTTGCAGCTTCCCAATCCATTCCAGCGTTTTTTCCAGATGTGCATGTGTGGGATGAGGGCTTCGGCGCAGGGCGTCGATAATGAGATACTCCAACCCTTCCATTTCAGGCCATGCGTCGTCGTAAATTTCGGCAACATCCGGCAAATAGGCGAGCTGCCCCATTCGAAAGCCCAGAGAATCTATCGAGCCGTGATTGACCTTGAATGGACGAAACGGAATGGGTCCTCCGGGGCCATCGATTTCGAACGGCCCGTCGATGGACTTGAGGTCGAGGATCGGAGGATAGGGTGACCCTTCGGGTTGAATGAAGGCGTATCCAAACCGCCCCAGCAGGGCGTTCTGAGTATCACCATCAGCCCAGACCGGAACGCGGGTTTTCATGTTGAACACGATCATGCGCAGGTCGTCGATTCCATGGACATGATCCGCGTGAGAGTGTGTATAGACCACACCATCAAGCCGCCCGGTGCCCGTGTCCAGCAACTGGCTGCGCATGTCCGGGGTCGTATCAATCAACACGGAGGTTGTGCCGCCGGGGCCGTCACGCTCGACAAGCAGGGAACAGCGTCGGCGAATGTTCCTGGGGTTTGCAGGGTCGCAATCACCCCAGTGACCACCCAACCGGGGTACGCCGCCTGACGATCCGCAGCCCAGAATGGTAAATCGCAATTCGGTCATGCAGCGGCCCTGTACGTTGCCGCCTTGCTGAACAGCCGGTCAAAGTTCGCCTGAGTTTGGGCGGCAAAAGCCGGATACTCCAGCCCGAACAGCTCGGCCCCTTTTCGGGCTGTATGTGCGGTATAGGCCGGTTCGTTTCGCTTGCCACGATAAGGGGGCGGTGCCAGATAGGGCGCGTCAGTTTCCACCAGAATGCGATCCACTGGCGTACTTGCGAAAATGTCGCGCAACTCCTGGCTTTTGGGAAAGGCCGCAATGCCGGACATGGAAAGATAAAACCCCAGATCCAGCGCGGCCTTGGCCAACTCGGCCGAGGACGAGAAACAGTGCATCACGCAGGAATAGGGCGCATTGCGATATTCTTCGGCCAGAATTCGGGCCATATCGTCGTCTGCGGCGCGGGCATGGATGATCAAAGGCAACCCTGTGCGCTGGGCGGCTTCGATATGAATGCGCAGTGATTGCTTCTGAAGCTCAGCGCTGTCCGCTGTATAGTGGTAATCCAGACCGGATTCGCCGATGCCTACAAATTTCGGGTGTTGTGCCAGTGCAACCAATTCATCGACCGAGACCATAGGCTCGTCTGCGGCACTCATCGGGTGGGTCCCTGCGGCGTAGAATACCGGCGCATGGGCTTCGGCAATTGCACGGACCGCGGGTTCATTGCGCAGCTTGGTGCAAATCGTCACCATCCGGGTCACGCCAGCCTCGGCCGCGCGCGAAATGATGTCGCTCAACTGACCGTCAAAATCCGGGAAGTCCAGATGGCAATGACTGTCGGTGATCTGGGGGGTGTCGCTCATCTGACCTGGCCGGCGGTTTCCTGTATCTTGAACACCGTATCTAGGACCAGAGCGGCAGGGTCAAGGTTCACCGCCTGACCATGTCGCGCGCGGGCTGTGATTGTCGCGGCGACTTCGGCCCATCGACGAGCCTGATCCGTAGAATTCGACAATCTGGCCAGCGTTTCAGCTTCGTTCGGGGCGGCTTCGGGGGACGGTGGTGCGCCGGTTGCCCCGGTCAGGGCCAGCCGAGACAAGGCGACATCGATCAGTGTCAGCAGCAGATCAAAGCGCTCGGCCGCGCCGCGTTGTGCTGCAGCCTCGGCCAGGGCCAGTGCGCGCTGCCGGTCCAGACGGGGCAGGGTGCCCAGAATGGCAATCAGTTCGGCATAGATTTCAAGTCCGCCCAGATTGATCAGGCGAACCGCGTGCCCGACCGAGCCAGCGGCCAATGCGGCGAGATATTCGGGGTGCGCCAGTAAGGTCGTCCCGGTTTGCGACAGCGCGTCCTGCATATCCCCAGCGTTCAGCGGCCCCAGACGTAGGGTACGGCAACGAGAGCGGATGGTTGGCAGCAAGCGCGAGGGTTGGTGCGATACCAGCAAAAGGGTGGTGCGCGCCGGAGGCTCCTCCAGCATCTTCAGCAGTGCATTGGCGGCGCTGACATTCATCTCATCCGCCGAATCCACGATTACGACCCGGCGCCCGCCATCGGCAGAGGACAGGCCAAAGAACTTTCCCAGCTTTCGGATGTCGTCCACAACGATTTCGTTGCGCAGCCGCCCCTGATCATTCAGTGACCTGGCTATCGCGGCCAATCCCGGCTCGGCCCCGGCCAGTATGCGACGTGACACCGGGTGGTTGGGATCAATGTCGAGAGTCTCTGGCGGTGGCGGCGCGCCAAACAGCCCACCGTCGTTTGCCAAAGGTGTTGCCAGCAAGAACCGCGCAATCCGCCATGCCAACGTCGCCTTGCCGACACCACGCGGCCCGGTCAGCAACCAGCCGTGGTGCAGCCGGTCCGAGTTGAAGGCGGTCAGAAACGCCTGTTCCGCTGCATCCTGACCAAAAAGCTGGGCGGTCTCGCGGGGATGCGGCGCACCAGGCACCTGATCCGGAGAGGGGATTTCGTCATTCATCGTCTATCGCAATGCAGCCTGGACGATTTCTGTCACATCCTGTGCAACGCTGTCCATGTCCCGGTTGCCGTCCACAACGCGGAAACGGTCGGAAAACTCACGGGCCAGCGCCAGAAAGCCCGCCCGCATTTTCTTTTGCAGGTCCGGGCCGAAATCTTCGAACCGTTCTTCCGCGCCTTGCCGCCCTTTGGCGCGGGACAGGCCGGTATCGGGGTCCATGTCGATCAGCAGCGTCAAGTCAGGCTCGCGCTTGATCATCAGGCTGTGCAGCTGATCAACAAGGCCGCGCAGATCTCCCCGCGATAGGCCCTGATACATGCGTGTGCTGTCGGCAAAACGGTCGCAGATCACGACTTGCCCTGCGGCCAGCGCGGGTTCGATCGTACGTTCCAGATGGTCGCGGCGGGCGGCCGTGAAAAGCAGAATTTCCGTTTCTGCCGACCAGCGGTCGGGATCACCTTCCAACACCAGACTACGAATTTCTTCCGCGCCAGGCGAGCCGCCCGGTTCACGCGTCAAAACGACCTCATGACCCTGCGCGCGCAGTTGACCTGCCAGCATCCGCGCCTGAGTTGACTTGCCTGATCCGTCAATGCCTTCGAAAGTCAGAAATAACCCGGCCCTGGTCACATCGACTCCAGCGGGTTATTGATCACGTCTTTCAGAACAATGCCACCAACGGTCAGCATACGAACGACAAATCCACCAATTGCAACGTCTTCCGCTGCCACCAGCGGACGTCTTATTTCCGGCAATCCTTCAGGCTTGATGACAAGCTCGGCCAGTTGCTGGCCTTTTTTGACCGGCGCATTGATGGGACCCTGATAGACAACTTCGGCCTTGACGTTCTGTGTGCCCAGAACTGGAAACAGAACCGTCAGATCGCCGTCAGGTACAAGACCTACGGTCTTTTTCTCGCCCATCCACAGCTTGGCTTCGGCTATCGGCGTTTCCGCGTTGGCAACTGTCCTCTCGACAAAATTTCGAAACGACCAGTTAACCACGGCCTCAGCCTCCTCTGCCCGTTGGCCGGTGCTGTCCAGCCCGCTGAGGACGAAGATGACACGGCGGTCGCTCTGTTTGGCGGAGCCGACGAGGCCGTATCCGGCCTCCTGCGTGTGGCCGGTTTTCAGTCCATCCGCGCCGATGCTCAGTTTCAGCAACGGATTGCGGTTACGGGCATTCGATGGCGCACGGCCATCGAATTCGAATTCCTCTTCTGAAAACAGGGGGTAATATTCGGGGAAGTCGGTAATCAGCCTGTCGGCCAGAACCGCCAGATCGTGAACCGACATCATATGTCCGGCGGCAGGCCAACCGTTCGAGTTCGCGAAATTCGAGTTGTTCATACCGATCTGCTTGGCGCGTTGGGTCATATATCGGGAAAACCCGGCCTCTGTCCCGTCGGGGCTCAGCGCCTCGGCGAGCACCACGCAAGCGTCATTGCCTGACAGAACGATGATGCCGCGCAGCAGGTCCTCGACCCGAACCCGGTCCTGCGTGTTCAGAAACATGGTCGAGCCGCCATAGCTCATCGCGTGTTCGGACACGGGCAGGGTTTCGTCCAGCGTCAGTCTTCCGTCACGCAGCGCTTCAAAAGCAACATACAGCGTCATGAGCTTGGACATGGATGCAGGCGGCAAGGGTTGATCAGCGTCTTTTGCCAAAAGCACCGTACCGGTGGTCTGATCGATCACATATGCCGCGCGGGCGGATGTATCAAAAGCCTGAGCCGGGATTGCCAGCACGGCAAGCCCAAAGGCCAGAACAGAAACTCGCAATGAGGATAGCATGTTATGCCTCCATGTATCAGTCGGACACGGTGAACGCATCTTTGAAACCAAGATCCTTTACATCTTTTTGAATGGCTTTGCGTTCGGCCCGGGTTGTGGCAGGGCCAACCAGGACCCGCCATACTGTTTTGTTTTCGGTTTTCAGTTCCCGCACAACAGTCGACATGCCATTCCGGCGCACTTTCTCAGCAGCGGCATTGGCATTTGCTTCGACGCTGAATGTCCCGATCTGCACGAATGGTTTGCTCAGCGGAGACGCAGCGCCTGTTGCTGCTGCCGCGGCCGGAATCGCTTCGGTCGCGTCAATCGCGGCTGCCGCGCCTTCGATGGGGTCCAGCGGCGTTTCGGTGATTTCAGTGGGGTCTTTCTTTTGCCACCACTTCCGTTTCGCGGGTTTTTCAGCAGGGGCTTCGACAGGCGCATCGGACAACGCCGGTGCAACTTCTGCGGCCACATCCACACTGTCTGTTGCGACATCCGCCGCAGCCACGGTGGCTCCCGCAGCCGCCGCTGCTGGCTCTTGTTTCTGCCACCACTTCCGCTTGGCGGGTTTTTCTTCAGCGGGCTCTGTCGGATCCTCAGTGGCTGATGCCGCGTCGGTGGTCGTATCCGTACCTTCGGTCGCTTCGTTGGCAGAACTTGCCGCTTCCGCCGCAACCACTGCTGCACCGGCTGCTGCCGCTGGCGCCTTCTTTTGCCACCATTTCGGCTTGGCCGGTTTTTCGCTATCTGCCGCAGATGGATCGTCGGTGGTCGCGGCGTCCGACACCGCAGCCGTATCCGCCGCTTCGTCTTCCGGTTTGGGCGCGTCCTCTGGTGGTGATTCCTTTGCAACTTCACGGCGCAGAGCGACAACACTGACCTTTGTCGGCGCGCCCGCCAGCATTCCGAGCTGTTCCGCAGCCGCAGATGACACCTGAAGTGCCGGGCCGGGCAGGTTGCGTTCACGTCGGAACAGGGCCCCTGTTACGGACTTGTTGTTTGCGGTGTTCGTAATCACGACACGCTCGGGCTGTGAAACATCCGGGTAGGCAACCCAGATCCCACCCAGCGAGGGTCTGCCATCCCAAAGCCCCGCTTCGGTGACCTGAAAAACATCAGGGGCTTCGACGTCACGCTGCGAACCCGAGGCCGCCTCGGGAAGGAGTTCGGTTTTGTTTGAGTTTTCTTCAGGTTTTTCAGCCTCTTGAAGAATGTCCTCACACCCGCTCAGAACTGTCAAAGTCAACGCCAGATACGCCAACCGTTTTGGTCCCGGGCGTGTCATGATCGCTCGCTTCATCTGCTTATCCCTTGCCTGAAGGGGTCTCGTTCTCGGAACCCCGCTGCCGGTCTGCTGGTTCTGCTTGCCAGCCTGTTTCGGTCTATTTCGGGGATCATAACGCGGCTGAAGAGTCATGGAAAGACCGCTGCGCGGGCTTCGGCAAGAAATCCCGATTTCGACTTGCCTCTGGCAGAACTTGCGCTTAGACCCTGCCTTCGACGGGGAGGTGGCAGAGTGGTCGAATGCGGCGGTCTTGAAAACCGTTGGGCGTGAGAGCGTCCCCAGGGTTCGAATCCCTGTCTCCCCGCCACTCATACCTGTCTCACTTCAGTTGTACTTTCTGACTCGGAATTGTTCCGCAATTCCCGCGCCTTGGCGCATGCGCTTTCAATCAGAGACGGAGCAGACTGTACATTCAGAGCGCAATTCCGGCCGCAGTCTCAGTGCCGCATTTTAGCGGGGTCGCTTTGGGCTAGATTTCCCTGATAACCTGTAATTTACAGGGAATTTCTGCAAACCAGGACTGATTTCCGTCATTTCTCTTATCAGAACTGTATGTTTTTCAGAGGTTAATGCTGCAAATTCCCTAAAAGGTGGAACAGGGAATTTTCTCGCGGGAACAGGGAATTGTGCCGACGGATCAGGGAGGGCGAAGTCTGTATCAGGGAAGCAGGATCTGGAGCTATCAAAAGCCGAATAGGCGTTCCTGTTCGGACCAATCAAGCGGGTGGGTCTTGCTGACCAGACGCTTGAGTGTGAGTTCGGGCGGCTGGGTTCCGTCGAGAACCGCCGTTTGAATCTTCGGTGAGAGAAAGGCGAGCTGGGCGCGGGTGCGGATGAAGGCGCCGGGGACGCTTTCGCGGCGTGCGATCTCCATCAGTTGAACTCCGGATTTTAGATCGCGTGCCCAGCCATGGGCGCGGATCAGCATGGACCAAAGGTGGGGATCAGGTTGGGGTGCCATATCTCCGGCGATGACCTTGGCCTCGACGCCGCGGCGGCGCAGACCGAAAGATGCGGTTATGTGTGTAAGATCCGGGTGCAGATGGTCCGCAGCTATGCCAACTGCGTTTGCCAGACACTCGGGATTCAGTTCGAGGTCGATCTGACCTGGTGCAATTTTGCCTTTGGCCAGAAGAGCAGCGCTGACCTGACCGCCTTGGCGTTGAAGCCGGATTACTAAATCCGCAACTGAAGTCCGAACTGCCTCCGCTGACCCGGCCTCCGGCTGCGCCAGAACTCGATGCGTGATTGCGGCGTCTTGCAGATGTCTGACGATGACATCAATGACCGCGTTTTCCAGCGCAGGGCCGGGCAGTCGCCAGCCAGAGATATCCTTGCCGCCTGAGATCAGTCGATTGGAGATATAGTAGCGCAACCGTCGGCCTTTGCGCGTGGTGTGGGTCGGCGTCAACCGATCACCAGTTTCGTCATACAGCAGACCGGTGAGCCAGGCGCCGGGGTCAGTGGAGTGTTGGCGCGCATCGGAGTCGCCGCGTGCCCGCGAGCGGTTGGAGGCCTGTCGCATTTTTTCCTGCACCCGGCCCCAGATGTCCTGATCGATGATCGCCGGATGTTGTCCGTCCCAGATCTTATCCTTGTGGCGGATTTTTCCGAGATAGACCGGATTGCGCAGCAGGTAATAGATTTGACCCCGTGACAGCGGACAATCCCCCTTCACACTGCCATCTGTCCGAACAACCCGTTTTGACCGTAGGTCTTCTGCCTTTGCCCGTTCTTCTACTTTGCGCAGGCAACCAAGCTCGTCATAAAGCCCAAAGAGATGCCGGACCGTTCTGGCCTCCTCTTCATTCACCACCAGCGTTCTTGCCTTCGGATCGGGGTGGCGATCATAGCCCAGAGGCAGGTTGCCACCCATCCAAAGCCCCTTCTTCTTCGACGCTGCAATCTTGTCGCGAATACGTTCGGCGGTGACTTCCCGTTCAAACTGAGCAAAGGACAACAGCACATTCAGCGTTAACCGGCCCATGGAAGATGAGGTATTGAAGGCCTGCGTGACGGACACAAAAGAACAGTTTGCCTGTTCCAGCCGGTCGACCAGCTTAGAGAAGTCGGCAAGCGACCGGGTCAGCCGGTCAATCTTGTAGACCACCACCATGTCAATACGCCCGGCATCGATCTCTTCAAGAAGGAGCTGAAGGGCGGGTCGCTCTAGGGTGCCGCCCGACAGGCCACCGTCATCGTAGCGCCCGGACAACAGGGTCCAGCCTTCATGTCGCTGGCTTGCGACATAGGCCGCGCAGGCTTCATATTGCGCATCCAGCGAATTGAAGTCCTGATCCAGCCCGTCTTCTGAGGACTTGCGCGTGTAGATGGCGCATCGGATTTTACGGCGCGGGCTCATTTGGCCGCCTTGCCGGTGAGCCCAAAGAAACGCGGCCCTGACCAATGCGCGCCGGTAATCTCTCTGGCGATGGCCGAGAGTGAGCGATAGGACCGACCTTTCCAAGTAAAACCGTCCTCTGTGGCGTCGACTACATGTGTCACGCCATTCCACTCACGTAGCAGGCGCCCACCGGGTTTTAGGGCAGGGCATTTAGGCCGGGGTTTCTTCCCAGAGCCCTTTTCCAGCGTGGCTTTGACTTGACGGGGTAGCCTGCCATGACGGCGGGACTGCATCTCAAAGGCGATAAAGCGGCGCAGGAAGGGTTGGCTGAGCATGGCGGGGGCGGGTTGATCAAACAGTTGCTGCCAAAGCGTGACCAGATCCGATCGTCCCATGACGGCCAGATCGGCAACATCGTTCGTCTTGGTCATGACGCTTCTCCAGTTCTCGCCGCCAGATGATATGTGGATGGTCCAATTGGTTTGTCGGATGCCCGCCTTTCAATTGTGACGCCTTTTTTCCGCAGGCCGCTTAGAGCCGCTCGGACCGAATGAGGCTGCCACCCCGTTGCTTTGCAGAGCGCCTCAAGGCTGGCGCCGCTCGGGCGACGCAACAAAGCTTGAACCTTGTCAATTTTGGTTTGCTTCCGTTTGGACATTAACTGTCTCCTCTGATCTTGGGTCAGCGCGATGCCGAACCCCGGTACCGAGGAGCGCCCGAATGGCTCGGGCGTAGGTTCAGTGATGCGTGGTTGACGGCAACAGTCCAGCTCTTTCTGAAACGATTACTGGAGGCGTGTGTTTTGAAGTGCGACGCTGCCGTACCCCCGATTATTCGTCAACAATCTTAATTGGTTACTTTTAGTTTGGGGGGTTGCGTCTCGTATTGATGGCACCTACATTCGACCTAATCGCCCGGACTACTAGGGCGGGAAACTGCTCCCGCAGGCAGCACTCATTGGAAACACAGGTTTCCGCAGAGAGCATTCAAAGGAGCAACGTCTCGGATCGATTGGTCCGGGGAGTTGCGATTTGTGCTCTCTCCGATTTTCCAACGCGATCCCTCCATCTCGACGTCCGCGCGGCGTCACGCAAAAGGAGGCGGTTATGCCTGCCAACAAAACACAAAGTGACGCTCTGGCGTCCAATACGCCGATCTGGATGGCGGAGAAAGTCATCCAATTGAAGATCAGCCAGATCAAGCCCTACGCCAACAACAACCGCGTGCACGCGGCCACGAATATCGACAAGCTTAAGGCATCGGTGGCCCAGTTTGGCTTTGTCACTCCGATCCTCGTGGATGCTGAAGGTACCATCATCGCGGGTCATGGCCGCTATGAGGCCGCTAAGGCTCTGGGGTTGAATTCCGTTCCGACTGTTGTCGCGGATCACTTGTCAGAAGCGGAAGTGCGCGCTCTGCGCATTGCGGACAATAAGCTGGCGGAAATGTCGGACTGGAACGAAGCGGCGTTGCAGATCGAATTTGCCGAGCTGATGGATCTCAGCCTTGATGGCGAGTTGAACTTTGATCTGGACATCACAGGGTTCGAAACTCCGGAGATCGACATCATTATCGACAGCGTCGGTGAGGTGACGGAATCTGTAGCGGAAACTGTTGAGACGCCGGACTCTGCGGCACCCGTAGTCACGGAGCCGGGCGACCTCTGGGTTCTCGGAGATCATCGCATCTTCTGCGGGGATGCCCTTCAAGCCCAGAGCTACGACACCTTGCTGGAAGGCGAGCGCCCGCAGATGGTCTTCACCGATCCTCCTTATAACGTGCCGGTCAATGGGCATGTGCGGTCCGGCAATAGCGCCGAACACCGCGAGTTTGCCATGGCGTCGGGGGAAATGTCGGATAGCGAGTTCCGCGGCTTTCTTTCAGGCGTGATCACACAGTTGTTTGGCCGTCTGCCAGACGGGCGTATTGCAATGATCTGCATGGACTGGCGTCATATCGAAGAACTGATTGCAGTGGGCAAGGCAGCTGGATTGGACCTCATCAATCTCTGCGTCTGGAATAAGACGAACGGAGGCATGGGCAGCCTTTATCGCTCCAAGCATGAGTTGATTTGCATTTTCAAGAAGCCTGGTGCGCCGCACATCAACAACGTCGAGCTGGGCAAACACGGGCGCAACCGGACCAATGTCTGGGATTACGCCGGTGTGAACAGCTTTGGGGCGGGGCGCGAGGCGGACCTCTCAGATCATCCCACGGTGAAACCGACAGCTTTGGTGGCGGCTGGCATCATGGATGTGAGCCATCGCGGCGATGTTGTTTTAGACGCCTTTGGCGGGTCCGGGGCGACCTTGCTGGCAGCAGAGAAAACCGGGCGGCGGGCGCGGCTCATTGAGCTCGACCCGGCCTATGTCGATGTCGCCATCCGCCGTTGGCAGGAGATGACTGGTGAGAACGCCGTGCACGCGGTGACCGGCCAGACGTTCGATGCGCATTCTGCGGCAACCGATGCCACTTCAGAGCTGGAGGCGGATCATGTCTGACGATACGAAAGACTACGAAGTGGGCTACGGCAAACCGCCCAAAGCGACCCGGTTCAATAAAGGCCGCTCTGGCAATCCGAAAGGGCGGCCGAAAGGTGCCAAAGGGGTGAATGCCAGCTTGAAACGCGAATTGGAAACCAAGATTACGGTTCGCGAAGGCAGCCACGAAATCCGGATTTCCAAGGCGGAGGCAGTTGCCAAGCGGTTCACAGCAGGCGCGTTGAAGGGCGACACGAAGTTGTTGATGGCGCTGCTTAAGCTGGACACAGATCTGTTCAACGCAAGTGAATTGGACGCGCAAGAAAGCGTCCGTGCGGTTGAGCCGGACGCTGTCGACTACGACATCCTCCGGGATTTCTTTTCCAGCCAACTGGACGGTGACGGTGATCTGGAAAACGAGGAGGCGGAAGATGACGACTCCTGATCCAAAAATCGTCGTGCAAGCCGCTCGCGAGGTTTGCCGGGACAATTTCTTTCCCTTCGTGTGGCGTGTGTTTGGCACGCTGCACCAGGGGGTTGACCGCGGCTTTGATCCGGCCTGGCATGTGCGTGCTATGTGCCATGAGTTGGACAATGTCCGTCGAGGCGAAAACAAGCGACTGATCATCAACATCCCGCCACGTTGCCTGAAATCGGTCACCGTGGCCGTTGCATATGTCGCTTATCTTCTCGGTCATAACCCCAGCGCCAAGATCATCGTTGCCAGCTATGGGTTGGATCTGGCGCGCAAACATTCTGAAGATTGTCGTCGGATCATGTCTGCGCGCTGGTACCGGGAAATGTTCCCTGAAACGGTCTTGGCTAAAAAGGGCAACACCTCAGAAGAAATCCGCACTACAAAGGGAGGCAGCCGTAAGGCTGTCTCCATTGGAAGTTCTGTCACCGGTCATGGCGCGGACTACATCATCATCGATGACCTGCTGAAAGCCGGAGATGCCGGCTCCGAAGCCGAGCTGGTCAAGGCGCAGGAGTTCATTGAGGGGACCTTGTTGTCGCGCTTCGACAATCCGGCCGAAGGGCGTGTGGTTATGGTTGCGCAACGGTTGCACGAGATGGATCCGCCGGGTTATCTGCTCGAACGCGGGACTTATCGGCATCTGAATCTGCCTGCCATCGCCGAAGACCATGAGGTGGTTCCTCTTGGGCGTGGAAGGGTCATGCGCCGCAAACCGGGTGATCTCCTGTGCCCGTCCCGTTTGGATCAGCAAACGCTGGATACCAAGCGTCGCGAAATGGGCGCGGCCGTGTTCAATTGCCAGTATCAGCAGAACCCCATTGCTCCCGACGGGTCGCCCTTGCGCTGGGAGTGGTTTGGCACCTACGAGACCATCGAAGATCGCCGCTGGTTCCAACTGGTGGTTCAGAGCTGGGATACGGGCATGTCGGCAGACCCCCGGTCTGATTTCTCTGTCTGTACAACCTGGGGGTTCCGCGAAAATGGGTGGTACCTTCTCGACGTCTGGCGCGGGCAGGTAGACTACCCAGACCTGAAAGCCAAGGCACTGCAACTTGTCGACCGTTGGGATCCCGATCGTGTCCTGATCGAAGATGCGGCCTCCGGCAAACCTCTTTTGGACGAATTGTTTCGTGATGACCGTCGGCGCTACGAACGCATTAAACCCGACAAGGACAAGGAAACCCGGTTCCAGTCCGCTTGCGGTCCTGTCGAAGAGGGCAAGGTTTATCTGCCTGCAGATGCACCCTGGCTGGCAGCGTTCAAACGGGAGCTTCAGTCCTTTCCACGCGGACGCAACGACGATCAGGTCGACAGCTTTGCCCACTTTGTGAACTGGTCCAAGGGAGTGGGGTTCTATCGGGCGCTAGGCCATGATCATCAGATAAACATCGAACGTCGCGAGCGCCGTCGCGAGCGGATCAGACGGCGGTAGAACCTCAGCGTCAAGCTTGAAAACTCGTTGAATAGTACTGGGAGGGCCGATGTCGGACCAATCCTGAGAGCGGCCCCAATGACCGCTCGCAACCACAATGGACGAAGCCGCTCGCGCGGCATTGGAGCCTGTGGCAGGCGTTTTGCATTGATCTGACCCCTGTGCATTTGGGAATGGGCGCGGCTGTCTGACGATTGGGACCTCTCAATCGAAAGACAGGAGGTTCCCATGGCGGAGGAGAGAACAACGCCGCTGCGCGAGCGGATGATCGAGGACATGCGGATCAAGGGGCTGGGTGACAAGTCTCAGAAGTCGCACATCCGGGCGATCAAGGACTTCGCAGCGTTTCTGGGACGGTCGCCGGACACCGCGACGCCGGACGATCTGCGCGCCTACCAGCTTCACATGACCGACTGCGGTGTCACGCCGCCGACCTACAACGCCCGCATCATTGCGCTGAGGTTCTTCTTCGAGACGACCTGCGGGCGGGGCGAGATTGTCCGTCGTCAGAGTTTTCCGGCAAGCGGATGCGTTTTGGTAACGGAGGCTCTGGTTCGATTTCTGTTTCAGTTTAGGCGGCAGCGGATTGGTGCTGCAACCGGCGTTTTCTGATTGTCTGTTTCTTGATCTCCTCTCTCATCTTCAGGATCTTCGGGCCTCGTCCGTAGTAGACGTCGGTGGGCGTCAGATTGCTCAGGCTCTCGTGGTAGCGGTGGTTGTTGTAGTGATCGACGAAGGCGCTGATCTGGCGCTCCAGGTCGCCGGGCAGGAAGTAGTTTTCCAAGAGAACCCGGTTCTTCATCGTCTGGTGCCAGCGCTCAATCTTACCCTGGGTCTGCGGATGGTGCGGCGCACCACGAACATGATCCATGCCTTTATCCTCAAGATAATCAGCCAGATCGGCGGCAACATAGGATGAGCCATTATCACTGAGAAGTCTTGGCTTGTGCACGACGGTCGCACTGTTGCAGCCCGAAGCGTCCAACGCCAGCTCCAGCGTGTCAGTGACATCCTTGGCCTTCATCGTCGTGCAAAGCTTCCAGGCGATGATGTATCGGCTGTAATCGTCAAGGATTGTGCTGAGATAGAACCAGCCCCAGCCGATGACCTTGAGATAGGTAAAGTCGGTCTGCCAGAGCTCGTTCGGTCTGGTTGTCTTGTCTCGGAACTCATCGGCTGCGCGGATCACCACATGGGCTGGCGCGGTGATCAGATCCTCGGCCTTGAGGATGCGATAAGCCGATGACTCGGAGACAAAATATCGCTTCTCGTCAGTATATTTGACCGCCAGTTCCCTAGGCGTCAGGTCTTCGTGGTCGAGCGCGAACGCGACAAAATCCTCGCGGGTGTCGTGCGGTATGCGGTTCCAAACTGACCGCGGGCGCGGCGAACGGTCAGCCAGCGCATCAAGGCCACCGTCGCTCCAGCGCGCATACCAATCGTAGTAGGTACTGCTGGGGATGCCGAGCATCGCCAGCGTTTGCTTCACCGACAAATGCGAGGCTTCCACAGTGCGGATGATCTCAAGCTTCTCGGAGGCGGGATATCTCATGCGTCGTCCTCCCCATCCCCGATCATGCTTTTTTTGAGCAATCTGTTCTCAAGAGTCAGCTCCGCGACGACCTCTTTCAAGGCTGCGGATTCCGACCGTAGTTCCTTAACCTGAGGTGATGTCGCCTGTCGTGCTGTATCACCCGCCAGACGGTTCTTCCCAGCTTCAAGGAATTCCTTCGACCAGGAATAATACAGGCTCTCGGCAATCCCCTCACGGCGGCAAAGCGCAGCGATACTCTCTTCACCACGCAGCCCTGCCAACACGACCCTGATCTTCTCTTCAGCAGAGTAATGCTTGCGTGTCTTGCGTTTGATGCCTCGGACCAGCTTGTCAGCCGCATCCTTTGATGTTCCGGATTTCTTATTCATCTTCGCTCCATAATGGCTTCGATGAACCAGAAATCCTCCGTTGCTCAAACCCCTAAATCTGTCCGGTAGGCGCTGACGTCAGACACCTGCGGGCGGGGCGAGATGAAGCGGCACATGCAGTTCCGCACCCAGCCGCGCAAGCTCCCCGTGGTGTTCAGCGCCGAGGAAGTAGCGGCACTGCTGCGGGTCGCGCCAGGACCGGGGCTGAAGTACCGGGCGGCGCTGAGCATCTCCTATGGTGCCGGGCTCAGGGCCTCGGAAGTCTGCAATCTCAAGGTCAGCGATATCGACAGCGACCGGATGCTGATTCATGTCGAACAGGGCAAGGGGCGGAAGGACCGGAAGGTCATGCTGTCGCCGGGATTGCTGAACCTGCTGCGCGAGTATTGGCGCGAGGCGCGGCCTGAGGGCTGGTTGTTTCCGGGCAAGCCCAAGATCAACCCCCTCTCGTCGCGCCAACTCCACCGCGCCTTCAGCTCGGCAAAGCACATCGCGGGGATCAAGAAGCCGGGCAGCACGCTGCACACGCTGCGGCATAGCTTCGCGACGCACCTTCTGGAGGCCGGTACGGATGTGCGGGTGATCTAGGTCCTGCTCGGGCATGCCAAACTCGAAACAACGGAGCGCTACACACATGTCGCCACGAAGCTGATCCGTGACACGGCGAGCCCCTACGAGACGCTGGCCAAGCTGCAGGATCGAAGCCGGGAGTAGCGGACCAGGGTGGTGCCCCGCCCGCGGCTTGAGATCGCTGACATCTTTCGCGCCCATGGTCCCGCATGGCGGCGGGCCAATGCCGGGCATGTCAGCCTCACCCAACTCAGGGTGATGTCGGCGATTGAAGCCTGCCGGACCGAGGCGCTCGGCGGGCATGTGGCAGCCTGCGCCAAATGCGGTCACCGGCATGTCGCGTACAATTCCTGCAAGAACCGGCACTGCCCGAAGTGCCAAGGGCCGGCCGCGCGCGACTGGATGGCAGCACGGGCCGATGACCTGCTGCCGGTGGAGTATTTCCATGTGGTCTTCACCCTGCCGGCGGAGATCGCACGGATCGCCTACTGGAACAAGACGGCGGTCTACGGCCTGCTGTTCCGAGCGTCAGCCGAGACCGTGACGACCATCGCCGCCGATCCCCGGCACCTTGGCGCCCGCGTGGGCATGACCTCTGTACTCCATACCTGGGGTTCGGCGCTGACCCACCACCCGCATGTCCACATGATCGTGCCCGGCGGCGGCCTGTCACCTGACGCTACACGCTGGATCGCCTGCCGCCCTGGTTTCCTTCTGCCCGTGCGCGTCCTGGCCCGGCTGTTCCGGCGCCTGTTCCTGGAAGGGCTGTCGGCGCTGCACAAGGCAGGGCAGCTTCAGTTCTTCGGTGATCTGAAAAGACTGGCCGATCCCGCGGCCTTCGCCGCCTGCCTCGCCCCGCTCCGCAAGACCAAATGGGTCGTCTACGCCAAACCGCCCTTCGGCGGGCCCGAGTCTGTCCTCGCCTATCTCAGCCGATACACCCACCGCGTTGCGATCTCGAACCACCGCCTTGTCAGCGCCGATGCCGAGACCGTTGCGTTCCGTTGGAAGGATTACCGTATCAAGCGCGGCGACCGGATGAAGGTGATGCGGCTCAAGACCGGCGAATTCATCCGCCGGTTCCTGCTGCACGTCCTGCCCGACGGCTTTCACCGTATCCGCCACTACGGCCTGCTGGCCGGCGCCACCCGCAAGACCACCATCGCCCGCATCCGCGACTTGCTTGTGCAGACACTGGCCGAACAGGAAACGCAGGAGACTGCTGAGACCGCTCCGCTCACCCTGCGCGAGCCGTGCCCCTGCTGCGGCGGCCCGATGCGCATCGTGGAAATTTTCCGGCGCGGGCAAAAACCGATGAGCCGTGCGCCACCCAGGGAGCAGGCCGCATGACGAAACGCCCGTCCATGCCGCGAAGACTACCCCGGTTCCAATTCGTTTTCCGGAACGCCCCCGGTACGCCCGGTCCTGTGGTTAGCCCGCAATCACCCGGTCAACGGCTCCGACGGCACCCGGAACGCGCGAACACAGCCCGCTGGATAACCGCCCCCAACCGGCGCTTCCTGCCTGGTCGGCGCTCAGAACCGGCTCCCGCAATCACCCGCAGCATACTTTCCCCATAGACGCCGCCCAGCCTCCCGCGGCTTCCTCCTTGTCAGGTTATTCAACGCGGGCCGGGTTACACACGAACGCCAACGATGCGCCGCGGCCCGCATCGAAAAACCTTCGACAATTCCGCCGTTAGCTACAACAAATTCCGATGACCGCTTTCGGCGTACATTAACACTACCAAGATATGTTCTCTTGTGTTGGCGGTAAAACACACATTACGCAAATGTGCCTGTTTCCAGCCATGGCTCGAAAAGGAATATCTTAAAACCGCCATCCCGCATCTGTTAAGGCTGAAATCACTTCGTCCGATAGATTTGGACTGGAATAAAATGCTGCTAGAACAAGATCTGGCCTGAACTCTGGCCACGACTGTTTCAGTTGATTCAAGGTTGCATGTGCGTCTTTGGCTTCGCCCAACCTTTGATAGGAAGCCGCCAAAAATACCAAAGACAGTGCACTGACGGGGTCACCATTGTCACTCGCAAATTTCAAGGACGCGATTGCTTCCCTAAACTCACCGATGTGAAAACTGGCAACCGCGTGAATGTTCCTGTGGGCAAACCGATGACTTCCCATCTCTCTGGGGTGGCTTGGGTCGCTGACGTCATACGCTTCTTCAAAGCGACCCATAACCAGTAGTATCACGCCGCGAAAGTCCAGAACGTTTCCGTCATTGGGTCGAAGCGACTGGGCGAGTGCTGAATAGTCCAATGCGCTGTCATAGTCGCCAGAAACGTAAGACACCCATGCCATTGCCGATTGGCTCCAGCCGTTTGAGGGCGCAATATCCACAGCTTTCTGTGCCATTTTTCCTGAATTCAGTATCAGCGCGTCACGCTCTTCCTCGCCTCGCGTTAGTAGAGCCTGGGTTCCCAGACTATGGGCCAATCCGGCATATCCACAGTAAAAATCGGGAGCCTCATTTATTGCCATTCTAAAAATGTCGCTGGCCAGGATCTGGTTATCGATAGTTGCGATTGGAAAGAGCAGGCCCCGAGCTTGATCGCAGTAATTTGACGCCTGTACTGCAGCGGGTGATTTAGCGGATAGAGCCTTTCGCTCAAGTGAGCGCGCAGATGTCTTTGGGTTGAGATCAACAACCTGTTCCATGCGCCCGCCCAAGACGTAAGCAAGAGCAATGATCGCTATGGTGACAGCAGGGATGCCAATCCGCCAGGGTAATCCTGGCCTGAATGGCGTATGATCGACATTGCTCTGAATTGTACCAGAGCGGTCCTCGAACCAAGGTGCGTAGCCGCCGCTATCAATGTGAATGCGCAGATCGTCTCCAGCACCTGCCGTTTCATAGTACTGCTGAAGTTTCCGCCGTAACCGCCCCGCATCCACACGAACAACGTTGATGTGGCCGTCATCACTGGCAAAACTCTTGAAGTAAACATCCTGAGCGATTGTTTTGCCAAGAATAGCCTCGGATCTACCCGCAATGGCTTCTTCGACAACGTAGCTCAGAAAATTCCGAAGGCGTTCCGCCTTGCCAAATATGTCACTCGCCAATACCTGGTCCAGCGCGTACTTCACACGGGTCGCGTGACGTTCCGGATCAAGGGTCAATTCTCTGTCGGGCATCTGAAACTTCAAGTTTCTCTGTATTTTCAACTCTATACTGTCAAATGAATATTTGAATGTCACCCTAATTTCACGGTGTAACCCTTCCGCGTCGCGCGATGTGCCCTCAGCCTAGTGCCCAGAGATGGACTAGGCGCCAGGGCAATGACGGACATCAACTTACTAGAGCTCGCTTTTCCGGACCAAATCAGCCGCATCCGCGTCATGCGAAAGAACCATCGTGGATTCGAGGCACTTTGCGGTGACTTCGAGTTGCTCTCAACCGAGTTGGAGAGGGTCCGGAAGGTCAATGAGCAGACGTCACCATGTCTGATCGATCCTGTCACCGAAAGCCTAAACGGGCTGGCCGAGGAAATCGCCGAGCATCTCTCTCGATTCACTAATTCAGAGATTGTCCCGAAAGCCATTTCAGAAGTGGCTCCCATATTCACCCAGGCTCGAACAAAGGACTGAAAATATGCTGCAAGACAGACAGAGGAAGTCAATTAAGTCACTCAGCGCACTCGCCGTCGCAGCGACATTGTTCGCCACAAATGCGTTCGGTCAGGCTCCTCCGGTACAGGAGCCCTCATCCCAAGAAGATATTGAGGCTGCACTGACTGGCGGCGTCCCAATGGGACGTTGGAAAGAGGGTCTGACCTTTGAGGGCATCTCTCCTCAACCGTGGTTGAAAAGTGCGGCGAACTGGTTCCCACGCACAGAAGATGTACAGCCCAACGAGATGAGAATTATCTTCATGGGATCTGCCCCGTTCATTCGCCCTGGGCAAATGAACACAGCGATTCTTGTTGAGCTGGGTAACGGTAAGATTTTCATGTTTGACATTGGTGAGGGCTCACCAGCGAACATCATTGCCAGTGGATATGCACTGAATGAAATTACCGATGTATTCATCACGCACCTGCACGTGGACCACTTTGGTGGGCTGCCGTACCTGTGGATGTTCGGAACCTGGGCAGGTGGATGGCACGAGCAGTTGACGGTCCACGGCCCATCCGGCCGCACCAAGGAGTACGGCACCGCAACGATGGTAGAAGGCATGAAAATGATGACCGGCTGGCACCGGGATGCGTTCAGCGTCTTTCCCGTTGGCAAAGGTTGGGACATCGAAGTCAACGAATTTGATTTCCGTGACAATGGTGGCGTGATCTATGATGAAGACGGGGTCAAAGTCACACACTGGCAAAGAAGCCATGCCAAGGACGGTGCGTCCGGATACCGGATGGACTGGAATGGCATGTGCTTCATCTGGACAGGTGACGGTCGACCCAACATGATCGACATTCCTTTCGCCAAAGGCTGCGATGTCTTCGTAACGGAACAGCAACAGGAAATCATCGAAATCTCATCCGGAGTTCAAGGCGTGCCGCCTTTCCTCGGGCGGTATACCGTCGACACCCATCACACGCCCAGCTATGCGGCCGGCTACATTGCCAATCTGGTGCAACCCAGGCTTCTGATGAACACTCACATGAGCTATGACCCCTATCAGATCGAGGAAACCGTAGCGGAGATCCGAGAGCACTGGAAAGGCCCCTATCACTTTGGAGCGCCTGACGGGATCGTTGTGAACGTCACCAAAGATCAGATATGGGTTCGCGAAGGCATATTGCCCGAGTTTCCAAACTCACGAGCGCCGCAGTTTGACTTTAGCAATGGTCAGTTGATCGTGCCGAAGCCGCCCCACCGGCGCGAAGACATTCAAGAACCCTACGTGCGGGATATGGAGATCGATCCTAAGCTGTACTATCCCGAGGGATATCATCCTGAGCTGCTGACAGAGTGGCCAGTTGATGACGACCTTGTTGTTCCTCTGGAAGTGCTTCCCGAAAATCTGAAAGAGAGTATGGGCGCGGCATGGCGCCATCGTGAAGCCAACCGCAAAGTGTTGGAAGAGCAAGGTGACAACTAAGTCATCATTACAAACAGGGCGATCACTCGTAAGTTTGGGTGGTCGTTCGAACTTTCCGGAAACATCACGAAGGAATGAAGTCTTGTTAATCGTACTTGGCCTCTACTTTGGAATAGTCTGGCTGGTCTTTTCCAAGTTTCACCTTCTCCCCTGGAATGGATTCTGGAAAACTCTGGTTTACTGTGTAGCCGGTGTTATCGCTCTGGTGGTCATCGGTGCGCTGAACCACACAACTCCGACTGGCCCGGTATCCATTCAGGGTGTTTCGACGAATATTGCTCCGAACGTGGCGGGCACGGTTACAGAAATCGTTGTGGAGCCAAACCAGGAAGTTGCAATTGGCGAGACCCTATTCCGGATAGATAATGAGGTTTTCAAAGCCGAGGTTTCCCGGCTCGAAGCTGTCTTGGAAACTGCAAAGTCATCTGCCGATCAACTGTTATCAGATTTATCAGCTGCCGAGGCCGAGATTGAATCCCTGACTGCTCAGCTGATTTTCGGAATTCAGCGTCGTGATGACATCATCCGTTTGGAAGAACGCGGGGCATCAACCACGTTCCAACTGCAAGAGGCTGTCTCAACCATCGACCAGTTGACCGCGAATATCCGCGCAGCAGAAGCCCGGAAGACAAGCCTTGAGCGGCGTATCGCCGCGAAGATCGACGGGCGTGACGCAGGTGTTGTGGAGGCCGAACAGACACTTGCGCAAGCTCTTTGGGATTTAGAGCAAACAGTTGTAAAAGCGCCGGGAAACGGCGTTGTCACGGCTGTATCACTACGACCAGGTAACCGCGCCACTCCGCTACAAGGGGCAATAACTTTTGTCGAACCCGGAGACTTTGCAGTAATTGCTACTCTGCCCCAATCCAGTCGTGCCAATGTTTCGGTCGGTGACGAAATCCGGCTTGCATTTAGAACGGAACCCGGCGGAGAAATTACCGGCCGTATTTCCGATTTTCCGGTCGGAACTGTCGAAGGTACTGTTGATCTAAGGTCAGGCCTTCCCTCATTGCGCGAACTAACCGGGATATCCAGCTACATCGTATTGGTTGAACTACCTGCAGATGCAGACATAAATTACTTGCAATTTGGAACGTCAGGAACAGCTTTGGTCAAGACAGACGAGGCCGGAGCCATTGGTGTTTTGGCAGAGATCCTTTTCTGGGTCACCAAGAAGCTCAATTATCTTTGAAAAACCAAGCCAAAGCATCTGTGTCATCAATGAAAACTGTAGAGCTCAAATCCTTGGTGTTTCGGTGGCCCGGTCAACCTGACCCGGTTCTCTCAGTCGCTAGCTTCGATCTTGAGGCCGGGGAAAGTGTGTTTATGAAAGGCCCCAGTGGCAGCGGAAAGACCACATTGCTTTCGGCAATTGCTGGCGTGATCGATGTACCGCAAAGCGCGGTTCGCGTTGCAGGCACGGATGTCGGGGCTTTGGCCGGAGGTGATCGTGACCGTTTTCGTGTGGATCATTTGGGGATTGTTTTCCAGGTCTTCAATCTCTTGCCTTGGCTCAGTGCGCTTGAAAACACGTTGCTGCCCTGCCGGTTTTCAGCGCGACGTCGCAATCGGTCGGGGCCAGACCCCAAGGCTACCGCCACACGGTTGCTAAGTGAGCTGGGTCTTGAGGATACTGAGCTCATCAATCGACCTGCCAGCGCACTGAGTGTTGGGCAGCAACAACGCGTTGCGGCGGCGCGTGCTCTGATAGGGGCGCCTGAAGTAGTTTTGGCGGATGAACCCACCTCGGCTTTGGATGAGGAAGCGAAAGACACGTTTGTCCAGTTGTTGTTGAAGGAATGCAAAGCATCAGGGGCAAGTTTGTTATTTGTCAGCCATGATCGCAGCCTGGAAAAACACTTCGATCGGAGCGTTGACTTGCCGATGCTGAACGCGGGCAAAACGTGATGTTCAATCTTTGTTATAAAAGCCTTCTCAATCGCCGCTTTATCGCTGCGTTGACTGTTCTTAGCATTGCCTTGAGCGTGGCTTTGATTGTTGGGGTTGAACGACTGCGAACAGAGGCACGAGCGGGTTTTGCCAATTCTGCATCAGGGATCGACCTGATCATTGCGGCACGCGGAAACGATGTGCAGATCCTGATGGCAACGGTTTTTGGTGTCGGCACAACTGGCGCTGGTATCAGCTGGGACAGCTACGAGATGATCGAAGATCTGCCCCAGATAAGCTGGACAGTGCCAATCATGATGGGTGACAACCACCGAGGATATCCCGTGATAGGAACGTCCGAGCAATATTTTGACCACTTTCGTCATAGTGGCGGCCGGCAACTGATATTTGCTGAAGGTGTTCCGTTTAAATCTCCAGATGGCGCAGTGATTGGAGCAAAAGTTGCTCAGGCTTTCGGGTACACGTCAGGTACTGAAATCGTGAATGCCCATGGCTCAGGGGAAGTCGCCTTTGATGTGCACGACGAAGCGCCATTCACAGTGACCGGCGTGCTGGGGCATACCGGGACGGCCGTCGACAGAATGGTTTTTGTCTCACTCGAGGGTTTTGACGCCTTGCACGAAGAACCTGCATCAGAGGTTGCGGACCCATTCGTTTTGATCGAAGCACCAGAAGTCGCCGGAGAACACGAAGACCATGACCATGTGGAGTTAGACGAGCCTGACGAGCACGAAGAAGGGCATCAGGAACATGACGACCGTCATGCTCACGGAAGCGGCCATGAAGACGAGGGGCAAACTGTCACGACCTCTGACGGGCACGATCACGATGGCCATGATCATGAACCGGGGACCATCAACGCGATTTTTGCCGGGCTGGAGGAAAAAACGGCGGTGCTTTCAGTTCAACGGCAACTGGCAGACCATCGCGACGAGGCACTGACCGCTGTTCTTCCTAATGTTGCGCTGTTGCAGCTTTGGTCGATTACCAGTACGGCCGAGACTGCGCTGCGTCTGATGGCAGGCGCTGTGGCAGTGGCTGGAATGATCGGCATGGTGGTCATGTTGTCTGCTTCACTCGACAACCGGCGGCGTGAATTTGCGATCCTTCGATCCGTGGGCGCAACACCTGCCGGCGTCTTTTCCCTGATCTTGCTTGAAGCCGTTTTATTGTTGTCGGCCGGTATCGTGCTTGGAGTAATCGCGCTCAGCGCTCTCACGCGCGTGATAGATCCGATTCTTGCCGCAAATTTTGGGCTTCGCATCGGTGTTGGCCTGCCGAGTTTTCGCGAGGTTCTTCTCATAGCCATCGTTTTCTGCTCTGGTCTTCTTGCCAGTATTATACCTGCGTTAAGGGTGTACCGTATGACGCTATCAGACGGACTGTTGGTGCGGCTTTGAATAAGAGGATCCGCTGAAATGAAAACCATTGCGCATTTTCTGAATATCTTATTCGCCCTTGCGATTGCGGGGCCTCTTCTAGCAGCGGATCCGCGCAACATAAGTTGGCAGGATCTCCTTCCTGAAGAGCGGCCCTACCACGATCCTTTTGCCACCCTAGAATATTCTCAGGTCAATGCGTTGGCCATGCTTTATCGGATTGAGGTTCTGCATGCGGACACTGCGGATGACGAGAAGCGCGCAGAAGCGTTTCAGATCCGCGAAGGACTCGTATCTCAAGGCCTTGACCCAGATTGGTTGTTTGAACAACGCGAAATTGTGATGAACCAACGGTTGATTGCCGCGCGCGAACCGAACCTTGACCTTTTGGGAGAGAACGTGCGCCTTCCCGGCTATCTCCTTCCCCTGGATATTGTCGACCAGAAGGCGGTCGAATTCCTTCTGGTTCCGACAGTTGGAGCCTGCATTCACACACCAGCACCTCCAGCCAATCAGATGGTTTACGTGCGATACGAACAAGGCTTCGAAATCGATGAGTTATATAAGCCGGTTTGGATAAGCGGGGAAATGCGGGCACTGAGCAGGTCCCAGTCACTCAATTACGTGGACGGCCAGGCAAATATCGAAACCTCATATGCGATGGATGCGCTGTCGGTAGAAATCTATGACTGATCAGTCAGACTAGAGGTCTGTTCTATGGCTTCACCGGGATAAATCTTTGCACCGCACCCCTGTATCAGGATCTTTGGTTCGTGCAGATGTGACGCTGCAAATCTCCTCTGAAGCTCCTTGATGATCAATAGGGCGATTTTTTTTCACGATCCGCCATTTCGTGACCACACCATTCCACGCGTACGGGTTTTACAAGTACACCCGGCAACCCTCGCTGGTTAATCAGCTTATTATAAGTAGCAAGAACTCTTTTTCATTGCTCTTGATCGATCATGTTGTCTCTTTGACCTATTGATCAGTGTTCTTAATCGCATCGCATACCGCGCTTGTAAGCCGCCTTTCGTGCGTGTCGCAGCATCCGTTAGTTTGGGCTCGAAGCGGACAGTCGGCAAATTTGGTGGAGCGTCTGCTTCGCGGATATTTTGTTGAAAAACTCGGGCTTGATCGGTTGGTAAGTTGCTGATTCAATTCTTCCTAAAGGGAGGGATCAGCCATGATGGGACCGAGAC